>NZ_JBIRXS010000001.1:517584-931553 GCF_044389235.1 Rhodococcus sp. NPDC019647 | reverse complement strand
CGGCCCTCCGCAGGATCTCCCGCTCGGTTTCGAGCTTCCGGATTTGGGCCTTGAGCTGCCTGTTCTCTTCCTCCAACACGGACTCGGACGATACCTCGCCCGGCGATACCGCCCGCTCCGCCCCACCGGACCGGAGCGCGGCCGTGGAGGTACCGGTGCGTTTGCGTTCGGCCCGCACCCAGTTGCGCAGGGTCTCGCGGCTGACTCCCAGGTCGTTGCCGATGCCCTCGAACGTGTGGCTCGGATCGGACAGGTACAACGCGACTGCATCGGCCTTGAACTCCGCCGAGTACGCCTTCATGACCATCAGTGAATCTCTTCCTCTGGACCTTCACGATCCAGTGTTCACGATGTCCTCACTCAGGGGGGAACGCCCCCGCACACCATCGACTACCCCGGCCACACCGCCGAGATGGCCGACCAGCCGCAGGACGAGATGCGCGCCTACCGCGGCAGAGATCTGCTTGCGGGCAAGAAGGCCCTGATCACCGGGGGCGACTCGGGCATCGGCCGGGCAGTCGCCGTCGCCTTCGCGAAAGAGGGCGCCGACGTGGCCATCGCCTATCTCGAGGAGAGCGACGATGCCGGCCACACCGCTGAACTGGTCGCGGCCGAGGGCCGGAAGTGCCGCGTCTTCCCCGGTGACCTGGCCGACCCGCAGCACTGCCGCGACGTCGTCGAACGCACGGTGTCCGAGTTGGGCGGACTCGACGTCGTCGTGAACAATGTGGCGTACCAAGAGCCCGTCGATGACTTCCTCGACCTGTCCGACGACCAATGGCGCCGCACGTTTTCCGTCAATATCGACAGCTTTTTCCACGTGACCAAGGCCGCTGTCCCACACCTGGCCCCCGGCTCGGCCATCATCAACACCGGTTCGGTGAACGGGCTGCGTGGCAACAAGTCGCTGATCGACTACTCCGCCACCAAGGGTGCGGTGAACGCACTGACGTACTCGTTGGCGCAGGCACTGCTCGAGCGGGGAATCCGTGTCAACTGTGTCGCCCCCGGCCCGGTCTGGACACCGCTGATTCCTGCCACCATGGACGAGGAGAAGGTGGCGGACTTCGGTAAACAGGCCCCCTACGGGCGAGCCGCGCAACCGGACGAGATCGCCCCCTCGTACGTGTTCTTCGCTGCGGGTCTGCTGTCGTCGTATTACAGCGGGGAGGTTCTCGCACCGCTCGGCGGCGAGACCATGCCCGGTTGAACGACCCCTTGCCCGGCGAAGTCACCGGTGTGCCTCGCTGCACAGGCGTTGTCCCCGTTGCCGGAGCGGCGCACACTGAGATCGATGCCGGCTTGCGCGGCCGCAGGCGATGGAGGAGACGATCGTGGAGCTGCATACCGTGGCGATCGACAAGCCCGACGACATGAATGTGATCGTCGGGCAGGCCCATTTCATCAAGACGGTCGAAGATTTGCACGAAGCACTGGCTGGAGTAAGTCCGCACCTGCGGTTCGGGGTGGCGTTCTGCGAGGCGTCGGGTCCCCGCCTCGTGCGCTGTTCGGGCAACGACGACCGTCTCGTCGAGTTGGCCACGCGCAACGCGGTCGCGGTCGGTGCGGGCCACTCCTTCTTCGTGTTCGTGGAGGAGGGTTATCCGGTCAATGTGCTGAACACGCTCAAGCAGGTGCCCGAGGTGTGCGGCATCTTCTGCGCTACAGCCAATCGGGTCGAGATCATCGTCGCCGAGACGGAACTCGGCAGGGGCATCGCCGGAGTGATCGACGGGTTCACACCTGCCGGCGTCGAGACGAGTGACGATGTCGCCGACCGTAAGGCTCTCCTCAGGACCATCGGGTACAAGCTCTGAGCGTCGAGTCACATCTCGTCGGCGCACTCAGAGCGTGAGGACGACACGCGCACAGTGACCACTGTTGTCGCCATGTCGGTGTGTATCGGCCTCGCCGACGAGGATCGCAGTCGACATCGTCGACTAGCGTTGGACTGCCTGTTCATCACATAGGTGGCGGGATGGTCGTGAGCGGTTCGTTACCGGCCGGACAATCGGCGGGTTCAGATAGTTAACGCGTCGTTTCTACTGTCGCTCGAAATGCCGAAGCATCCGGTTCGGCACCGTCCCACAAGGAGAGCCACGTTGTCCTACGTCAAGCCATCCGACTTGGTCACGGCGATGATCGATGCCGGTGCGTCCAAGGTGTTGATGTCCACACGCGACACCGTGATTCGCGCCTATATGGGGGGTGCGATACTCGCCCTCGGTGCGGTCTTCGCCGTCACGGTCGGCGTGCAGACCGGCCAGCCGCTCATCGGTGCGCTGCTCTTCCCTGTCGGTTTCTGCATGCTGTACCTCCTCGGCTACGACCTGCTCACCGGTGTCTTCGTGCTCGCCCCGATGGCCTGGCTCGACAAGCGGCCGGGGATAACCGGTGTCGGGGTGTTACGGAACTGGGGACTGGTGTTCCTCGGCAACTTCCTCGGCGCGTTCACTGTCGCCGTGATGATGGCGATCGTCTTCACCTATGGATTCGCAACCGAGCCCAACCAGATCGGCGAGGCCATCGGCCATCTCGGCGAATCGCGCACACTGGGCTACGCCGAGTACGGTGCCTCAGGCATGCTGACCCTGTTCATACGCGGCGTCCTGTGCAACTGGATGGTGTCGACGGGGGTTGCCGGGGCAATGATCGCCACCGACATCCCCGGCAAGGTCATCGCAATGTGGATGCCCATCATGCTGTTCTTCGCAATGGCATTCGAACATTCCGTCGTCAATATGTTCCTGTTCCCGTCGGGTCTGCTGCTCGGCGGCGACTTCACCCTCCTCGACTACCTGATCTGGAACGAAATCCCCACCGTGCTCGGCAACCTGGTCGGCGGATTGATCTTCACCGGCCTGGCCCTGTACCTAGCGCATCGGCGCACCGCACCCACACCCGTTGTCGCCCGCGACGCAGAGCTCGAGACCCTCTGAACACCGTGGGGCGCGGGTCTACGGCAATTTCTCGATGGTCACCCAACTGGGGTCTATACCCGCTCGGAAACCCCTCCACGATGGGCGGTGGAGCCGCCGATTCGGGGTGAACTCGCGGTACTCGACGGTGCCGACGAGGAGCGGTTCGACCCAGCGGGCGTGACGGGCAAGCTCATCGGGGACCTGGCTGTCGAACGGACTGGTGGGGCGTTCGAATGGTCGGAGCAGCGCAAGCGTCCGCCGCCGGTCGGCTTCACTGAAGCCGGAGCCGACCTCCCCGACGAACACCAAGCCGACCCCATCTCGGTGGGCACCGACGATCAGCGACCGCAGCCCACCGCGGCCGGTCGCCTCCCACCCGCCGACGATCACCTCTGCGCTGTTGAGAAGCGGGGTCTTCACCCAGTCCGGTGAGCGGCGTCCAGGGAGATACGGCGACGTCACCCTTTTCGCGACGATCCCGTCGAAACCGTGCTCGTCGGCCACCTCGAGCATTGCCTCGCCATCGACGTCGACCCAGTACGGGGCCACATGCACGACCTCGCCTTCGAGACCGGCGTCGGCCAGGAGCTGGCGGCGCTCGAGGTAGGGCCAGCCCAGGATCGGCGCCCCCCGGTGCGCCATCAGATCGAAGACGCAATATGCCAGGCCAGTCGCGGCAGCGACGATCTCGCCGTCGAGTACCACGCCACGGCCTGCGTCGATGTCGGAGAGTCCGACGGCGATCTGCGAGTACTCGGCGGTGATGTCGGCACAGTTGCGGTTGAACAGATTCACGGAGTCTGCGGTGACGGTGGCGACGGCGCGGATGCCGTCGTACTTCATCTCCACCGCCCAGTCGTCCCCGCCCGGGGGAGGGCCGAGCGTCGCCAACATCGGTTTTACCGGGCGCAGAGGCAGTGCGGGCCGATGGATTGCCACCCTCCCGATTCTGCCCTCGTACTCAGCCGACGGCAGTGCCCGCGGCGCGCGAAAGCCGGACGAAGAGATGGACGGGCACACCGCCGCATACCGAGCGGTGTGCCTTCTCGACCATCCGGCAGGTCACGCCATCTCGGGGACGTGCAGGTGGGCGATGGCGAGCTCGAACTCGCAGGTGTCGAGCACCTCGGCGTTCGCCTCGCGGGCTGTTTCGTCGCGGATGCTGTCGACGCGTTCCCTGTTGCGTTCCATCGCTTCGGCGCTGTCGAACGTCAGCGACGACACCCCGCGACCTGCGGCGTGATCGAGCATCAAGCTGGCGCTGCAGAATCCGTCGAGTTCCTCCATCTTGGGTAGTGCGGCCATTTTCCACATGTCGACGCCGCGGTCCATGTGGGCCGGCTCGGTCTTGATCCACGTGACGCGGCAGCAGGCCCCGCGCTCCGAATGGTGGTCGCGATGCATGACCGCGATGTCCCACCGCGACACCTCGGTGGTGCCGTGGAAAATTTCGGCGGCGGTGTCACGCAGATTCTGCACCGGTCCCTCGCTGGCGCGTAGAGATTCCTCGTCCCGCCACGAACTGGTTGCGATGCATCGGCCCGAATCACGATCGACGAGAAGGGACATACCGAGACAGCCCTCGATGTCCGCCAGTGCGGGCATCACGGTGTCCCGAAAGTGCTTGATCCCGGCGTCGATGTACGACGGGTGCGAATGAATTGTGGTTGAGCGTGCGAACACGATCGGCACCTTTCTCCTCGGGGCGGCGCCGACACGGCGTCGCCGGTCATTCCCCGTGTTTCACACTGCTCTTCCAATCCGCCGGAGGCAATGGGCGGCTCCGCCGCCTGTGCGCCTTTCTGGTTGTCCCAGCTACCAGAAAGGCGCACGGGCGCGGAGCGCCTCTGCTTCATTGGCCGGGGTCGGGTCGCGCCTGCAGCACCGGCGCGGCGGCTGCGAGCAGCGCGTTGCGGTCGCGGTTCAACGGGGGATAAATCCGTTGGGTGTTGATGGTGACTTTGGTGGCTTTGGCCTGCGCACCGTGCGCCACCACCTGGCGATCCCATCCCTCGGTGTACACCGCGCCCGCCGGTCCGAGGTCGAGAACCGTCGCGTACCAAGGTATCCGGAGCGGCATCATCGGCTCTCCGAGTAGATCACCGATCACGTTGTAACCCGCGTAGCGGCCCATCGGACGCCCGTGCTGGCACGACATCACCGATAGGTGGTCGTCGTCCACCCATGCCGCGGCGACGTCACCGGCGGCGAATACTCCGGGTGAGCCGAGAACTCGCAGATAGTCGTCGACCGGCAGGCGACCCAGCCGGTCGCGGTCCCCGGCGAGCTGGGCGGTCAGCGGATTTGCCCGCATGCCCGCGCACCAGACGACGGTGCCCGCGGCCAGCACCTCTCCGGACGAGAGCGTCACGCCGTGCTGGTCAACGGCGGCGACGCCGACGCCGGTCATCGTTTCGACCCCGTTCTCGGACAGCGCCGCTTCGATCACCGGTCGCGCCGACGCCCCCATGTCGGAACCGACGTAGGGGTTGTGGTCGATCAGCACCACGCGCGGGTCGAGGTTGCGTTCGGCAGACAGTGTCGTGAGCATCCCGGGCAGTTCCGACGCCGTTTCGATACCCGTGAGACCGGCGCCGACGACCACCACGGTCGCCGCGCTCACGTCCGCTTCGCCGTCGGACAGAGCGGCCAGATGGCGTTGCAGCTTCAGGGCGCCGTCGTAGGTGTCCACGTCGAAGCCGAATTCCCGCAAACCGGGAATATCGGGTTTCGCCACCCGACTGCCCAGTGCCATGACCAAGCGGTCATATTCCTGCGTGGCGCCCTGCTCTCCGCTATCCGCGACGGTGACGGTGCGCGCGGTGGTGTCGATCGCCGTCACCTCGGCGGTGATGTGCCCGACGTCAGCCGGGTCGAGCAGGTCGCTCAGCGGAATGCGGCACGCGCTCAGGTCTGCCTCGTAGTTGCGGACCCGGATGTCGTGAAATGGCAGCTTGCTGATCACCGTGACATCGACGGTGCCGGTCGCGTCGAGTTCCTCGAGTCGCCGCGCCGCCCCCAGCGCGGCCCATAAACCGGCGAATCCCGAACCGAGGACGAGGACGCGGCCTGAATCAGTCACACCGATATCGTGTCAGGGTCCTGGCCGGGGCGACCGTTGATTCGCATCACGCGTGATCATGGGTCCTGTCGGCCGTCGGCCACACGCCGTAGGCTCCGCAGCGTACGGGGCGGTCAGTGGGCCCGTTTCTCGGCGGCGTCGGCGATGTCATCGAGGTCGCGCCGGATCGCCTTCGTGGTGGCCTTCAGGGCGAAGGAGCCGAAGATCTTCATCATGAATCGCGAGAACGCGCCGAGGTCGTTCGCTTCTGCGGAGAAGTGAAAGGTCAGGGTGGTGCCGTCACCGGCAGGGGACAGGGTGAACACGGTCGTATAGTTCGCCCCGTGGGAGGCAGCCTTCACCACGGTGCGCTTCTCCGGGTCGATCTCCGCTACCCACATCTCTTCGGTCGACGACTTGCCGAACAACACCCGGGTTTCCCGCCACCGGGTGCCGACTTCGTACTTCGTCGAGTCGAGCCGTTCGAGCTTCTCCACCCCGCTCAGCACCGACTCCGCGTTGTCCAGGTCGGTGAGGACTGCCCAGACCGCGCTTACGGGCGCATCGATCGTTCGACTCAACTGGATTTCCGAAGCTGACATGAGTGTTCCGTTTCTTCGAGCAATCGCCGAATGTTTCCCGGGCAACGGTAGGCGATCATTCGCCCTTCGGCTGCTACATGCTGGGCCCGAGGTGCCGGGCGAGGGTGCGGTAGCCGAGTTCGTGAAGGTGGTGATGTTCGGGCCACAGGGTGCGGGTCCAGGCCGGGTCGGTGTGAGCTGATGTGATCGCGGCGGTGGTGGAAGCGTGCAGGTCGAACTCGAGGTCATGGCAGAGTTCGGCGACGGCAACCGGGTCACGGGTGTCGGCGATCCGCCCGATCGTGTGGGCAACTTGTTCGTCCGCGTCGCGCAGGATCCGCCGATACGAACGCGGAAGCACGGTCCACAGCACGACAAGCGCCATCGCCACGCCGAGAAGGGTTTCGAGGAGCCGATCCCGGGTGACGACACCGAGGTCCATGTGCGTCCCCAGGCTCCCGACGACCAGGGCGAGCGGCGTGATGAACACCATCGCCACGCCGTAGTTGCGGACAAGGAAAGCTTCCGTCCCCGCCATCAGGAGAGCCACGACGAGAACGAGCGCGGCGGCCGTCAGGTCGAGTGTCGCCAGCACCGCCAACAGGCCGAGACCGAGCACGGTGCCGAAGAAGCGGTGAAGGCCGCGGTACGTTCCCAGTACGCGATCCGGGCCCTGGTGAAGGATCATCGCCGCGGTGATCACCGCCCAATCGGGCCGTCCGACATCGAGACTCAGCGCCAGGAGACCGGCGGCGGGGCACGCCACCAGCAGCCGAGCGACGATGGTCCAGGATCTGCCCCGCGGATGAGCCGCCCGCCCGAGTCGGTAACGAATCGACGGCCTGGGCAGCGGTACCTGTGGTCGCAGATCGTCGGTGTCCGAGGCGTGGTCTGCGTCGCGACCGTCCGCCATGGACGCACACCGCAAATGAGCGGCATGCAGGGCGCGGGTCAGCGCGTGATCGCGACCGACGAGTGCGGCGTCGTGCAGACACTGCCACGCGGCGTGCAGCGCCCGCACCGCGTCCCGGCGTGAAGTCGGTGATGAACTGTCGGAGAGCGCGGCACCGACGGCGGCGACCGCTGCCGCGACCGCGGCCCGCTCGGGGGTGCGACGACGCACCAAGAACCCGGACATCGAGACGAGCAACGCCGATGCCGCTCCCGAAGCCGTCCAGGCCAGCACCTCCGTCGTAGACACACCGAGAGCGGGCAGCGACGACGCGATCTCCACGGTCAGCAGGGGAAGGAAGGCGCCGGGGGCTCCGAGTCGCAGGCCGTCGACGACGAAGGCGCAGACGGCGACGACGACGGTCATCGTGAGGATCAGCACCGTTGCCCACAGCGCGGAATTCCCCAGTGCGGAGTTCCCCGCGGCCGCCGCTGCGTGGACCGGTGCGCCGACTGCGGCGCCCACACCCGCCAGGAACACCAGTGCAGCGGCCGCGATCGACACCACCCGCCACCGCACGCGGTACGCCCGGCCCTCGCCGTAGACGACGGCGAACGCGCCCAGCGTGGCCGTCGCTGCGACCGCAGAGTGTCCGAGCGCAATCCCGGCGAGGGCGGGCAACGCCGCCGCCACCCCGGCGCGCACCACACCCGGCCACCGCCGGCCCTGGCCGGCAACCCCGAGGAGTAACGACCGTGGCGGGGCCGGCGCAGGAATCTGCACATCGTGTTCCCGCGACGCGGTTCCCTGGTTCTGCGCTCCTACCGACACGACGACACAGAATACGAGCGACCGAGTGCGTCGAGGTAGCCGATGAGTTGTTTCTCTCACCCTCGGTAGGTGCGGTCGACACGCCGATCGGACGATGCGACCCTCCGACTACAACCGGGGGTCCACGGGCTCGGACTCGAGCGCCAAAACCGCGAACACCGGCTCGTGCACCCGCCATAGCGGGTCGCCTTCCGCCAGCCGGGTCAGCGCCTCGAGCCCGAGCGCATGCTCACGCAGGGCCATCGATCGTTTGCGGCCCAGAGACCGGTCGCGGAGCACGTCGAGATTGTCGGTGTAGTCGGGACCGTAGATGATCCGCAGGTACTCCTGCCCCCGCACCTTGATGCCCGGCTGAATCCTTCTGCGTGCCAGTTCCGCGGGTGCCTGGCCGACCGGCTTGACTACCATGCCTTCACCGCCGGCATCGGTCAGTCGTGACCACCAGGCGGTGGCGGCTTCCCGGGACGCATCCGAGGTGAGATCGACGAACACGTGTCGGGTGGCGGCGACGAGAGGATCGTCCAGCATCGCCAGCTTGGCGAGGTGCCAGGAGTGCGGTTCGGTGACCGCAGGCGCCCGGCCCTCGCAGGCGAGGATCTGGAACGGGGCCAGTCGCACACCGTCCAGTCCGGTCACCGGCCAACAGTATCGGGCATATGCTTTCCGGAACCGATCGGCGTTGACCGCACGGGTTCGGGTGCGGGCCAGCAGCTCCCCGACGTCCAGACCGCGGGCGGCGGCGCGCTCGAGTGCGGCGATCGCCTCCGGCAGCGCTGCACCAGCAGCAGCCCCGACCGATGCGTACTGGCTGCGGATCAGCTCACCCGCCTTCGCCGACCACGGCAGCAGTTCACAATCGAGTACCAGCCACGATGACTCCAGGTGGTCCATCAGCGGCCCGCATGCGGCGCGTAGCCGGTCGACCAGTTCACTCATCGTGGCCGCATCGTCGAAGAACGGGCGCCCCGTGCGGGTGTAGACGATGCCCGAGCTGCCGTCGGTGACGCCGAACCGCTTCGCCGCGGTTGCCGCATCGCGGGCCAGCACGGCGATCGCCCGGGAACCCATGTGCTTCTCCTCGCACACGAGCTCGGTGACGCCGTCGGACGCGAACTCGGCGAGGGCCTGCGCCGGATGCTCCAGATAGCCGTCGAGGTTCGAGGTGGCCGGTGGGGCCATGGTCGGCGGCAGGTACACCAGCCAGCGCGGGTCGACGGCGAATCTGCTCATGATCTCGAGGGCAGCGGCGGTGTTCTCTTCGCGCACCTTGATGCGCCCCTTGGTGTACCGGACGTCGATGTGCCGCGTTCCGCGCACGTCGTCGATGGACAGCTGGCCCGGATCGCGCTGTGCCGGGGGATCCGACCTGGTCGAGCCGGTGGTGAGGGGGCGCACCGGTTCGAACCACACCCGCTCCGCCGGTACGGAAACTATTTCTCTGCTCGGGTAGCGCAGGGCGGTCAGCTTGCCGCCGAAGACGACGCCGGTGTCGAGGCAGAGCGTGTTGTTGCTCCACTCGGCCTCCGGCACCGGGGTGTGGCCGTAGACAACGACGGCGCGGCCGCGATAGTCCTGGGCCCACGGGTAGCGCACCGGCAGTCCGTACTCGTCGGTCTCGCCGGTGGTGTCCCCGTACAGGGCGAACGAGCGCACCCGGGCAGACGCGCGGCCGTGATAGGCCTCCTTCAACCCGGCGTGCGCGACCACCAGATTGCCACCGTCGAGTTCGTAGTGACTGATCAGACCGTCGATGAAGGCGTGGGCGTCCCTGCGGAAGTCGTCGGGTTCCGCGGCGAGCTGGTCGAGCGACTGCTGCAGCCCGTGCGAGGTGGCGACCTTCCGGCCGTGCAGTGCCCGGGCAAGCTTCTGTTCGTGGTTGCCCGACACGCACAGGGCGGTTCCGGCCGCCACCATGCCCATCACCAGGCGCAGCACTCCGGGGGTGTCGGGTCCGCGGTCGACCAGGTCGCCGACGAACACCGCCGTCCGGCCCTCGGGGTGCGACGCGCCGCCGCCGTCGGGATCGAGCGTCCAGCCGAGCTTGCGCAGCAGCGTCTCAAGTTCGCTCCGGCAGCCGTGTACATCACCGATGATGTCGAACGGTCCGGTCAGCTCACGCTTGTCGGTCCATGCCTTCTCCAATGCCACTGTGGCCGCAGCGATGTCGTCCACTCCGGTGAGCACGTGCACACGCCGGAATCCTTCGCGGCCCATCTTCGGCAGCGATCGCCGAAGTTCCTTGTGCTGCCGTCGGATCACGTGCGCCCCGAAGTCGCGGTCCGATCGGGCCTGGTTGCGTGTGATTGCGACATCGTCGGGGACGTCGAGCACGATCGCGTCCACCAGGACGTCGTGAGACTTGGCCAGATCGATCAACGCCTTGCGTGATTCACGCTGCACGTTCGTGGCGTCGACGACGGTGAGCAGGCCCCGACGCAGCCGAGTTGCGGCAATGTAGAGCAGCACGTCGAAGGCATCGGACGTTGCCGCCTGGTCGTTCTGGTCGTCGGCGACCAGGCCGCGGCAGAAGTCGGACGACAGCACCTGAGTGGGCGCGAAATGGTGGGCAGCGAACGTCGATTTTCCGCTTCCCGAGACTCCCACGAGCACGACCAGCGACAGCGCCGGCACCGAGATATCAGACATCGGCGCCGCCCACCCGGGTGAAGACCGCCATCTGAGTGGGGGAACCGACCGCGGGGTCGTCGTCACCCACCGGGCGGAAGTCGACGGTGTAACCGAATTCTTCACCGACATGGTCTGCCCAAGAACCGAATTCGGCGCGGGACCACTCGAAGCGATGGTCGGGGTGGCGCATACCCCGAAGGTCGGCGTAACGCACGTTGTACTCGGAGTTCGGGGTCGTCACGATCACATGCCCAGGCCGTGCCGTGCCGAACACCACCTGCTCGAGTGCGGGCAGCCGCGGCGGGTCGATGTGCTCGACAACCTCCATCAGCACTGCTGCGTCGTAGCCGGCGAACCTTCTGTCGGTGTAGGTGAGCGCCGCCTGGAACAGCTGCAGACGTGCGCGGCGCCGCTCCGGCATCCGATCCAACCGCAAGCGGCGTCCCGCGATCGTCAACGCTCTCGTCGACACGTCCACACCGGCGATCTCGGTATAGCCGGGATCGTCCAGCAGCGCGGAAACGAGTTGACCGGACCCGCATCCGAGGTCGATGACCGTGCGAGCGTCCAGCTCGTCGAGCACTCGAAGGACCGCCTCACGCCGAAGCAGGTTCAGCGGCGGCGGGACCGAGGTGTCCGGCGCGGTCACCGTGTCGTTGTCGGGCTCTTCGTCGACCGGCGGTTCCAGCTGCTCCTCCACATCGTCGCCGAGTTCGGCGAGTCGCTCGAAGGCGGCGCGAGTGAGTGCGGACTGGTGCCGCAGATAGCGGCGGGTGATCAGCGTCCTTTCGGGGTGCTCGGTGAGCCAGGATCCGCCGGCCCGGATCAGTTTGTCGACCTCGTCGGAGGCGACCCAATAGTGTTTCGCGTCATCGAGCACGGGAAGCAGCACGTAGAGGTGATTGAGTGCGTCGGCGAGCCGGACGTCACCCCGCATGGTGAGTCGGACGTAATGGGAGTTTCCCCATTCGGGGAAGGCGTCGTCCAGCGGCACGGCGCGGGCCACGACCGTCCATCCCAGCGGGGCGAAAAGTCGCTCGGCCAGCTCCGGTCCACCGCGACAGGGCAATGCGGGCAACGAAATCTCGAGCGGTATCCGGGTGGCAGCGAGCTCGGGTTTCATCGTGCACCGGCCGGCGCGGGCGGTGCGGAATACCTCCGCCAACGCCACCGACAGCAGCGAGGAGACAGCGTAGGGCCGATCGTTGACGTACTGGCCGAGCGCATAGTCGGGTGCAGATCTGCCTGACATGCGGGCGAGCCGTACCGAGTCGACATTTAGCAACAGCGCTGCCGTGCAGCGATCCGCGGTCGCCTCGGGATAGAACACGCGGGCGACACCGCAGGATTGGGGGAACTCCTGGACCCGATCAGGGTGCTTGTGCAGCAGGTAGCCGAGATCGGTGGCCGGTCGTACTGTCGTGGAGATCGTCAGAATCACCAGGCACAGTCTGCCGCAGACGAGGCGTTCGCCGCAGCAACATATTCGGCACGCCTTGATCGCGTACTTCGCGGCGGGAGTACACGGTGGCCCGTGATTTACGGCCAGAACGCATCAGGCCGAGGAAGGTTTGTGCCTAGAATCAGGAAGCAGCGAGTCCCGCTCGACCCTGCGCACGAAGGGATCGACCTCATGAGTTCGTCGACTCGCAGCCGGGTGCGTCGAAGCGCGGTTGCCGCGCTCAGCATCGTTCTTGTTTTCGGCGCCGTTTCCTGTGGCTCGGAAGAACGCGGCGGACAGCAGACAACAGAGCACGGTGCGGATGCACCGCACGCGGACGATCCCGACGCCGACAGAATCGTCGACGTAGTTCGCAACAAGCTGGCGGAACTCGATCTCAGCGGTGCCGTCTTCGGTGTGTGGCGCGGTGACGAGGAAATTGTCAGCGGAGCAGTGGGGGAGTCGCCGCTCGGCGTTCCCGCGACCCGTGACATGCAATTGCGAGTCGGCCAGCCGATGGAACCAATGCTGTCGACCGTTCTGTTACAGCTGGGCGAAGCCGGAACGCTGAGCCTGGACGAGCCGATCGCCAAGTGGGTACCCGACTTTCCGCGCGCCGACAAGATCACCCCACGGATGCTCGCCAACAGCACGACGGGCATTTCGGACTACGTCACCAACCCCGAATTCCTGAAGACCTTCTACGCAAATCCGATCAAAGGCTTCACGTCTCAGGAGATCTTCGACCTCGCCAATTCCCGCCCACCGCTGTTCGAACCGGGGACCAGTTTTGCCTACGCGCACAGCGATCTGTGCCTGCTGGGAGTGGTACTCGAGCAGGCGACGGGAAAGCCGCTCGGTGATCTGCTGGAGGAACGCATCTTTCAGCCACTCGGGATGAACCAGAGCAGCGTGATGTTGACACCCGAGATCAGTGAACCGATTCTGCACGGCTATACCAACGAACGTGGCGTCTTCGAGGACTCCACGTTCTGGAATCCCACCGCGTTCCTCAACAGCGGCAACATGAACTCGACGGTGGCCGAAGTCGCGCGGTGGGTACAGGCGCTCGGCAACGGCGAACTCCTGTCCGACACGGCGTTCACGGAGATGATGGCGGACAAGACCGCCGGGCTGGGCCCGCTGACTGCGGACAGATACTTCGCATTCGGAACCGTTCACCTGGGCAGTTGGCTGCTCATGAACCCGGCTTTCGGGGGCTACAACGGCATCGCCCTCTACGACACGGAGTCGAAGACCACGATCGTCGTCTACGCCACGCTCGGACCGACGGCCAACGCAAACGCCAACAACACCGTGCCGATCGGCAACGACATCGGCGCACTCCTCCTCCCGGACAACCCGCCCAAGGTGCCCTGACCGACCCGGCACCTCGAGCTGGTCACTGCCTAGGTAATGGTGAGGCTCAGGTCCCTGTGCGGAAGGGTGACCCCATGGCGGATGACTCCACCGAGATCGAACTCAGCCGCGCTGAACTTCGCGAGATCGCCGGCTTTGCAGTGGCGTGCGCGCGACCTGCATTGGCGGTTTTCGAACGTGAACGCCCGCACGATCAGCGCCCACGAGCCGCGATCGACGGTGCAGGGGCGTTCGCGGCGGGAGCCGAGCGGACCACCGCTCTCCGCGACAGCGCGTGGGCAGCACACCGGGCCGCTCAGGAGGCCCGCGATGCGGGGCAGCCCGCAGCGAGCGACGCTGCCCGCGCGGCCGGCCACGCGGCCGGTGCGGCGTTCCTCCATCCACTCGCCAAAGCCACGCAGGTAAAGCACATTCTCGGCTCCGCCGCTCATGCCGCACGAGCATTCGAACTCTCCGCCGGCGACGATCCCGTCGTCGGAGCCGAATACATCGCGCGGACGCAGAGACTTGCGAATCACGTTGTGGTAGACGTCCTGCGCCGCTACCCGGTGGCCCCGGGTGGGGGAGGACGGGTCGGGGAACTGATCCGTCAGTTGGACGCGTCCCTCCGTTGCTCCCCCACGATTGCGGACCCCACGGACACACCGGCGTAGTCGGCGGACTCGGGCCGGGTGAGTGGCCGCGCAACTGCTTGGGACCTGGTCGTGGAGGAACCGACGGGCGAACAGCTTGTCCGCCCGAGCGCAGAACACCGTCATCCGCCGCCGGATCGCGACGTGTCCGAGGGCGGTCGCCAGGTGGGTCTTGCCGACTCCGACCGGACCCAGAACGAGAACCGAGTGGCCGGCCTCGGCGAACAGCAACGACACCAGATCCGACAGCAGGGATCGGTCGTAACGGAGATCGTCGAGAGCATTCCAGGTGTCGATCCGCATCGACTGATCCAGACCGGCTTTCGCCGACCGCAAAGTGGCCGAGCGTGATTCGCGCCGGGGTACTTCGTCGGCGAGCAGCAGTTCCAGGAAGGCGACGTGGGATGTGCCAACATCTCACATCGTTCGTGTTCGACCGCCGTAACGGCCATGGCCGTCCTGGTCGCCGATGTTCACAGCCCCAGCATCAGTCTTTCTTGAGGGAGATGGCCACAGCTCGGAGTTATTCATCCTTGACTTATATAAGTATGGACGCAAATAATGTGTGCATGCACGCATTCGACGTCTTGGGTGATCCGGTTCGCAGGCGGGTCCTCGAGCTCATCGTCGACGGGGAGAAGCCGGCGGGCTACATCTCAGCCGTCATCACCCAGGAGTTCGGCATCAGCCAGCCCGCCGTGTCGCAGCACCTGCGGGTGCTGCGCGAGCAGGGCTTCGCGACCGTCCGCCCGGAAGGAACCCGCAGGCTGTACGCCGTCGACCCCGAGGGGCTCCAGCAGGTGAGCGAATGGCTGACCCCGTTCGAGCGCTTCTGGCGCGGGCCACTGGCCGCCCTCGGCACGGAGCTCGCCCGCGGCAGACGCGCGCAGCGCTTGACTGCCGAGCGTGCAGATCCCGGCGAAGTCGCCGGTTCCGACGGCCCCACCCCACAAGAAGAGGAGTAACCATGGTCGACGTCAATTCCCAGATCGACGCCGTGACGCGCGCGCTGCGCACCGAAGAGGTCGACGGCGAGCCATCGCGCATCCAGACGATCGCGCAGGAATATCCCGCCGGCATCGACGAAGCGTGGGACGCCACCACGAGCGCCGAGCGCATCGCGCGCTGGTTCCTACCCGTCTCGGGCGACCTGCGACTCGGCGGCCGGTACCAACTCACCGGCAACGCGAGCGGCGAGATCCTCGAGTGCACTCCGCCCTCCGACGGGACTGCGTACTACCGGATCACGTGGGAGTTCGCGGGCGGCGTCTCGTGGGTCACGGTCCGACTCACCTCCCTGGGGCAGGACCGCACGCGGTTCGAGCTCGAGCACATGGCCCGGGTGGCCGACGTGCCCGCCGACATGTGGGAGACCTTTGGGCCCGGGGCCACCGGCGTGGGCTGGGACCAGTGCCTCCTGGGCCTCGCCCTGCACTTCGCTGTGCAGGACAGCAAGATCGCACCGGAAGAAGGCGCGCAGTGGGCCCTCTCCGACGAAGGAAAGGCGTTCACGCGCGCGGCCGCCGACCGCTGGGCCGATGCCTACGTCGCGGCGGGCGCTGACCCGGAAGCTGCGGCCCGCACCGCCGATGCAACCTTCGGCTTCTACACCGGGCAGACGTCTGGCGCATGACAGCGCCAGCTCGGAGCTTCATCGCCCGCAGGCTTCCGGGGTTCCGGCAGCACTAAACGCGCCGGACCCATAATGTGATCAGACTGGCCGGTGTCCTCACCGGACGGACGGGATGTGCCCCGGGGGTGGGTATGGCGATCGGCGGGGCGGGCAGTCCGGGCGGACAGCAGACGTCTGGGGGTAAGAAGTGAGTCCAACCAAAGGCGGTCGCAAGGTCTTCGTTTCGCATGCGAGCGCGGACAAGGACTATGTCGGGAAGTTCGTCACCGACATCGTGGTGCGTGGTGCAGGGCTTCGGTCGGACGACATCTTCTACACATCGGACGCGGATACGGGCGTCGGCTCCGGCGAGTACTGATGGAGAAGGTCCGCGGCGAGGCCGGCAGCTCGAAGCTTGTCATCGCGCTCGTGACCCGGTCTACCAGACCCGACCTGTGTGCATAGCCGAGCTTGGCGCGGCGTTGGCCCGGGGCGTGCTCTCCCCCGTGATGGCCCCAAACATGCAGCGATCGGAGTCGGAGGGGCGTGCTGCCTGGCCCGATGATCAAGCCCGTCGACGACGAAAGCGTTTTGGACGAGTTGTCCGATCGTATTCAGGCGTTGGGCTTCCCGGTCTCATCCAGCTCATTCGGGGCCGGTAAGGCCAACTGGAAGTCGGATCTGCGCACTGGTGCCGGTCCTGCGCCGCTGCCCACGATCCCCACAGCTGAAGACCTGGCACAACTCAAGCAGGAGCTGGAGAACACACGGAACGCTTTGGATGAGACGAAGGCCGGTGACGAAGTACAGCCACTCGGTGACGCTGGCCCCAGACCACGAATGTGGTCGTCGTTGTCCAGGTACCCACCGGTTCAGGGGCACACTGCCGAGTAGGAGTCGTGGACCTGACCGTTTGGAGGAACGCCGGCCATGGACTGCACTCAAGTTCATGTCGTCCCCGACCGGGACCGCTGGAAGATCGAACGCGACAGCAGCACAACCGCTAGGCCGCGACGGCCGAATCGGGGACGAGGCCACGTACGCCGATGACCGTTCCCGCCGCGCCGGGTGACTGTGCCAGCAATGTGTGGATTCAAGCGTGCGCATGTCTCTTCCTCCTCTTCCACCGTCGACCGACCGGTGGTGTTCGTCTGTTCGCGTGGGTCGATGTCGGGAGGGGGCGGCCCCCGCCGTCGGGCGGACCAATTCATCCGTAAGTCAATCAGCGATGTACGACTAGTTGAGGTAGACTAACTCGTACTCGGCTGTTTGAGATAGGGGGACGGACCAACGTGAGCGCTACCGACCGATCACGTGCCGCGGCGACTGCAGGTGGCCGACCTGGCAACCAACGTGCCGATGCCCAGCGCAACCGGATCGCAATCCTCGCAGCGACGCCCGTTGCCCTGCGGAAGAACCCCGAGGCCTCCGTCGCGGACATCGCCGCCGAGGCCGGCGTCGGGCGGATGACGCTCTACGGGCACTTCAAGACCCGTGCCGAGCTCATCGAGGCGGCCGTGGTCGAGAGCTTGGAGCGCGGCGATGCCGTCCTCTCCGAAGTGCCACTCGACGGCGAACCCATGCAGGCGCTGGCGCGCCTCGTCGAGTCGAGCTGGAGCCTCGTCGATCAGTCGCGTGCGCTGCTGGCTGCCGCGCAGAAGGAACTCTCAGCGAGCCGCATTCGCGAACTGCACCAGAAGGCCGAAGCACGGATGCGTGACCTGCTCGAACGGGGACAGCGAGAAGGAGCGTTCCGCGGCGACCTGCCGGTGAGCTGGCTGCTGACAACCGCTCATGTCGTCATGAATGCCGCCGCCGAAGAGATCACTGCGGGCCGCCTCGACCCCATGGATGCCGCTCACTACATCAACGCCGTACTTCAACCCGCTTTCGCACCCTCAGAGGAGAAGGAACGATGATGAGCCGACTCATCGTCAGCATGTGGACCACCGTCGACGGCTACGTCGCCGGGCGTCGACGACTCAATGGACTGGCTTCGTCCCGACGTCGATCTGATGGATTATGAGATCAGCCTGGTCGAGAACGCCGGTGCCCTTCTACTCGGCAGGATCACGCACGGAGATTTCGCTTCGTACTGGCCTGCCGTTGCCGCCGACGCGATCGAGGCCGACGAGGGCACCAAACGCTACGCACGCCGTCTCGACGAGCTCGACAAGTTCGTCGCGTCACGCTCCGGCGACGTCGCCTCCTGGCCGGGAACCCACCATGTCGAGGAGGCAACGGCCACCGAGATCCAACAGATCAACCACCGATCCGCCGGTGACGTGATCATCTACGGCAGCCTCAGTCTGATCGCCGCACTCAATGCGCTGAGTCTGATCGACGAGTTCCACTTCATCGTCAATCCGACCTTGCTCGGTCGCGGAAAGCCCATCGTGGATGCAGACCAGCGCCCAACCCAGATGGAGCTCATGGAGTGCCGGCCGTTCTCAACCGGTGCCGTCCTGCTCCGGTATGCACCCATTTCGGCAAACTGCCCGATCCCACGAGCGGGAATCTGATGTCCAGAACACTGTCGGGTGGGAACGCACCGGCGCATCAAGGAAGGACGATGAGATGAGACCACTGCGATACTCGATCAATGTCACGCTCGACGGCTGCTGCCATCACGAGGCGGGGCTCGCCCCGGATGAGGAGTCGATGCGCTACTGGACCGCTGAGATGGAACGAGCTGATGCCCTGCTGTTCGGCCGGGTCACCTACGAGATGATGGAGTCGGCGTGGCGGCAGCCGGCCACGGGAACGTGGCCTGACTGGATGGGTGAGTGGGAGATCCCGTTCGCCGAAACCATCGACCAGGCGAAGAAGTACGTCGTGTCGAGCACGCTCAGCGAGGTCGATTGGAATGCTGAGCTGGTGCGAGGCGACCTGGGGCAAGCAGTCCAGCGGCTCAAGCAGGAGCCAGGCGAGAGCCTGTGGGTGGGTGGCGTGACTCTGCCCCTGGCGTTGGCGGATCTGGGACTCATCGACGAGTACGAGTTCCTTGTGCAGCCGGTCCTTGCCGGACACGGGCCGACGTTGCTCGCCGGTCTGCCCCAGCGCATCGAGCTCGAGCTCGTGGGTCGCCAGGAGTTCCGGTCGGGGGCGGTCGCCCTGCGATACCGGCCCAGGCGTCTAGCGGCTTGACGCGATCGTCGTGGGACATTTGCCGCTGTCTTGCGATGGAACGACGTTTCTCGCGACTGACGCGAGGGGTCGGCCCGTCGCACACGTACCCGAATACGGGCCTGTGGACGGCCCTTGGACTCCGGCGCACTCGACAAGCACCATCCTGGGCGCGGCCACGATCCTCTTGGCAAAGGCGCTGTGGTGGATCATCACCGGCGCGCGTGACCGCCATGAACGATCACGATAGCGCCCGGTCGATGAAAGTGGCGACCGGTCGTAGCTCTGCGAATCGGCCCGGTCCCCGGTTGGTGGTGCTGGGCGTCTTGATGGCCTGCTTCGCCTGGGCGCTGATCGTGCCGATATCGCTGACGGAGCCGCCGACCACATTCCCCGGTGCGGCCTTCCTGGTCGGTCTGGCGGGTTTCGGGGCGGCTCTCATGCTGGTCTTGTGGACGGCCGTGAGCCCGAGGCCGTCGCCGGCCGCCGCATGGCGGAAGGCTGCATTGCTCCTCGTCTTCTCGATGGCGTTGTGGGCACCGACTCACATATGGGCCGAGCGCGACGAGCACGCGTGGGCATGGTTGGCGGGCTTCGCGATCGCCGCGTGCGCATTGATGAGCTGGCAGACGGGGGCGGTCATGGCAGTCATCCTGGGGGCGGCTGCTTCGATCGGCGGCATCGTGTTCGATGGTGCGATCGCTGCAAAAGTCCTGACAGTGCTCGGGTGTGCAGTAGTCGTGTGGGCGATGTGCCAGGCCCTCGTGTGGCTGCTGCGGCTGCTCTGGAGGGCTCAAGAGGTGAGGGAAGCCCAGACCGCACTCGCGATCGCCGAAGAGCGTCTGCGAGTCAGCCGCGAGCTCCACGACGTGCTCGGACACCGTCTCGGCATCATCGCGCTGAAGGCAGAACTTGCCGCAGACCTGACCGCCCGCGACCCCGGCCGCGCGGCCACGGAGTGTGAGGGTATCCGCGGGATCGCGACCGAGACACTCGTCGACGTCCGGCGAGCCGTTCATGGTCGGACAGTCGCTGACCTCGGGACCCAGCTCCAGGCCGCAGAGCTCGTGCTCCATTCGGCCGGAATCGAGGCGAGCGTCGATGCCGACCAGGACCTGCTTCCGCGGATGCCCCAGACACTGTCCCACCTCCTGGCAGCCGTTGTCCGGGAAGCGGTGACGAATGTCCTGCGGCACAGCGATGCACGGCATGTGTCGATCACGATCGCAGCTGCCGGACAGGGTCCCACGCTGGTCATCGTGAACGACGGGGTCCATGGATCGGGGCGGAACGAGACCTCCGGGGGCAGCGGTCTGGCCACGCTGTCAGACAGCTGCGCAGCGGTTGGGGCGCGTCTGACGGTCGACCGCAGCACCGAGAACCGTTTCGAGTTGCGCGTGGAGTGCTCCCACGACCTGGCCCGATCATGATGGGCGCGCCCATCCGGGTCCTTCTCGCCGAGGACGACGAGCTGATCCGAGAGGCACTCGTGGGGCTCTTGGAGCGCGAGCCGGACATCGAAGTCGTGAGCACCGCCGGTGACGGCAGGCAATGCGATAGAACGGGCATTGTCGTGCCGCCCGGATGTCGCGGTCATCGACCTGCAGATGCCCAAGCTCGACGGCTTGGGCGTCATCGACGAACTCGGCCGAGCACTGCCCGACTGCGCCGGAGTGATACTCACTGGCCACGGCCGCCCCCACGTGCTTCGGCAGGCGCTGGCGTCCGGAGCGCGGGGCTTCCTCGCCAAGGGGGCTCCAGGCACCGCGCTGGCCGACGTCGTGCGACGCGTGCACGAAGGACAGCGCTATGTCGACCCCGTGCTCGCCGCAGAGGCCCTCACCACGCCGCCCTCACCGCTGACGCACCGGGAGACCGAGGTGCTCCTGACCGCGCAAGCAGACCGGCCGGTCCGGGAGATAGCCCGGGAACTCTTCCTCTCACCGGGGACCGTACGCAACTACCTCGCTGCCGTCACACACAAGCTCGGAGCCGAGACCCGTTCAGAGGCGTACCGGATCGCGCGCGAGAACGGCTGGGTCTAAAGACCACACATCCCAGCGAGGTGCATGGATGTTCCGTGGAAGATGCACGGGTCCACCAAGCGCGAGCCGAGCAGAGACTGCCGAGTATGAACAACAACGCGACGAATCTCGATACCCACGTCCACCCCCATCCGTCCGGCCGGTCTGCGGCTATCGGAGGCCACCTACTCGCACGCTGGCCGTCGATGCTCGGTCTGCTCGCGCTGCTCGTCAACAACGCAGACGGAGCCGATCCCCACGTCACGGCGATGATCATCATCATCGCATCGATGTGCTACCTCGCGGCCGCCGCCGTCGGTTCTCGACGAAGCGTCTGGTTGATGGCGGCACTCGTGAGCGTGGCCGTCGTCCTCGCCGGCGTCACGGGACTCGACCCGACTGCCACGGTGCTTGTCCTAGGAGCGGGGTTCGCGATCCTCGGGTTTCTCCGCGGAACCCGGGCAGATCGACGAGAGGTCGGCTGGCAGGCTCTTGCATTCATCGGCTTCAGCGCCATCGCCCTGACCGTCATGATGTCCAGCCCGACCCTGGCCCTCTACCTGGCGGCCACTGCCGCGCTGGGACACACCGTATGGGATGTGGTGCACTTCATCCGCGACAAGGTCGTCAGCCGCTCACTGACCGAGGCCTGCTTCGTCCTCGACCTCGGCCTCGGGATTGCGCTGCTGGTCACAGCGTGGTCCGTGCACCCCCTATGACCACTCTCGATCCCACAGCGTCGGCAGCGATCGCAGACGTTCGCTCCCCGGTCCCGCTCACTCAACCGAGATGCGGGGACCGGGAGGAGGTCGACGTCGTTCGCGTGCATCGGTCCACCGCAGTGCGCGCAGCCGGGGACGACGTGACTGACCTCGTCGCAGGCGCGGTGACGGTAGAGCGCGGGCGGCCGCCTTCGTCTCCGGCGTCGACATGGCAGTGCTGGCCACGGGGCTGGAGTCGCCGCTCGGCCAGGAGGGCAAGGCGATCCTGATGCCGCGGCCCGCCGGACGTCATCCGCGCGGTGACCGTAAGTCGGAATGCCAGCAGCGGATACCCCCCCACCAGCACGGAAGAGGAGAACGCAAGGTGATCGTGATCGGTATCGACCCGCACAAGTCCACTCACACCGCGACAGCGGTCGACTCCGATTCCAACAAGGACCTCGGCTCGATACGGATCAACGCATCCTTCGACGACTACGCCCAGCTGATGACCTGGTCCAAGCAGTGGCCAGACCGCATCTGGGCGGTCGAGAACACCTCCGGGCTCGGTCATCACCTCACCCAATGGCTCATCGGTAGAGGTGAAGCGGTCGTGGATGTGCCCTCGACCGCGACGGCCCGGGTCCGTGAACTCTCCCGTGGTGGCCGGCGCAAGAACGATCGGATCGACGCGGCCGCCGCGGCGTGCGTCGCGTTCAGCCAGGGCGATTTCCGGCCGGTCGCCCCCGAAGGGCATACCGATGTTCTGCGCATCCTGGACGAGCGCCGCATCGACCTGGTCAAACACAACGGCCGCCTGATCAACCAGCTCCACGCGATCCTGCGGGAACTTTTACCAGGCGGAGTCGAGCGGGACTTCGACACCGAAGACGCCGCCGACCAGCTCAAACGGTACCGGCCAGCCAGCCAGGCCGATGCGATGCGGAAGAAGGTGGGGCTCGACATCGTCGGGGACATCCGTCGGACCCGGTTCCAGATAGAGGACCTCACCGCCCGGATCAGGACCGAGCTGGCCGCGTGCGGCACCAAGTTGCCGAAGATTCCTGGCGTCGGCACCGTCACCGCCTGCCGCATCCTCGCTCGGACCGGAATCCCGACCCGGTTCGCGAACGAGGCCGCCTACGCCACCCACACCGGCACCGCACCGGTGGAGGTGGCCAGCGCCGACAAGCAACGGCACCGGCTCTCTCGTACAGGCGATCGGACGCTCAATTCCGCAATCCACATCGTCGCCGTCACCCAGGCGCGCACCTCCAGCAGCCCGGGCTATGAGTACTACCGACGCAAGATCGACGACGGTAAAACCCCACGGGAAGCGATGCGCTGCCTCAAACGCCAGGTCGCGAAACGACTGTGGCGCACCACGAGAGACGATCACTTGGAAAAACTCAACGCGGTCTCCGAACCCGCATAGATTCAGTGCAGTGCTTCTCGAGCCTGGATCGCCGGCAACTCGCCGGTAGCGGAACCTGCACCGGGACGGAGATCGGCGCCCAGGCGTGTCCGTAGTGGTCGGGGCTCGTCCCGAAAAGGATCGATCACACCGGGCTATCGATGCGGCGGTGGAGGTGTGCGAATGACCGCTGGCTCTTCCCCTTCACTCGCGACAAGCAACACGCCGGGGTCCTCACCGTTGGGCAGACCTGCGCAGGCAAAACGCAGCTCAAATTCAGGAACTACGGCCGAAAAGGGCGAGCTCGACCTCGGTGCCGCGGCCGGTCACGGCGACCACCTGATCAATGCTCGGATGCGTTCGCACCATCACAAAGTAGGGAAGATCGCCAGATGTTCCGCGCGACTAATTTCTCCGCGCCACGGAGGCGGAAAATGCCGGTGGTCGGGTGCATCAATCAAGCGTGGCTGCGCAGGAACAGGGCTACCAACAGAAGTTGTGTGGCCGATACAGTCCCGTGAATGGAGAAGTCCATCCATGCTCGCCAATCGGACCCGGAGCAGCCGTTCGGGGACTTCGCCACCCGCGGGCCGGCGCCGGGGGTGACCAGGCTGAGGAACTCCTCACCAGCGCCGTCCCTCGCGGACGGGCGTGACGTGGGTGCTCATTTCGCGAGTTAGTGCAATGACCGACCGAATTTTTCTGTTGCTTTAACTGGGAATGCGGCGTAGACCGGAGGTACGGATCCACGACAGACCAAGGTCGGACCGGAAGAGAAGATTCTACCTCTCGGTTGTGGCGCCCAGCACGAGCTGTAGGCACCCACGCAAAGCAAAGCCCCCAAAGCGGGCTCAGCGCGGTGGGCCTGCG
The DNA here is from genome assembly GCF_044389235.1 of Rhodococcus sp. NPDC019647. Taxonomy (NCBI): domain Bacteria; kingdom Bacillati; phylum Actinomycetota; class Actinomycetes; order Mycobacteriales; family Nocardiaceae; genus Rhodococcus; species Rhodococcus sp. NPDC019647. The sequence goes on along the minus strand of NZ_JBIRXS010000001.1, from coordinate 907,439 downwards.
TCAGGCGGGAAATGTCTCCTGACGCCGAGGCCACATTTTTACCGCGCAACAATGCACGCCTGGTAACCAGGTGGTTCGTGCTCGCGGGCGGGTCCCCTATGGGTCAGGGGACCCGCCCGACGTGCGTATGCGGAACCCAGGGTCCCGCTCCGTCATCGATTTCGAGCAAGCATTCGGACCCGTCCAAACCCGAATGTGACGGATGCGACCTCGACGGGTGCGGAGTCATCCTCGGCGGCGGCATCACGCGGGCTGGTTCTGTTCGGCGCCCCGGCGGTGATCCGGACGGCGGCACAGCCGATATGGGTGTGCAGCTCGGATGGGGGAGCACACGCGGCAGGTGCCCGACCTGCTCCTCGGGCACGCTGATGGAAGTTCACGGTCGTGGACAAGCCCGGGGGGTGACGGCGCATGGGTCTGTTGCTTGTGGGACTGGTGTGCATGTACGTATTGCGTGCACCGCCGGCACGGACGGTGGCGCGCCAAGTCGCACTCCGCACTTATGTGTTCCGCGAGGCACTAGTTGCGCGCGGGGCGCGCTTCGTGCCCGATCCGCCAAGCGACGCAAAAGCCCTGCACTTCATGCACGGTGGTAGCCAATTCCTGGGCATGTCTTGTGGTCGGCATACTGTGGCAGTGGTATCGAGCGAGGTGAGGGCGGGTTGAACGCGGAGGGCAGTGGGTCACCTGTGAACAGCGATGAGTTGCTTGCTTCTACTGCACCCCCACAGGGCGGGAGTTTCCGGTTCTACCTCGACGGCGAGCGCTGGGTATGGTCCGACCCCGTCGCCCGGATGCACGGTTACCAACCGGGCGAGATTACGCCCACCACCGAACTTCTGCTCTCCCACAAGCATCCAGACGACAAAGCGCAGATCGCTGTGCTTTTCGACAAGATGATCCACGCCGGTGAGCCGTTCAGCAGCAAGCACCGCATCATCGACACCGACAGCCAAGTCCACCACGTCATCGTGGTCGGCGATCGGATGCTCGACGAGAACGACCAGGTCATCGGCACGTACGGGTATTACATCGACGTCACCGAATCATTGGAGACCGACCCCCGCGAATTCAACGAGGCGCTCTCCGAGGCCGTCGCCGAATTCGGGAAATCGCGGGCGGTGATCGAGCAGGCCAAGGGTGCACTCATGCTCGTGTACGGCATCTCCTCCGAACGCGCGTTCGGCATCCTCACCTGGCGCTCACAGCAGACCAACACCAAACTACGCACCCTCGCCGAACGCTTCGTCGCCGCCCTCACCGAGACGACTTTCCCCGAGTCGTTTCGCGCCCGGTTCGACCACCTACTCCTGACCGCGCACGAGCACCCCGACAACCCGCCGGGGGAACAGGACTGACGGCACCCCACTTGAGGCGGTGCAGTCCGAGGCGGACCTTCGCGCCATCATCGTCCACGAAGAAGCGAACAAGAACCGCCACGCAAGTGATATCGGCCGCGCAGACCCCTATCACCGCCTCGCACAAGAGGTCGTCGGTATCAACGAATCGGAAGATGGGTACCTGAGGCGAGCGTGCGCAACCCTGGTCGTGAGGTATTCAGTTGGCTCACACGATGCCCCGGCCGTGAGGCCGGGGCATCCGTCACAATCTGATTTCAGGGGCGGCGTGTCGCGTCGGTGCCGACGCCTGTGCGCACGGTCGGGTCGTTTCGACGCTTGAGCCCGGCGAGACCCAGAAGGCCCGCGAGGCCCAGGAGTCCCCACAGCCCGGTCTTGTCGCTGCCTTCGTTGTCACTGTGCTCGTCCTGCGCTTGCTGCGCCACGAGAGAGGCGCTGGATGCGGCTTCGGGAGCGGTGGCATGGGCTACGCCGACGCCACCGAACGTGATCGCGGTAGCGGCAAAGGTGGCGGCAATGGTCTTGCGCATCGTGTCTCCTGTTTCGTCGGATGTAGCGAACGCCTCGGTCCGGCTTCGCGGACCATCGCTGAAGTTCCCTGTACCCGAGACAGGTTCCGCGAAACACCAGCCGTGCGTACACGTCGATGCGTACCAGGACCCAGCAACCCTGCCGATCGGCAGCCCGTGCTGACCGACGAAGCGACGCAACGATGATGGATGTATCGTCCGTCTGTTGCACTGCACCTCAGAGCCTTTCGAACGCGCTCCCACGAGTCGGCGGACCATGCCCCGCCAGGGTGTCGACGGCTTCCCACGTCGTGGACCTCGAAGTCCCGGTTCACCCTCGGGATCGAGCCCATGATTGATCCCACCGACCCCCCGTTGTGGATCGGTCCCTCACCGGCAGTGTCGGACGTGGCCCACTGGGGTACCACGTCCTCAGACGTGCCCGATACTCCGGAGTACCGGTCGTGTCCAGGCCAGGTCCGTTCAGCAAAGAGCCGACCTGGCCGCCCCGCCGCATCGTGTCAGGCGTTCGGCAACGGTCGGTGGGTTTTTCAGCCGGGCGCGGGGGAGGGCCCGTTCATCGCAGGGCGGTGGGTGTGCTCGAGTTCGGCGTTGATGCGGCGGGCCTCGGCGAGTTGGTCTTCGAGGATGATGATGCGGCACGCGGACTCGAGTGCGGTGCCCTGGTCGATCAGTTCACGGGCGCGGGCGGCGAGGCGGAGCTGGTATCGGGAGTAGCGGCGGTGACCGCCCTCCGAGCGTCCGGGAGTGAGCAGCTTCGCGGCATCGAGGCTGCGGAGGAAGGCTTGTGTTACGCCGAGGATCTCGGCGGCGTGACCCATGCTGTAGGCCGGGTAGTCCTCGTCGTCGAGCTTCCCGGCCGGGCTGCGGTCGGGTGAATCTTCCGGAATGGGATAACACCTTTCACACGGACAGGGCCCCCGGCGCCGTGAGGCACCGGGGGCCGGAGCGGTTTTCACTTTCCAATTTCCTGCACTTTTCCGGCGGTCGGGCTCATCGTGCTGCTCGACCGCCGGCCGGAGGTGCCGGGGGCTCACACACTCACATCAACACTTGCCCCGTCACGCCCGCCTTGCGGTACTGCTCTGCGGGCAGTTCATTCTCTCCCGCACCTCGTGAATTCTTTCCTTGCAACGACAGGAACTCTACAACGGCGAATCCTCAATGTCTACAGTCGCCACTACAGATATTATGGAGTCGGCTGCCAGGGTTTTCGTATGCATCGAGAGGCACGTTCGCTCCGACATGGACGGGCAGTCCCCTCGGCGGATCGGTTCTCCTCGATGGTGAGGTGGCAGAGTCGACAGTCGCAGTAGGAGTCGAGCAGTCTGGCCGCTTTCCTCGGTTCGGGTGCGGTCGTCCGGAACCGTTCTTCGGGTGGCAGGATTCAGCGGTGACGAGATCGGGGATCCGATGTGGGTTCCCGGATCGTGGTTGCAGGGAGTATCGGCATGGCGCAGGGCATTGTGAAGTGGTTCAACGGGGAAAAGGGCTTCGGTTTCATCGCACCCGACGACGGAACCGCGGACGTCTTCGTGCACTACTCGGAAATCTCGGGCAGCGGCTACAAGTCGCTCGAGGAGAACCAGCGGGTGGAGTTCGAGGTGGGCCAGGGGCAGAAGGGTCCGCAGGCCACGAACGTACGGGCTGTCTAATATTTCTGGAGGACCGCATCCGTGGGGTGCGGTCCTCCTGCGGCAGCCGGATGAGGATCGTTGATGCAGATGCATCCAAGGGGGCTGATGTGGCACGGGCTTGTCACGCTGCGGCGGCTGGGGGGCGATATCTAGACCGCGAGGGTGAGGATGGCCGCGAGAGGTGCCAGCGCTCTTGTCCGCGACGAGGCGCAAGTTATCTCCGGTGCCTCTCCCGTCACTCCGTCACGTCACGCTCACCACGTGGCGACGGCGGCCACGAAATCAACCCACCATTGCCGATACCACGGGTTGGTCATGCGCTCGTCCTCCGTCGCGGGGCTCCGGCCTACTTGGTGTAGCGGGCGGACGGAAGGCGGCGTTACACACGAGAGAAGACTTCTCGATCGGGTCGATTCCTTGGAGATCAGCTCGCTTGCTGCTTCAGGTCTCGTAGTGGGTGTGGGCCTTCGCGCTGGCATGCGGGTGGGTCACAGGCCGGCAGACCGGAAGGCAGCGGGTTGATGGTGTCGCTGTCCCACGTGATCTTTCGGATCGGGTGTCACGGGCTCGCTAGGCGGCGACCGGCAGAATCATCAGCTTTGCGCGATGCGTGATGTCGCAGCTACGGCAATAGATCGCATGTGGCATCCTCCGGTGCGATATCCGATCGGCGGCCTTTGTACGAGGAATGTCGTAGACCGCCGGCCTTGCTGAGCTCGCGGAACTCGACGTCGACGACGACTTGCGGCTCGACCCAGTGCACACCATGAGGGGCGTCAGCATGCGGTGACAAGGCCGTGAGCGGACTGGTCGGACGTTCGAGCTGCTCGAGTTGGTCGCGCAGCTGCCGGTGCGCCCCACCTCCAGCGATCCAACCGATGACGACGGCCGACATTCTCTGTCTCACGAGTGTTTTTATCCACGACCGAGTTCGTCTGCCCGGCAGGTAGATCGAGGAGACCTTCTTGAAAACCCACCCCTCCATCCCGGTCTCGCGGGCCACACCGAGCATGGTGTCCGTGCTCAGTCCGAGCCAATGTGGAGGTGCCTGGACCGGCAGACCCGCACCGTGGGCAGGGACGAGTTCGGCGAGCGCCGCCCGCCGATCGAGATACGGCGCCGACATCAGTGGTGACCCCTCGACGAGCAGGTCGAAGACGAAGAAGTCGACCGTGACCTGTCGGCGCAGCACCGCGGACGGGCGCATCACGTTCATGCGGCGTTCACTCTCCCATCCGACATCTGTCGAGCTGCACTGAGTTAGGTGCCCTACTGAAGTTCGAGTTCGACCTCGCGGACCTGGAATATGTCAACGAGCCAGTCGAAGACCGTCGGACCCACGCCAGCTCTCGTCCATTTCGCACCATCTGTAACAAACTCTGTTCCGATTCCGAAAGTGGAAGGGGGGCGGACGACGTCTTCATTCTCGCGGTAACAAAGGAAATGGAGTGCTCATGAGTAACAAGCTGGGACGCCGCGTAGGCGCGGCCGCACTCACTGCGCTCGGGGTGGGAACTGCAGTGGTGGCCGGTGGAGGAGCGGTCGCAAGTGCTCAGCCCGCGCCACCGACATCGACAACGATGACGTGTTCGAGCGCGAATCCACTTATGTGGGCACCGCCATTCACGTGGACCGTCAACGCCGCCTCCGGGGAGTCGCTTCGACCGGGGGGAACCGCGCTGGAGCCGTCGATTCTGCTCAGCGGCGGCAACGAATTGCCCGCGCCGCCCGGTGGTCTGATCCCCAGCATCGGAGTCAACTGGTACGGCACGAGGGTGTCGGTCGACTGGCACAACACAACGACAGGTGCGACCGGTCACAGTGTCAGCGATGAGGCGGCCTGGCAGCAGAAGCCGGGAATACCGATCAACCGCACCTGGGCGGGAACCGGAACGGTGTCGTTCACCGTCACCGTCCAGACCGGCGCCGGATGGTGGTTCGTCAATCCTCAGAACGCCGTCTGCCGGGGAACCATCTCGGTCGTGCCCGGCAGGTGACCCGGACCCATCCCGTCTGATCGGTAACCGCTAGACGCGGACCTGGCTTGCGTCCGATCCACCCGCCCGATCACGGTCGGGACCGCTGTTCACGAATGTGTCTGGAGCACCATGTTTCTTCCCGAGTTCCGTCGGTCGATCGCGATCAGTGGACTGGTGCTGGCCGGGATGTTCGCCACCAGCAGCCCTGCTGCGGCGGATCAGACGCAAGACCGATGGGTGTACATCCCGGACACGGTGACCGCCGCGGACGGAGTCGCCTGCGGCGGCCGAATCGGGGGAGTCACCGTCGCGACGGACAGGCTGCCCGGGCTGGTCTACGTTCGGCTGAACGCGACGTTCGTCGGGATGTCGACGAATCCTGGTGTGCTGTGCTCGGTATCCGCAACGCTGCACTGGCGAAACGTGGATACCGGGGCAGTCGGAACGTGGTCCGCCGAGGTCAGTGGAGGGCTGATCGATTTCCCGGCGGAACCGTGGGCACACCTCGAGACCGGATCCGGTCGCGTCGAGGTCACGCTGACCACCGATCGTCCGCATGTTCCCAGCGCCACCGACATCAACGTGTACTGAGCGGGTTCCGGAGACCCTTGCGCGAGGGGACGTCTGCACAGCGTGCGCGAGTGTCGTGGTCGGGGTCCGCACGGCGGTAAATGTGATGCTCACGCGCGTTGGTTGTTGTTACCGTCGGAACATGCACATTCGCTACCACGTCACCTCGGTCCTGAACCGTGCATCCATTTCGCGACACGGCCTGGACTGGAGCCGAATGGGTGCTGCCCCCGGTATTGCGGGAAGCCGTCGTCCGGAGCAGGAGGGCTGCTTTCTCGCGGCCGACGAGTTCGAATGCGACTGGTTCGTGCGGATGAACAACACGGGCGGAGCCGTGGACGTGTGGGAGGTCCGAAGCATCGACGCTGACGACCTGATCCAATCTCCGGAGGGCTACTACTACTTTCCCGGCGTCATCGCAGCCTCCGATCTGCGGTTGGTGCAACAGGATCTGCCGCCGGGTCACCACCATCCCTGACTCTTCACTGGGGGCGAATGGGATTGCAGCCCAGACTGACATAGGTGACGATCCCCTCTTGGAGTCCGCAGGTCGTGAAGGCGCCCGTCGCACCTCCGACCTCCCACCACGGGGCGCCGACCCCGCCGATGCACGATCCGGTCGACGGTATCCCGGTCGGTGTCCACATGCCCTCGCGGCGATATCCCTGGATCCATGGAATGTGCGAAACACCGCCGGGTCCGGGAATCGCCCGTGGCGTCAGCCCGAAGCACTCGACGGTTCCGATGTGGACCGCGGCCATGCCGGCGGGCACCCCGTGCGCCGTGCAATGAGACGTGCCGGAAGTGGGTGTGGTGGTGGTGTGACAGTCCGCCGACGGTTCGGCGTGGGCGGGTGCTGCGCCCCCCGCGACCACCGCGGCGGCGAGAGCGGACGATGTGGCCGCTCCGGCGAGGACACTGCGGATCCTGTGGGTCATCGGATACTCCTTCGGGTCCAGCGGAGCCCTCCTGATGGTGGGGTCCGTATGTGGTTGTGTCGGTTCGGCACCGGATTCTGTTAGCCGTGGGTGACGGCAACCTCTCCGTCGAGATACCGTGCCAGTGCTGTCCGTTACGGTGTCCCGGTGCCCATGATCGACCCCCGTCAGAGCCTTGCCCGTCGTCCCCGGCGAGTCCTCGTCGCAGGAACCTCCGGCGCCGGCAAGACGACACTTGCCGCGCGCATCGCCACGCTGCTCGGTATCGAACATGTCGAGATCGACGCGCTGTATCACGGATCGAACTGGATACCGCGCGATCAATTCCTCACCGATGTGGAGGAATTCAGCTCGCAGCCGCAGTGGGTCACCGAATGGCAGTACGGCACTGTACGCGACCTACTCGCCGACCGTGCGGATCTGCTCGTCTGGCTCGACTTGCCCCGCGTCACCGTGATGCGCCAGGTCATCACCCGCACCATTCGGCGACGACTACGCCGCGAGGTGCTCTGGAACGGCAACATTGAGCCGCCCCTGCACCGGTTCCTTCTCGACCGAGATCACATCGTGCGCTGGGCCTGGACCACCCACCACAAGAGCGAACTCAGAATCTCCGCACTTGCGCAGCGACGACCCGACCTCACCATCGTCCGGATCCGCGGCCGCGTCGATGTCGAACACTGGCTCGCAGGACCCTTTGTCGGGACTTTGGCGAACAACTCGGACAGGAAGTGATCGCTGTAGCCGGCGCCCGTTCGAAACTTGTTTCATTGGAAGATGTTTCGTGCTCGGCGCCAGGCCTGCGTCGGGGGCTCGACATCAACTGCCGGCCGGCAGGCGATACACCCACCGGGCGGTGTCGCCGAAGAACAGCGCTTGCTCTGTCGCCGACACCTCGCCGAGGGCCGCCTGGACGGTGGATACCATCGTTCGGCTGTCCCACAGCAGGTGGTCGATCGGATAATGAGAGGCGAACATGCATCGCCGGGCACCGAAGATGCTCAGCGCCGTCCGTACCCATTTTCCGATGGCATCGAGAGATGTTCCGAATATGAGGGCGATTCCCTGCAACTTGAGGACGACGTTCGGAAACTGACTCACCGCCGTGAGGCGTTCTTCCCACCGGGAAAAGCCCTCGGCGGTGAGCTCGACCGGCCAACCGGCCGCCTCCAACACGAAGGTGGTGTCGGGAAAGGCAGCAATGAGTTCGTGTGTCGCGGGTAGCTGCTCGTCATAAACCAGAAGATCCCAGACCAGTCCCGCATCGGCGACCTGCTCGAAGCCGCGCAGCCAAGCCGAGTCCGACAGGTAGGTACCGGAATCGCCCAGCCGCTTGGCGGGGTCGGCCGCCCAGTACAGCGGCTGGCGCACCGCCCGGACCACGGGGAGATCCCGATACCGCGCGAGGGCATCGACCAGTTCAGGTGAATCGAGCCGCACGGCCGCGATGAAGGCGGATGGAATGCCGAAGTGGTCGGCGCAGTGCTGAACCCACACAGCTTCCGCGACACCGTCTGCTGCCCCGAATTCACATGCGACCGAGGCCGTGATGGGCGTCCCGGCAACCTCTGCCCGATAGTCGCGCGGCAGATACGGGCGCGCAGCGTCATAGTAGTTCGGCAGCAAAGCGGTCAGCGCGGGCGGGCGACTGTCGATCCATGGGTACTCGAAGTCGGGCAGGTTGATGAAATGGTGATGAGCATCGACAACGTCCACCTCAGACAGCGTATTTCACTTCGGCGGGTGGGTGCGCGATTTCGGCCTGGCGGGGTTCGGCACAGTGCACCCCATCGACGATGATCGTGGGCATGGAGAACACGAGCGCGCAACGAGTCGATACCGTCCGAGCGTCCTACTCGGCCCGATCCCGGGAATACGTCGATCTCTTCGGCTCCATGGCCTCGGCGCACCCGTCCGATCGTGCTCTGGTGAGTGCCTGGGCCACCACTCTCACCGGTCCGGTGCTCGACGCTGGATGTGGTCCCGGACAGTGGACGGACTTCCTGGCCGAGTGCGGACTGGAGGCGAGGGGGATCGACCTGGTGCCCGAGTTCGTGAAACGAGCTCGCACGCAGTATCCGCACCTCGTGTTCGACGTCGGCGGCTTCGAGGCGCTGGACGCCGCAACAGGATCACTGGGTGGTGTGTTGTCCTGGTACTCGCTAATCCACCACCATCCGCACGAGATCCGGACTCCGCTCGCGGAGTTCGCGCGCGTCCTTCAGCCGGGTGGGGGGTTGTTGGTGGGCTTCGCCGAAGGAGCGACCGTGGGGACCTTCGACCATGCCGTCACGACGGCCCACCGATGGCCGGTTGCCGAACTCAGCGAGGTGTTGCTCGAGGCCGGCTTCGAGGTGCTCGAGGCACATACACGCACGGGGAGTGGCCACAGGCCGCATGGGGCAATCACCGCGCGCAGGCGAAGCGCCCGGTGATGGACGTCCCCGGCCCGCCCGCGGTTACATCACAAGCCCTTCGGCGGCGTGTCCCTCGCAATGGACAGGGACCTCCGTATTGTCGAGTGTGGCGGTCGACGCGGATCGCTGTCGGTGCATGATGAGGAGTCGACGATGTTGCTGCGCATTCCCGGGGTGTATCCGCCGCAGGAAGATACCTGGCTTCTCGCCGACGTTCTCGACCGTCACGGGCTCGCGCCGGGGAGAAGCGTTCTCGACTTGTGTACCGGCACGGGCGTACTGGCACTGCGCGCGGCGCAGGCCGGTGCCCACTCCGTGACGGCGGTCGACGTCTCGCGCCGGGCACTGGTCACCGCATGGACCAACGCGCGGCTGCGTGGCCACCACATTCGGGTGCTGCGTAGCGACCTCGTTGCAGGGGTGCGCGGCAAACGGTTCGACCTCGTGGTGTCCAACCCGCCCTATGTGCCGGCGGCCGACGACGAGCTGCCCGACACCGGGATCGCCCGGGCCTGGGATGCGGGCAAGGACGGGCGGGCACTTCTCGACCGGATCTGCGTCGAGGCACCCGAAGTTCTCGGCGAGCGCGGAACACTGCTGCTCGCACAATCCGCATTGAGCGGGGTGGAAAAGACCCAGACGATGCTCGAGGAGCAGGGCCTGTCCGTCGACGTGGTGGCCCGCACCGAGATCCCATTCGGCCCAGTCCTCGCCGCGCGGCGGGCCCTGTTCGAATCCAGGGGCCTCATCGCGCCCGGGCAGCGCACCGAAGAACTGGTGATCATCCGGGCCGTGCGGTAGCCGCACACGACGTCGGCGCCGGCCGTTCAGTCTCCCGGAAGGTACGGCTCGGCTTTCAAGGCACGCGCCAGGTGCGCCGCATTGCGCGCCAAGGTCGCGGTGGTCGACGCCACCGCCTCCGGCACCTCGTCGAGGTCGTTGTAGTCACCGGGTGTCATCGCCTCACCATTCCAGTACGTGCAGCCCTGTGCGGGAATAGTGAAACCACAGTCGTTGAGGGCCTGGAACAGGTCGGCGACAATCGCGTGGGCCCCGTCCTCGTTGCCGACGACGGCCGCGATCGCGACTTTGTCGAACAGGATGGGACGCTGCTGCTCATCGGTCTCGGACAGTTCCGCGTCCAGCCGCTCGAGCGCCCGTTTTGCCACGCTCGACATGGCCGAGCCACGTCGGTGTCGACACGAGAAGGATGTCGGATTCGAGGATGCGTGTGCGGACATCCGGCCACTGATCGCCGTTTCCCATGTCGGTGCCGACTCCCGGGCGGATGTCGAGATCGACCAGTCGCACGGTGTCCCCGGTCACCCCATGCTTGCCCAGCTCGGCGAGGACCTGCTCGGCCATCAGTTCACTACTCGAGGGTGCCGGAGAGGGTTTCAGCGAACAGGTGAGGGCGAGTGCGGTAAGAGGAGTCATGACAGCGAAGTACCCGGGCCCCCGCCGGGGTACGCACCTCCCCGGTCGCCCGAATTCCTACCGGTCGGTTCCGCTGCCCGCGTGCTCGCTGGGGCTGTCGGTCGGTTGAGTAGTGCACTCCCTGGGTACGCTGCCGGAAGTCGAAGATACCGACGACAGACGTGGAGTGCAGATGGCCGAGGTCGACGAGGTTACGCAGATGAAAACGAGATCGAGTGTGCCCGTGGTGCTTCGTGTAGCGGCGGAGTTCGAACAGTTGCCCGTGGTGCGTGCGGTTGCAGAGACCCTCGCCGTCCTCGGTGACTTCACCCTGGACGACGTGGCCGATGTCAAGCTCGCGGTCGACGAGGTGTGCTCGGAACTGATCGCGGCAGCGCAGCCGAGTTCGGAGTTGACCTGCTCCTTCGCGGTAGCGGAGAACGCTTTGCACGTCACCATCGGTGGGTTCCTCACCCGGGCGGGTGTGCCCAACCGCGAGAGCTTCGGCTGGCACGTCCTGGAAACGTTGATGGATACGGTGTCGGTGACCGAGGGCCCCCGTGACGACGCGATCGGTGTGCGAGGCGTCACCGTCGACCTCGTCAAACACCGGGGCACCCTCTAGTGTCGCCCGTGTCGGAACGCAGCGAGCGGCGCCGTCCCGGCAGAGATGACTACAAGGACGTGGCGCCGACCCTTGCGCGCCTCGGGGCGCTCGAGAGTTCGTCCGCCGAGGCGTCGGTGCTGCGCGACGATGTCATCACCCGGTGCCTGCCGCTGGCCGAGCACATTGCCCGCCGGTTCGGTGGCCGCGGTGAGGCGCACGAGGATCTGTTGCAGGTGGCGCGCCTCGGATTGGTGAAAGCGGTCGACCGTTTCGATCCGGACCGCGGCTACGACTTCGTCTCCTACGCCGTGCCCACGATCATGGGGGAGGTGCGGCGCTACTTCCGCGATGTCGGATGGTCGATGCGTGTGCCCCGGCGAATGCAGGAGATGCATGCACTGATCACCAAAGCGGTCGACGAACTGTCCCAGGATCTGGGTCGTTCCCCGTCTGCCAGCGAAATCGCGGCGGAACTGGACCTCGACGTCCGCGAGGTGTCGGAGGGGCTGCTCGCGAAGAACGCGTATCAAACCTTGTCGATGGATGCGACCATGGGCGACGATCCCGATGACCTTCCGCTCGCCGAGACACTCGGCGAGGAGGACCCCGAGTTGGCGAATGTGGAAAGTCATGCGGCGGTGCGGCCGGCCCTCGAGAAGCTACCTCCACTCGAGCGTCGTGTGCTGATGTTGCGGTTCTTCGGCTCGATGACACAGACCGAAATCGCGCAGCGGGTCGGCGTCTCCCAGATGCAGGTGTCCCGGATCCTGGCCAGGACTCTCGCCGGGCTGCGGGAGCAGCTGGGAGACGGCTGAGCAGTGGCCGTTCACCCGCCGAGCGACGCCACCGTCGATTCGAGCTCGGCGGCATGGAATTCGAGGTCACTGTCGCCGTAGTCCCTGTCTTTCGGAAGCCGATCGCGCAGGTCGTCCCGCGTGACGATGACGAAAGGCTGCGCCTCGTCCTCGAGGTCCGCGGAGCCGACCACCCGAGGAGTCCCGTCGACGAGAATCAGAGTCGCGTCGGGCAGTGACGAGTCGAGCAGTTCGCGTAAGAGTTTCACCGTCACGTGGGTGTTCATCAGTTGCCTTCCTCCGTTGACAATCGATCCCGCCTCCTGCGTACCCAGAGGCTTGGGCGACGAATCTCCGTTTCCCCGGAAGTGGATGCGGGAACGCTGCAACGTATGGGTAAGAACATTTTTATTCTCGGCCTTACCGACCTGCAACGCGAAGAACTCAGCACCGTCCGTGACGCGGCAAGTTATCGATTCCACGGCTTGCTCGACTACCACACACTTGTCGCCCCGGACGAGTACGTGTTCGAGGATCTCCTCACCAGGTGCCGCGAGGAACTCGACGCGTTTCCCGGAACCGTTGACGCAATCATCGCCCACTGGGACTTTCCCACCAGCGTTCTGGCACCCATCCTGGCCGCCGAGCGAGGCATTCCCGCGCCGCCCCTGCGCAGTGTGCTCGCCTGCGAGCACAAGTACTGGAGCCGGCTCGCCCAGGAAGAATCCGTACCCGACACGGTGCCCCGGTTCGCCTCCTTCGACCCGTTCGACGACCACGCCCTCGATTCCATCGGGCTCGAGTTCCCGTTCTGGGTGAAACCGGTGAAGTCGCATTCCTCCCAACTCGGGTTCGAGATCGGTGATGCGGCCGCCTTCCATGAGGCAATCGCAGAGATTCGCGAGAGGATCGGCCTGGTGGGGCATGCGTTCGATGAAGCGCTCCGGCGCGTCGACCTCCCCGAGGCGGTACGGGGAGTGTCGGGCACGACGTGTCTCGCCGAGCAGGTGATCACCGGAATCCAGGCCGCCCCCGAGGGCACGATGTTCAACGGCGAGTTCTCGGTGCACGGGGTCTTCGACATGCACAAGGACGCCACGGGGCACAGTTTCGACCGGCTGGACTATCCGGCGAGCACGGTGCCGCCCGAGGTGCAGCAACGGATGATCGACATCACCGAGCGGTACCTGCGGCACGTCGGATTCGACAACGGCTGCTTCAACTCCGAATTCATGTGGGACGAGAAGGAGGACAAACTCTGGCTGATCGAGGTGAACACCCGCATCTCGCAGTCGCACAGTGACCTGTTCGCCAAGGTGGACGGCATGTCGAACCACGAGGTGGCGATCGACATCGCGCTCGGCACACCACCGCGCATGCAGCGGCGGCACGGCACATTCGGCGTGGCGGCGAAATGCATCATCCCGCACTACGAGGACGGCATCGTGACGAGGGTGCCGAGCAATGAGGACATTGCCCGCGTGCAGAAGGCGGTGCCCGAGACGAAAGTCCTCATCGATGTCCGGCCCGGCGACCGCCTCGCCGACCTGCCGAACCAGGACGCCTACCGCTATGTGCTCGGGACCATGTACATCGGCGCCGACGACATCGCCCAGTTGGAAAAGCACGTCGACCGCGCGCTGGCGGAACTGCCATTCGAGTTCGAGCCGGTCCCGAACCAGCACTGAGAGGACGGTCCTTTTCATGCAGACGGTCACCGCGTTCCCCCGCGAGGTCCGCGCCATCGAGAACACCTTCATCACCATGCCGGACGGAGCCCGGCTCGCCGCCCGGATGTGGTTGCCGGTCGATGCGGACACTGATCCGGTCCCGGCGGTGCTCGAATACCTGCCATACCGCAAACGTGATTCCACCCGCGGGCGGGACGCCCTGAACCACCCCTATATCGCCGGTCACGGTTACGCCTGTTTGCGCGTCGACATGCGCGGCAGCGGCGACTCCGACGGCGTCCTGCAGGACGAGTACCTTCCCGCCGAGCACGACGACGCCTGCGAGGTGATCGCATGGCTGGCCCGGCAGCCGTGGTGCGACGGGAACGTGGGGATGATGGGCATCTCCTGGGGCGGTTTCAACAGCCTGCAGGTCGCCTCGCAGCGCCCACCCGCCCTCAAGGCGATCATCAGCGCCTCGGCCACCGAGGATCTCTACGTCGACAACATGCATTACATGGGCGGGTGCCTGCTCTCGGACAACCTGTCCGAGGCCACCGTGATGTTCGCCTTCAACAGCCTGCCACCGGATCCGGCGATCGTCGGAGACAGCTGGCGGGAAATGTGGTTGGAACGGCTCCGGGGCAGTGGATTGTGGATCGAGAACTGGCTCGAGCATCAGCATCGGGACGACTACTGGAAACGTGCCTCCGTCAACGAGGACTACAGCGCTGTGCGCTGCCCGGTTCTGGCGGTCGGGGGATGGGCGGACGGATACACCAACGCGATCTTCCGCCTGATGGAGCATCTCGACGTCCCGCGCAAGGGCCTGATCGGGCCGTGGGGCCACAAATACCCGCACCTCGGTGTGCCCGGTCCGGCGATCGACTTCCTCGCCGAGGTGGTCCGCTGGTGGGATCACTGGCTCAAGGGAATCGACAACGGTGTCATGGACGAACCGATGGTGCGGGCATGGATGCAGAACAGCGTGGAACCGAATCCTTCCTACGCGCAGCGGCCGGGCCGGTGGGTTGCCGAACCGTCCTGGCCGTCGCCCCACGTCGAGCAGCGCCGGTACACCTTCGGCCGGCACATCCTCACCGAAACCGGTGCGGCCGCCCAGGAGGACGACGAACCCCGCCCGCTCTTCCTCCAATCGCCGATGAGCGTGGGCATGTTCGCCGGCAAGTGGGCGTCCTACGCGGCCACCCCCGATCTGCCGTCGGATCAGCGTGAAGAGGACGGCGGCGCACTGGTTTTCGAAACCGAATCGCTCGACGAGCCGCTCGAAATTCTCGGGCTACCGGAAGTCGAACTCGAGGTGTCGTCCGATACCCCCGTCGCCATGCTCGCCGCCCGCCTGTCCGATGTGGCCCCGAACGGCGAGGCCACCCGCGTCACCTACGGTGTCCTCAACCTCACGCACCGGGACGGCAGCGAACATCCCGCCGCCCTCACGCCGGGACGGAACTACCGGATCCGGTTGCCGCTCAACGGCGCAGCCCAGGTTTTCCCGGCCGGCCATCGCGTGCGGCTGTCACTGTCCACCTCGTATTTTCCGTTGGCATGGCCCCCACCCGAACCGGTGACCTTGACGGTTTCCACGGGCGGAACCCTCGTCCTGCCCGTCCGCCCGCCCCGCGACGAGGACGACGCCCGGTTGCGCGACCTCGGTGAACCCCGGGCCGCCGAAAAGCTGGCGGTGACCCGGCTTCGCCAGGGGGAGCACCACTGGCGCACCATTCGCGATCTCGAGAGCGGCACCTCCACGCTCGAGATCGTCGACGACCAGGGCTCGTTCCGCATCGACGAGATCGGGACCGTCGTCAGCAGGGCGACGCGGGAGTGGTTCAGTTTCCGCGGCAACGATGTCAATTCGGCGCGCGGCGAAACGCAGACCGTGCGCCGATACGAGCGGGACGACTGGCGGACCGAGGTCCGCACCCGCACGGTCCTGACGTCGACGGCCACGGATTTCGTGATCACCGCGGACCTGGACGCGTTCGAACTCGATGCCGCACAAGGGGACCGACGGGTCTATTCGCAGAACTGGCACCGACGGATACCGCGTCAGCTGGTGTGACGGCGGAGCCGGTTTCGCAGACCGGATGCCGGGCACACGAGAACTGTCGTACACGTGGATTGGAGAAGACTGTGCACGCCGAACGTTTCCACCCCCTGATCTCCGCGGAGGGACCCTTTGCCTCGGTCTACTTCGAGGACTCGCACGACACCGAGGACGCCGCCAAACAGCTCGAGCTGAGATGGCGGGGCCTGCGCGAGCAACTTCGCGGTGACGGGGCGCCCGACCCGGTGCTCGACACCCTCGAGGAGGCCGTCCTCACCGCCTCCCCGGCGGTGGGTCGCAGCGGCCGCGGACTGGTCGCCGACGCCACCCGGGTCTACCTCGACGAACACCTCCTGCGGCCCCCTGCCGCGACGATGGCCCGGTATTCCGATCTGCCGTACCTCGTGCCGATCGTCGAACACGGAGCCACCGGATCGCCCTACCTCGTCGTCGCCGTCGATCAGGAGGGTGCCGATCTGTCGGTGTACGACACGCAGGGGCGAGCCGTGTTGTCGGAGAAGGTGTCCGGCGCCGACGAGCCGGCGCAGGCGGCCGCCGGGGCCGACACCCGCCGTTCCGGGGATCCGCAGCCGCCGGAAGAAGAGGCCGCGCGGCGGACCCACTCCACCGTGGCCGATCGGTTGACCGTTCTCGCCGACAAACATCACACGGAGCCGATCTTCGTAATCGGGGAGGTGCAATCGCGCACTCAGTTGCTGGCCACCCTGCCCGAACGCTCCCGAGCGGCCGCGGTGGCCCTGGAATCGGGTTCTCGGTCCGCCGGCGCGGGCACGGTGGACGTGCACCGTGCCATCGACCAGGAACTGGCGCGCCGCCGGCTGGCGGTGATCGACGACGCCGCCGACCGGGTGCGGGCCGAAAGCGGCCGAGCGTCGGGCCTTGCCGCCGAGGGACTCGATGCGGTCACGGCGGCGCTGCGCGCCGGACAGGTCGAGACGCTCCTCATCGGCGATCTCGAGAACCGCACCGTGCTGGTCGGGGACACCCCGACCTGGGTCGCCACCAACGCCGACCAGCTGTCCGAAATGGGCTCGACCGTGGAAGTCACGCGGCGGGCGGACGAAGCGCTACCCTTCGCCGCCATCGCTACCGGTGCAACCCTGATCCGGACCGACGAGCGGCTCACGCCCGCGGACGGTTGCGCGGCCCTGCTCCGCTACACGTGAGGGTGTTCCGCCGCCTTCGCACGTGGACGTCGGACGCCGATCGCGGCACCGTCCTGATCCAGGCGGTCAAAGCGGCCACGGCCGCCGTCCTGGCATGGGTGCTGGCAGCCATGGTGTTCGCGCTGCCTCAGCCGTTCCTGGCGCCGTACGCGGCGGTGTTCATGATCGAGGCGACGGTGTCCCGCTCGCTGCGGGTGGCGGCCGAACAGCTCGCCGCCGTGTCCCTCGGGGTGGTGCTGGCCGCCGCCGTGGGAGCCCTCGTCGACTCGATCACCGTCGGGGTCGGGATCGCGGTTCTGGTGGGCCTGCTCCTCGGGCGCTGGCGCCGACTGGGTTCGAGCGGCATCTGGGTGGCCGTGACGGCACTGCTCATGGTGACGTACGGCGCCGCCGAGGACCCGGATGTGCTCGGCTTCCGCATCGTGGAGATCGCCCTCGGCGCGGCAACCGGGGTCGCGGTGAACGCCCTGTTCCTGCCGCCGCTGTATGTGAAGCGGTCGCAGCGCGCGGTGACCGGGGTGGGGGTGACCGCCGCGAATCTGCTGGCCGAGGTGCCGGATGAGCTGAAGGGCGGGGCCAGCGGCCGGGCAGCTGAGTGGAACGAGCGGTCGGCGCAGGTCCGCTCGCAACTCGACGAGGCGCTCGAGGCGGTGGCTTGGACCGAGGAGAGCGCCCGCGGCAACCTCCGGTCGGCCGCCTCCCCGGCGCTCGCCGCCAAGGAGCGGTGGGGCAGCGCCGTGGTCGCCCTGTCCGAGGCGTGGCCCCAATGTGCCGAGATTCTGCGCGCCGCAGAACTGACCATCGACCCGCACCCGCCGTTCGACCCTCTGCCGCCGCCGATCGGTACGGCGGCGGCTGAGTTCGTGCAGGCCCTCGCCGAGGTGATCCGGACGTCCTTCGGTGTCGACGCCGAACATCGCGACCGGGCCGCCGCCGTGCGCACCGCTCGGCAACGCTTGCGCCGTTTCGAGGAAGTGGTCGCCCGGCACGACAGTCAGACCACGGGTTCCTCGATGAGCGCCGGAAGCCTCCTGCGGCCGTGCGCACCGGCGTTGAACTCGCTCGCCGGCGGGGACGACCAGCGGGTTCGCTGACCGGTGTGGGCGGCGTCCCGGCTGCGGGTATCGGTGGGCAGGAGGACATCCGCGGTCGAGTAAAGTCATCTCGACGGTAGAGACAGCTGCTGCGTTCGTTCAGTGGGTGTCCGTTCGGTTACACCCGGAATTTGAGGTGTATCCGAGAATGGTCGAGACTGCTGGTGACTTCCCCGGGTCGATGCCTCCTGCTCTCGACGGTGCCACGGTAGCGGCCCAATTAGGTTCCCTGGCAGTCGCACTCGACGAGTTCAACAGGAACTGCGGATCCGAGGTGGAGATGGACGTCCTCCTCCGGCGGGTGTGCGAGCAGGTGGTCGACGCGATCCCCGACGCCGACCTGGCGGGGATTTCTCTCGTGCGGGACGGCGAGGTGGTGACCGTCGCCTCGACCGACGACGCGGTGCGCGCCGTCGACCCCCGGCACCTGGTACAGCACCGACCGTCCGCTCCGGCGGACGGTGCCCCCACCGCGGCGGCGAGGAAGGTTCTGCGGTTGCGGCTCGTCGACGCGGCCGTGCAGGCACCCACCCTGGCCGAGGAGCTCGAGCAGGCCGGGATGCGCAGTGTCCTGTCGGCAGCCCTCACGGTCGACGAGAGCGTCGCCGGCACCCTCGACCTCTACGGGCGCGAAGACCACGGTTTCAGCGACTTCGACGCCGTCGTCCTACTCGTGTACACCACGGCGATCGAGGGGCTCCTCAGGAGCGCGAACAGCGTGACACAGGCCAGGAACGAGATATCGGGCCTGACCAAGGCGATGGAAACCCGTGCCGTCATCGAGCAGGCCAAAGGCATCGTGATGGCCCTACGAGGTGTGTCCGCCGATCAGGCCTTCGAGATCCTCGTCGTGCAGTCCCAGCAGGAGCATCTCAAGCTGGCCGAGGTGGCGCGTCGCATCGTCGAATCGGTGACCACTCCCGCCGAGTGAGATCACCGCGGCACCCACCGCAACTTCGCCGCGTCGTAGTCGATCAAGCCGAGGGCCTCGAACGCCTCGAGCCATCCCCGCATCGGCCACCATCCCCACCTGCGGTGAAACAGGTGAGCGTTGGCGAGGATGTCGCCCAGGTGCTCGACGGGCGGATCGGACACCGGATGGTGCTGGTGGAACGCGTCTGCGCCGCCGACCCACCGCAGACCGATCCCGGCCTCGGCCGCGGAACACGCGAAGTCGGTGTCCTCACCTCCGTATCCGCGGTATTCGGTGCAGAAACCGCCGATGCGGTGCCAGGTCTCGCGGCTCACTGCGAACGACAGAGACCAGAAGAGGGTGAAGTCGGTCCCGGTCAGGACGGTCCCGTCCTCGGGGGCGGGACGGGCGGGATGCGGATTCCGCAGCTCGGCGAGGCGGTCCAGGTCGTAGCCACCCGGCCCGGGCGGCGGGAGGTAGGTGACCGGCCCGCACAGCAGGGTGGAGTGGTTTCGCGGATGGTCGGCGGCCACCCGATATCGCCGCAGCAGCGCCGGGCCGGCGAGACAGTCGACGTCGAGGAAGACGATCAGGTCGGCGCCGGCCGCCAGGGCAGCATCGGCGCCGAGATTGCGGGCAGCCGCCAGGGGGAGGGGACCGCCGTCGTGTTCGCACCACACACCGCGGGCGCCGCCGACCTCGGACACCACCTCGGTGGTTTTGCGGTCGCCGATCGCGACCACCACGTGATCGCCCACCCGCTCCGTCATCTGCCCGACGGAACGCAGATGCTGCCGGAGGTGGTGCTCGCGCCGGGCGGCGATCGTCACGACCGCCGTCTTCATCGCAGTCCCCCCGCCCGCTTGGCCACACTGTCGATGACCGCGGCGGCGCGGGCCGCCGCACCGGACGTCTGCCAGCGGACCCATCGCTCGCCGCCCAGTGCGAGCGCACGGTCGACGAGCTGCGGCCACTGCGACGTCTCCGGCCATCGGGGTATCGACACGGCGAGTCCCGCGTTCCCGAGCGCGCGTGCCGTCTCCACCTGCTCGTCGAACGGTCGTGGCTGACCGATGATGATCGCCGGACGACGCGCCACGGCGATGTCGGCCACCGCGTTCTGCCCGGCATGCGAGACGACCACGTCGCAGCCGCACAGGTGCTGCCACGGGTCCTCGGCCCACGGCGCCCCAGGAATGCCGAGCGCCTGCCACCGGTAGTTGCGGTGCTCGTGTGCGCAATGCCGGATGTCGTCCATCGTCAGGGACGTTCCGCCCGCCCCGCTGAGTACGAGGATGCGGGTCTGCACGGACCGGTCGGGTGCGGTGACGGCGCGTCCCTCGAACCGGCTGATCCCGCCCACGAAGGTCGTCTTGTGGGCGAACTCGCGCAACCACCGGGGGTCGTACAGGTTTTGCGGCCATGCGGCGATGATGTGGTCGGCCAGTTGGTAACCGAGATGGTGCGGTGCGTCGGTGCGCTCGCCGGGCATGGCGATCAGCACGACCGGGACACCGAGCAACCGTACGAGCGCTGCCACCTCTACCGATACGTCCACCACCACCAGATCGGGGCGGGTCGCGTCGATCCAGGACACGATCCGGGCCATCCGTGTCCGCAGCCCGGTGTCGTGTGTGGGCGCCCAGTGCAGCGCGCCGTCGGCGGTGGGGTTGACGGGGTCACTGCCGCGGTCGTCACGGGCCAGCGCGATACTGTCGGCGAAACGTCCCGCGGGCGGTGGCGGCGCCGACGACAGCGTGGTGACCGGCGACTGCAACTGCGCAGAGATACTCGATGCCCGCATCCGGTGACCATGACCGTGGTGGTGAATGTAGTAACCGATCACGGTGCGGCCTTCCCCTGCGCCCGGGGTCGGGTGTGGCCCCGCGCCAGTCGCCGGTACAGGCCGACGTACGTGTCGACCATCTTGCGCTCGGAGCACCGTTCCCTGGCGTGGGCGCGCGCCGCCGCACGCGAGCGCCCGACGACGTCCGGGATCGCCCGGGCCAGGGCCTGGACATCCCCCGCGGCGACGAGACTGCCGCAGTCCGGGGTGAGCACCTCGGGGATCCCACCGCGGGCGAACGCCGCCACAGGCGTTCCGCACGCCAACGATTCTGCGACCACCAGCCCATACGGTTCGTCCCACAGGGGAGTCACCAGTGTCGCCGCGGCCCCGCCGATCGCCGCCGCCAGCTCGGGCTGCGCCAGATGCCCGAGATAGGTGACCTCCGGTCCCAGCCGAGGCCGGATCATCCGGTCGAAGTACTCGGCATCACTGATCGGACCCGCGAGCACGATCGGGAAACCGGCGCGCCGGGCGGCGTCCACCGCGACATGGGCGCCCTTCTCCGGCACCAGCCGGCCGAACCAGATGAGGTGCGGCCCACCGCGACCTTCGGGCCAGCTGTCCAGATCGACGCCGTTCGGCACCACCTCGATGTCGTCGACGGCGTGCTGCCACGCCGCCGCGGTGTGTCTGCTCACGGCGGCGAAATGTGCCCCGGCGCCCGAACGCACTGCGAGCGCCGATTCCAGCCACGGTGTGGGCGGGGTGTGCAGCGTCGACAACACGGGTGCGGGAACGGCGGATGCCATGGCGACCGGCAGATAGTGCAGGCTGTGGTTGTGGACCACGTCGAACGACTCGGCGAGTGGGCCGGACAGGTCGAGCATCAGCTGCAGGTAGGCGTGATGCTCCTGCATGAACCACATCGACGGCATCGAAACATCCTGTCGGGCGGCATGACTGACATCCAACGTCCGCACCTGCAGGTGAGCGCAGCCCAGCGTGCGGTCCGAACCCGGGCCCGCGAACAGGGTGACGTGATGACCGTCGCCGCTCAGGGTACGGGCGAGATACCAGACGTGCGATTCCAGACCACCGGGGAACGGCTGGCGGATAGGGTAGCGACTCGATGCGATGAGGGCGATCCGTAGCGGGTCGGCCGTCACGGCAACACCCGCCAGGAGAGCGCCCGCTCGTAGAGTTCGCGATGAGCCCGTGCCAGGTTTCGCCGCTCCTGTTCGCGTTCACCCCAGGTGGCCCGCAGGTTCGACTGCTCGTAGAGGCCCTCGATGCAATGCTCGAGCGACGAGCCGTCGTAGGAGCTTTCATCGAAATCGTAGCTACCGCAGCGTTTTTGCTGGGCATAGAACCCGCAGGACGGCGCGGCCACCGCGGTGCCGAGGTCGTAGCAGGCCTCGAGCCAGCCGGAGTGGGTACCGAACCGGTACGGCAGCACGGACACCGACAGGGACGACAGATAGTCCCACAACTCTTCGTCGGAGAAGTAGGGGTGTACTCGCAGGTCGACGCAGTCCGACTCGGCGTAGCTCAGCAGCCGGGGTCCGGCGTCGGGGGCGTACCAATGGTTGGCCGGATCGAAAATTTCGTCGTGGACGTCGATCTGCAGGCGCGCCCCGTCCAGCGCCGACACGGTTCGGGTGAGGGTGTCGAGCACCGGGAACGGATCCATGTTCGCTCGAAGACTCTTCACGTGGACACCGACGACGAAGGCTCCCGAAGCGGGCCGAGCGCGTTCGATGAGGGGCCGCTCCACGACGTGCGGATGCGGAAGGACGGTGGGTATCCGGGCCCAATTCGACTCGATCACCGCGGCCGCACCGGGAGTGAGGGTGACCAGCTCGGTGGCGGCGGGCACCAGCACGTCCAGAGCTTCGAGGTGCGGTTCGGGGTCGGGATGATGTGGGTTACGCAGATCGTGGACCGTGTACACCAACGGTTTCCGCCGCGACGACAGCTCGTGCACGATGTCCTTCATCAATGCCGGTTCGATGGCGTCGAAACCGAAATGAATGTGGAAGACATCGAAACTTCGGTGATTTCTGCTGATCCATTCCGGGTCGAGCATCAACGGCGGCCACCACCCGCCGGGAACTTTCCGTCCGTCTGCCGGCACCGGATCCGGGAGTCGAACAACGGTGTCGTTGCCTCCCGGATCGGTCAGATGGCGAACGTACACATGAGACGCCGGTACGGAGGCGACCCGAATCACTCATTACTCCTTCGTCCGTGGGCGAGCGGTGCATCATGGTTCGGCGCCCTGTCGGCGCGCGCCGGATCACGGTGGCGTCAGCGCGCCCAGGAACGACTCGGCCCATCGATGCACATCGTGCTCGACAACCTGCTCGTGCAATTTCGTCATACGACGCCGCCCCTGCTCGGGGTCCTGTTCGAGGGCTTCGAGGATCGTGTTCTTCACACCGTCCAGATCGTGGGGGTTGACCAGATAGGCGCCGCGCAGTTCGGCCGCGGCTCCGGCGAACTCGCTGAGCACCAGCGCACCACCCAGATCGGTGCGGCATGCCACGTACTCCTTCGCCACCAGGTTCATCCCGTCCCGCATCGGCGTCACCAGCATGACGTCCGCGGCGAGATAGAGAGCGATCAACTCCCGGCGGTCCACCGGCTGGTAGAGGTAATGCACCACAGGCTTGCCGATCTGACCGTGATCGCCGTTGATGTGGCTGACCTGCTCCTCGATGGAGCTGCGCATCTTCATGTAGTGCTCGACGCGTTCGCGGCTCGGGGTCGCCAGTTGCACCATCACGGTGTCGGACGGATCGAGACGACCCTCGTCCAGGAGTTCACCGAGCGCTGCGAGGCGCAGGTCGATTCCCTTGGTGTAGTCGAGGCGGTCGACCCCGAGCAGCACCTTCCGCGGGTTTCCCAGTTCGCGCCGGATCTCCGCTGCCCGCGCGACGACGGCAGGATCGGTCGCATCGTCGATGAGTTGGCGGGCGTCGACGGAGATGGGGAAGGCCCCCACCCGGACGACCCGATCGTCCAGCCGCACTTCACCGAGCCCGCTGCGAAGTCCGCCGCCCGCCGCGGTGGTGTCGAGCCCGAGCAGGCGCTCGGCGAGGAAGAGGAAGTTGTTGGCGCCGCCGGGGAGGTGGAATCCGATGAGATCTGCCCCGAGCAGTCCTTGCACGATCTCCTTGCGCCAGGGCAACTGCATGAACAATTCCACGGGCGGGAAGGGGATGTGCAGGAAGAAGCCGATGGTCAGATCGGGACGCATTTCGCGCAGCAGCCGCGGAACGAGCTGCAACTGGTAGTCCTGCACCCACACGGTCGCACCCTCGGCCGCCGTGCGCGCGGTCTCCTCGGCGAAATGACGGTTGACGTCCACATAGGTCTGCCACCAGCCACGATCGAACACCGGCGCGACCAGCACGTCATGGTAGAGCGGCCAGAGGGTGGCGTTGGAGAAACCCTCGTAGTAGCGCGTCACCTCGTGCGAACTGAGCTCGACCGGATACAGATGAAGTTTCCCCGACACGATCGGTTCGACCTTGGTATCGGGGACACCCGGCCAGCCCACCCATGAGCCGCTCTCCCGATCGAGAATCGGTTCGAGGGCCGTCACGAGTCCCCCCGGGCTCCGCTTCCACCGGGTGGTCCCGTCGTCGAGTGTCTCGAGATCTACCGGGAGCCGGTTCGCCACGACGACGAAGTCGGATGTGCCCTGCGGCGTTTCATCGTTCACGCCGAAATCCCGTGGGTAGGGAGCCCCTCTGCGACAAGCCTGCATGCGTCGTCGAGGGAGGTGGAATACGGCACCACCGTGTCCAGCTTCATGGCGGTCAGAGGCCGGCGGACCGCGGTGTTCCCGGTGACCGCCCAGGGCAGGCCCAGCCTGCGGGCGCGGCCGGCGATGATCTCCAGCACCGAAAGTGCTGATGCGCAGAAGAACTGAACGTGGGTCAAGTCCAGAACGAACGGCAGGCGTTCGTTGATCGCCTCGTCCAGGTGAATACCGAAGAGAGGAACGGTGGTGACGTCGATGTCACCGGAGATACGGACGACCAGGACGCCGCCTGCACCGGGGGTGCACTCGACGGTGAGCTTGCCGTGCTCGGGCTCGGCGGCCCAACTGAAAAGCATGGTGTTTTCTGCAGAATCGTGGTGTCCCGAATGTGCACTGAGAACAGATTTCATGTCGGACTCCTCACGGTCGTAGCGACGAGGGAGACAGGCACGGGAACGGTGTGCGAACCCAGCCCGTCCTTTGCGGCTGGGGGCTCAACCGTGCAGGACACTGACGTTACCCCATCCTGTCAATTCCGGCCTCACCTCCTTCCCGGTGTGCACGCTGCCCGCGACGGCGGCGGGGTGCATAGGTTCCGGGAAGCCGGGTAAACGGGAGCTATGGAGCTCATTGCACTGGTGATACTGGTGGCTGTCGTACTGTTCGTCGTCGCACGTCAGCGTGCGAAGAAGCGGAACCAGGGCTGATTTCTCACGATGCCGCCGACCACGCCGCCATGGGGCAGACGACGATGACCGAGCGCGCATCCGACCTACGCGAGAGATTGCAGGCGACGGCGCGGGACACATTCGGCTGGGACACCCTGCGCCCCGCACAGCTCGAGGCGATGCAGGCGTTGATGACCGGCCGCGACGCGCTCGTCGTCATGGCCACCGGGGCGGGTAAATCGGCGATCTACCAGGTCCCCGCCGTCCTGCTCACAGGGACGACTCTGGTCATCTCCCCACTGATCGCGTTGCAGGAGGATCAGATCGCCGGCATCGACTCGGCGGGCGCACCCCGGGCGGTGGCGATCAACTCCACACGGTCCGCACGCGACCTCGAGGCCACCTGGCGTGCCGTCGAGAAGCAGGAGGCCGAGTACGTGTTCGTCGCGCCCGAACAACTGGCGAACAGCGACGTGATCTCCCGATTCGAGGCAGCGAACGTCTCCCTCATCGTGGTGGACGAGGCGCATTGCGTCGCCGCCTGGGGCCACGATTTCCGTCCCGACTACCTACGCATCGCCGATACCGTGCGAAGGCTCGGTCACCCACCCGTCCTCGCGCTGACCGCCACGGCGCCGCCCCCGGTCCGGCAGGAAATCATCGACCGGTTGGCGCTCGATGATCCCGCGGTGGTCGCGACGGGCTTCGACCGCCCCAACATCACCCTCGAGGTGGACCGCTACGTGAGCAGAGCGGACAAGGAACGCGCCGTACTCGACCGGGTACCGGACCTTCCGCAACCGGGATTGCTGTACACGGCGACCCGCAAGGACGCCGAATTCTATGCCGAAGAGCTGTCCACCCGCGGTCTGCGGACCGCCGCCTACCACGCCGGAATGAAGAAATCCGAGCGGGAAGCCGTACACGAACGGTTCCTCGACGGCCGCTTCGACGTCGTGGCCGCGACCTCCGCCTTCGGAATGGGTATCGACAAACCCGACGTGCGCTTCGTCGTCCACGCCTCCGTTCCCGACTCCCTCGACAACTACTATCAGCAGCTCGGACGGGCGGGCCGCGACGGGGAGAGCGCGTTGGCGCTGCTGTTCTACCGGCCCGAGGAGCTGTCACTCGGCAGGTTCTTTGCGTCTCACCGACCGGACGAGGATTTTCTCGCCCACGTGTTCGAACTGCTCCGCAGCGGTGGCCGCACGAAAATCAAGGACCTCCGCGCGGCACTCGACGCCGGGAGCCGCAAGGTGACGGCAGCGATCAACCTGCTCGAACAAGTCGACGCCGTCGCCGCAGAAGGAAGAGGCTTCACCGCCCGCGACCTCGGTACCGACGAGGCCCTGAGGCGGGCAACCGACCGTGCCGCCGCGGAGGAACGCCTGGCACGGTCGCGTGTCGAGATGCTGCGCGAGTACGCCGACACCCGCAACTGCCGTCGCAGCTTCCTGCTCGGCTACTTCGGCGAGGCCTTCGACCCGCCCTGCGGCAACTGTGACCGATGCTGCGCGACCGAGCCCACCGCACACCCGGAGCCCACCGGCGAGGCCGCCGCCTGCGACCAGGACGCACCCTGGCCAGTCGACACCGCGGTCGAACATTCCGAATGGGGCCCGGGAACCGTCATGAGCACCGCACCCGACCGGATCACCGTCCTGTTCGACGACCACGGCTACCGGACCCTCTCCGTCGCCGCCGTCGAAGAGTCCGGTGTGCTGCGGTCACGCTGAGCGGCGCACCGACCTCCTCTCCCTCGGCCGGCTGTTTGCGGTGCGCGGCCCCTCGGGTACCACTGCTGGGTGACCTCGAAGACGACCGTCGTGATAGTGACGCGCAACCGGGCGACGAGCCTCTCGCGCACCCTCCTCGAACTGTCGAAACTTCGGCCCATACCCCCGATCGTCGTCGTCGACAACGCGTCGACCGACGACACCGCGAACGTCGTCGATGCGGCGCGCAGCGTCATTCCGGCCCTGACCACGATTACACGCTCCCGCAACGAGGGCGCCGCCGCTCGCAACTACGGTGTGTGGGCCGCGTCGACGCCTTACATCGCGTTCTGCGACGACGATTCCTGGTGGGACCCTGACGCTCTGCCCCTCGCGGAGAAGGTGCTGGACGAGCATCCCGCCGTCGCGCTGCTCGCCGCCCGCACCCTCGTCGGCCCCCAGGCCCGCAACGACCCGCTCAACGACCTCTTGGCCTGCAGTCCGCTCGGAACACGGCCCGGTGCCCCCGGCCCCTCGGTGCTGGGTTTCCTCGCCTGCGCGTCGGTGGTGCGACGATCCGCATTCGAGAATGTGGGGGGCTTCTCGCACGTGCTCGAGTTCGTGGGGGAGGAGGCGCTACTCGCACTCGACCTCGCCGCGCAGGGGTGGGAACTGTGCTACGTCGAGGACCTCGTCGTCTACCACCATCCCTCCCCGGTTCGCGCGAACGCGAGCCGCCGACGCAACCGCGAGATCCGCAACGACACCCTGACCGTCGTGATGCGGCGACCGGTGCCGACCGTCGCGAGTGCCCTCATCTCCCTCATGTTCGCGGCGGTCCGGACACCGTCCGCGGCGCCGGCGTTGTTCGACACGATCCGCAAGCTTCCCGCCGCGGTCGCACACCGGCGGGTTGTGCCCACTCACCTCGAACGCCGTCTCGAAGAACTCGAGAGGAGCCGGCCGTGAGCGGCGCCGAACCGCAGAAGCCGTCGCCGGTCACGGTGGTGGTCATGACCTACAACCGGTGCGCCGAGCTGCGCAAAACCCTCGCCCACATGACCACCCTGCCCGACCGTGCACCGATCATCGTGGCGGACAACGGCTCCGGTGACGGCACCACCGACATGGTGCGGCGCGAATTCCCGCAGGTCCGGCTCCTCGCGTTGGGGGACAACCTCGGCGCCGTCGCCCGGAACCGGGCCGTCGAGCTGGTGACGAGCCCGTATGTGGCGTTCTGCGACGACGACACCCGCTGGCAACCAGATGCCCTGACCGTCGGCGCCGCGGTCCTCGACGCGCATCCGACGATCGGATCCGTGACCGGCAAGTGCTTGGTGGCACCCGACCTCGTCGAGGACCCGATCACTCCCGAGTTCCGGGACTCACCGGTACCCGGGCCGTCGTGGCTGCCGGGTCCGGCTGTCCTCGGCGTGATGGCCGGCCTCACGATGTTCCGGGTGGAGGCATTCCGTCAGGTCGGCGGCTTCTGCGAGAAGATGTGGCTGGGCGGCGAGGAGGAACTCCTCGCCCTCGATCTCGCCGCCGCCGGCTGGTGGATGGTGTGGAACGAGGACATGGTGATCCACCACGAGCCCTCGGTGAGCCGGGACGCCACCCGCCGCCGGCAACTCGGTATCCGCAACACACTGTGGACCCTCTGGTTGCGGCGTCCGGTGCGAAGCGCGGCGCGCCGCTCGCTGGTGATCCTGCGTAGCGCCCCGAAAGACCGCGCTACCGCGGCTGCCCTGCTCGAGGCCCTCAGGTCGACCCCGTGGGTTCTGCGTCACCGGCGCGTGGTGCCCGACACCGTGGAAGCCGGACTGGTGCTCCTCGAGGAACCGCAGGCCCGGTCGAAGGCGCGCCGATACATCGGCTGACCCGAGCCTTGTCCGTGTCAGTCGGAGTCGCCATCATCGGCGGCGACGGTCTCGACCACCTCGTGCGCCACGGTGACCAGCTTGACGTTCCTGCGCTGCGAGTTCGTCACCAGCATCCGGAACGCCTCGTCGGCCGAGATCCGCTCCGCCGCCATGAGAATTCCCTTCGCCTGCTCGATGACACCGCGCGTGACCATGGCCTTCTTCAACCCGGCCACCTCGTCGTGGGCTGCTGCCGCCTCACGCGTCATCCTGGCCACCACCTCGGCGAGACTGGTGAAGATCCTCAGCAACGCCACATCGAGATCGCCGAATCCATGGCTGCCGAAACTGTACAAATTCAGTGCACCGGCGTGCGCCTCACCCAGCCGCAACGGCGCCGACAGGTAGCTGGCAGCACCGATGTCGTGCACGTCGGCCGCGAACGCCGGCCACCGTTCGACAACCTCGTCGACCCGCACCTTGACGATCTGCCCCGTGGTGGCCGCCTCCAGGCAGGGGCCCTCACCGTTGCGGTACTGGTTCAGGTCGATGTCCACTGCGCGCCGATCGGTGCACGCCGCGGTCTCGGCATGCCCATCCTCGTCCACCAGGGTCACACCGGCCATGTCCGCTTCGACAATCGTCGACACCACACAGTCGCACAGTTCCTGCAGGAAACCCTGCAGCTGCGCGGGGGTGGTCAGACGGCGCTGCAGGTTGTCCAGCGCTCTCGCAACTGCGTCGACACGTGCGGTGGTGTCGACGTCGGCACGGGGGTGCCGCAGAGTGTCGTCGGCACCGAGATCCTCGGGCAATGGCACTACTCTCCCTATTTCAGGCGAGCGAGTACCCATGCACCCGCCGCCACTTCAGCGGTATGGCAGGTGTCTCTACCGAACAAACATCCGAATAATACCGCCTCGCCGCGCCTCCTCCGATTCGAGACCGCAGTCGCAGCATCCGGAATGTCGTCACCGCTGGTGACGGGGTGGGAGGACCTCCTGGGCCTTCATCTTCGCCCCCTGTACGACGAGGTGCCATGCGTTCGCGTCACCCGCGAGTACCGCCTCCGCCGTCGACTTCATCTGCTCGTAGGTGGCGTGCGGGGGAATCGGTGGAACCTCGGGGTCGCAGCGAACATCGAGGACCACCGGCACGGAGGCGGACAGAGCGCGATCCCAGGCGGCGCCGAGCTCGTCGGGCGAATCGACGGCCACGGCCTCGAGTCCGATGGTCCGTGCCAGGTCGGCGTACGACACGTCCGGGAGAGTCTGCGATTCCTCGAACTTCGGTGCGCCGCCCATCGCGCGTAACTCCCAGGTGACCTGATTGAGGTCGTTGTTGTGGAAGATGCACACGATCAGGCGGGGGTCGGTCCACTCCCGGTGGTAGCGGGCGATGGTCAGGAGTTCGGCGAGCCCGTTCATCTGCATCGCCCCGTCACCGACGAGCGCGACAACCGGACGGCCGGGATGCGCGAACTTGGCGCCGATAGCGTAGGGGACACCCGCACCCATGGTGGCCAGCGTGCCGGACAACGATCCGCGCATGCCTTCCCGCAACCGCACGCACCGCGCATACCAGTTGGTGGACGACCCCGAATCGGCGGTGAGAATGGCACCTTCCGGCAAGCGCTCCGACAACTCCCACGCCACCCGCATCGGATTGACCGGCTGCGCCGACACCATGCACTGGCGCTCGACGGTGTCCCACCACCGCCGAACACCCCGTTCGATCTCCTCCCGCCACGACCGGTCGACCTTGGGTTCGAGCAATGGGATCAGCGCCGCCAGAGCAGCTTTCGCGTCGGCGACGATATTGACCTCCGTGGGGTACCGCATCCCTATCCGGGTGCCGTCGATGTCGATCTGCACGGCCCGCGCCCGGTCGTATGCGGGCAGGAACTGTGAGTAGGGAAAATTCGACCCGACTATCAGCAGCGTGTCGCAGTCCCGCATCAGCTCGTAGCTGGGCCGGGTGCCGAGCAAGCCGATCGCGCCGGTGACGAACGGCAGATCATCGGGAAGTACATCCTTCCCGAGCAGCGCCTTCGCCACGCCCGCACCGGTCCGGTCCGCCACCTCACACACTTCGGCAGCGGCGCCGCGTGCGCCCTGTCCGACGAGAATCGCCACCTTCGTCCCCGCATTGAGAATGCGAGCGGCACTGTCGATCTCTTCGGCCGCAGGCTGCACCCAGGATCCGCTCACGCCAGGCGGACTGGACGGCACCTGCTTGAACTCGTGCGCCGGGGGAGTGTATTCCTCCTCCTGCACATCAGCGGGGATGATGACCGCGGTCGGCGCCCGCCGTGCCAGAGCCGTGCGGAACGCCCGGTCGAGAGCGTTGGGAATCTGAGCGGCCACATTGACCTCGACGAGGTAGTCGGCGGCCACATCCTTGTACAGCGACTGCAGGTCGACCTCCTGCTGATAGCTGCCGCCCATCGCGCTGCGCGATGTCTGGCCGACGATGGCCACGACCGGAACATGATCCGACTTGGCGTCGTACAAGCCATTGAGCAGATGAACCGCACCCGGTCCGGACGTCGCCATGCACACACCGACCCGGTCGCTGAACTTGGCGTAACCCGTCGCCTCGAACGCAGACATCTCTTCGTGCCGCGCCTGTACGAAACGAGGGTCGTTGCCGGAGCGACCGAACGCCGCGACCAACCCGTTGATGCCGTCCCCGGGATAACCGAAGACGTACTCGACGCCCCATTCCCGTAAGCGGGACAACACCTCGTCGGCAACCGTGCGAGACATACCGTTCTCCTTCGTCGCGGGCACTCGTCGAAATACCCAGCACTGCGAGACCGAATCCATACCGGTCGGCGAAGTTCATGGCGGTCGGCCGGTGAAGGTGAAAAACTGAAGTCATGAGTGAGACGCCGGACGGGGGCGACGAGCGTTCGTTGATGGCGAAGACCAATGCCGCGTTGGACACTGTCACCGAAGCGCTCGAGCAGCTCCACAAAGCAGCGATCGCGGAGGAAGCCGTCGACACCGTGCTATTACGGGTGGCGGAGACCGCCCTCGCGGCCCTGGTCGACGCCGATGCGGTCAGCGTCACCCGCTTCGACACCACCGCCCCCTGCACGGTCGCGAGCACCGACAAGACACTCACTGCTCTCGACGCGCGACAATATGCCGCCGGAAGAGGACCCTGCCTTCGGGCAGCACGATCCCAGTTGCCGGTTCGCGCGGTCGTCGGGGAGCACGTCGAAGCGTGGCCCGAATTCACGGCCGCCGCCCACACCATGGGGGTCCGCGCCTACCTCTCCGTACCGCTTCTCATCGACGTCGACGAAAAGCGAAGGCTGATCGGGTCATTCAACGCCTACAGTTTCCGAGCCGAGGCGTTCGACCCACTCGACCAACGGCTGATGACGCTACTGACAGCAGCCGCGGCCACCGCAATCAGCAACGGGTGGCGGTGGCAGAATGCCCGGGATCACATCGAACAGATGAAGCTCGCCCTGACCTCCCGCGCCGAGATCGATCAAGCCAAAGGCGTGCTCATGGCCCTGCACGGAATAGACAGCGACGAGGCATTCCGCCGGCTGGCGCACATCTCGCAACACACCAACACGAAGCTGCACGACGTGGCCCGGGACCTCCTGCGGTCCTGCACGGGCAATCTCTGACACCGCGGTTCGCGCGCACCACGGACGGGTTGTCGACCGGCATCCACGCTGAGCTGGCATAGCGCCGCAACAGAGAGGACCGTGGAGTCATGAGCAAGGAATCCGACCTGACGCGTGTGCTCGCCGCAGCGCGTCGCATCCGCGAGGCAGTGCGATTGCGCGCCGTCCGGGGGGAGAGCGTCGGCATCCTGCAGGCGTGGGGCGGATGCACGACGGCACAGGCCGGCCGCGCCTTCGATCAGAATTCGAGCGCAGACGGATGTTCGGTGGAGGCAGCGCGGCTGCGGGAGCTGGTGGATTCGGCGGCCAACGGCCGAAACGATCCCGACTGGGATTGACTGCCGCCGTCAGCTTTGTCGGACGAGCAGTTCTGCCGGCCGGACTGTGCCCTGGGTGATCCGGCGGGCAACATCTCGCAACGCGACGCCGTTTCCCTGTGCGTAATCCTCGAGCGCGGCGCGTGCCGCCGCCGGGGCAATGCCCAGCGTGCCCGCGATCAACCCGGTGGCATGACCGACATGCACCCGATCGTTGAGCAACGACATGGTCCGCTCCGCCAGGCGCCCCGTACGCGGTTCACCACGCTCCTGAGTGAGGCCGAGAACCGCCAGCCGGGCCAGAATCACGGACAGCCCGCGGTCGTGGGCTGAAATGGCCTCCGTCTGCGTGTACAGCAAATTCAGTCCGCCGACGGTGCGCCCGTCGAGGCGCATCGGTACGGCGAGCACCGACCGGTACCCCGCCTCGAGTACGGCCGAGGTGAAGTCCGGCCACCGACCGGTGAACTCACGCAGATCGCTCGCCTCCACCATCTCCGAAGTTCGGATGCAGTCGATGCACGGGCCCTGGTCGATCTGAGTCTGCAGCAACTCGACCAGCCTGGCGCGCTCGTCGGACGCGGCGACCACGGCGACGCCGCCCCGCGGATCGACAACCATGATTCCGGCGGCATCGGCATCGAGCACGTTCACGCAGGTGCCGGCGATCTGATACAGCGTTGAACCGCTGTCAGAGGAATCGTCGACGAGTTGCGCTGTGATCGCGGAAAGCGCGTCGACCAGATGAGAAGTCGCGTCCGGCACATCTTCGAGCATACGGTGTCACCTCCTTATGGTGCGGAATCGTCAGTCGTTGAGGTCGTCGACACTCCTCAATCGTTGAGGTCGTCGACACTCCTCAATCGTTGAGGTCATCGACACCGATGCGTTGCTCGAGCACGTCGCGGGCGACGTCCAGGACGGATCGGTTCTTCATGAACGCGTGCCCCCGCAATCGCACGAACGCATCGGCCAGGCTGATGTGCAACCGGGCCGCGAGGATCCCGGTGGCCACGTTGACATCCTGATACGAACCCTCCCGGCTCCAGAGTTCACCCGCCGCAGCATCCCGTTCGGTGTGTTCGAGCAGCGCCACGGTAATCAAGTCGGCCAGCACGGCCGCATCACCGAGAGTGCGCGGCGTCAGCCCACCCACCCGGCGGCGGTAGAGGTCGAGGGTGCCGAGCAGGATGCCGCCGATTTGTAACGGAAACGCGAACACCGCGGCCGCCCCGACCGCCCGCGCAGCCTCCGAGAAGCCCGGCCAACGATCCTCGTCGACACTGAGGTCGCTGACGAGTACGGGGGAACCCGAGGCGAAGGCGAGCACGCCCGGACCCTCACCCAAGGTGTACTGCTGATCGTCGAGGGTCCCACCCCATTCGTCGCTCGCCCCGAGCATGTCCTGGGCCGAGGCGGTCGCGCGGATGGTGAGCGCCGCCGAGTCGATTCCACCGAGCAGTTCGACCGCCGCGCAGCACACAATCTCGGCCCAAGCGCCCTGCCCGCGCACCTCGGACGCCGCGGCGACCGCACGCCACAACGACCGCCGTCGCTGCTCGTCCACGACCTACCCCTCACCGCCGTCGATTGTCTGTGGTGTCCAGCCTACGAGTTCCACCGTCGTACGGGTGTCACCCCAGCAACATGACACGTCGCGTGAACGGGTTTGGCCCGCGCAGTCCGGGGCATAGCTACAACAGTGGGTCCGTCGAGGACACACGCTTCGCAGCGCTGTCGAGGAGGAATCATGGGTACCGAACCAGGCGAGCAGCTCCAAGAGGAGCCGCAAGCCGAACGGGGTCCCGTCGGCTCACGCGACTCGGGTCCGGACGAAGCCGGGGCGGGTCCGTCGGACCGGGAGCCGGGAACTTTGGATCAGGAGGAAGTGGCCACGACGGGTGAAGGCCCCGATCCCGGTCGGGAACACGTCGCCGGGCCGGCCGGCGGCTCCACTCCACCGGGAGACGCCCAGCCCGCAACACCGCCCTACGACGGCCGCACCACCAGCACGGCCGAGGGCCGTCCGGAGCACGACGAGCACGTCGACGCGAACCGGCTCCAGGACAAGGATCCCGACGACACCGCCCGCGGAGCGGTAGCGTCGCCGTCGGAGGAGAAGCCGGCGGCCGACACCGAGCAGGCGGAGTCGAGCGACGAGGGCGTCGGACCTGCACACGAAACAGGTGTCGGTAAGGGCGAAGACAAGAAGTGAACCGGGCCGCCGCCTCTACGGACGGCGGAGCTTCTTCTTGTGGGAGCTGTCACAAAAGGGCGCAATGCCGGTTCTTCCACACCGGCACAGCGCCACCGTGGCCCGGTTCGACGGTAACGGGTTACCGTCGGTATCGAACAATTGCGCCGAACCGCGGACGAGAAGTGGCCCATCCGGGCACACCGTGATGGTCACGTCGGATCCGTCGGTTCCCGTTGTGAAATTGGAGTCCATATGACCACCTTGCACTCTCGGTCGTTGTCGGAGACAGTGGCCCCTTCCGGATCCGCGATGCCGTTTCCTGCATCACGCGGCCCCGTGAGCGAGTTCTTGTTCTCCATTCTGCGCGGAGACGTCGAGGACAGCGAATCGTTGGTGACGGCGGCGCGTTCCCTCGCAGAGACTTCCGCGGACACGACGGTCGACGGGCGTCCCGCCATCCTCTACGACGAGGACGCCCAGATCTGTCTCACCGCCCTCTACGAACTGCATCTGCAGGGCATTGCGGGCGTCGGAGACGACTGGGAGTGGAACACCGATCTACTCGCGGCGCGGGAAGCTCTGGAGGTTCCGTTCGAGGCGGCCATCCGGATCGTCGCGAACCCGCCGACCGATACAACAGATGTGGTGGCGGAACTGTGGAAAATGACCGCACCCACCGCCGGACCCGGCCTGTCCACCTTCATGGCACGCGACGCCGACCGTCAGCACTTCCGCGAACTGCTCGTCCACCGCTCACTGAACCAGCTCCGCGAAGCCGACGTGCACACGCTCGGCATCCCGCGACTCGCCGGCGCACCGAAGGCGGCGTTGGTCGAAGTGCAATCGGATGAATACGGCGGTGGCCGCCCCGAACGCATGCACTCCGCGCTGTTCGCCACCACCATGCGGGAACTCGGGCTCTCCGACCGCTACGCCCACTACATCGACGCCGTTCCGGCGATCACCCTGGCGTCCCTGAACGCGCTCTCACTCTTCGGCCTTCACCGCCGCCGTCTGGGTGCACTGGTCGGGCACCTCTGCGCGGTCGAAACCACCTCGGCGTTGCCGAGTAAGAAATACAGCGCCGGACTGACCCGGCTCGGCTTCGGCAAGGCCGCCACGCTGTTCTTCGACGAGCACGTCGAAGCCGACTCCGTGCACGAGCAGATAGTCTGCCGCGACCTCGCGGGCGGTCTGGTGTCGGCGCGCCCGTCGACCGGCGACGACATCCTGCTGGGCGCCGCGGCGTGCCTCGCGTTCGACGACCTCGTCGGTGACCACGTCACCCGATGCTGGGAACAGGGCATCAGCTCACTGCGGCAGGCGATCGAGTAGACGGCGAACCGCGCCTCAGGTTCCCGATGCAGCGACCGCGCTCTCGAGGTCGCTGAGCGACGTCTCGAGATGCGTGATGATGCGCTGCAGGTGGGGGACCGCGTGACGGTCGCCGACCACGCCGACATCGAGTTGCCCCGCCCGGCTGGTGACCGTGATGCTCAGCGCCTGACCGCCGAGGATCGTCGGCACCGGATACACGGCGTCCAGGCGGGCGCCGTTCCAGTACCGCGGCCTCGACGGGCCCGGCATGTACGAAATCATGACGTTGAACGGCGGGGGAGTGTCGTCGACGAACCTCCGCACCGGTTCGAGCAGTATCGGACTGATCGCGAGCGCGCTCATCAGCTGGAACTGGTTGTGGCTGAGCGCACCGAACACCCTGTGCGTGTGTTCCATGGCGTCCGTGATGCGCGCCAGACGCGCTGCCGGATTGCGTTCATCGGTGGCCAGGCCCACGACCATCGCACCCACACCGTGATCCCGCCCGCGCGGTCCGATCGCAGGACCGCCGAGGTCGAGTGGCACCGGCAGCATCGCCGTCAACGGCGCATCCGGTAGCGCGTAATTCTCGAGCAGATAGCTGCGGAGCGCGCCCGAACACATTGCGAGAACTACCGTGTCGATGGTGGTGCGGGCGGCCGATGCGACGGCCAGCAGTCGACGAATCGGCCACGAACGCGCCGCCACCTTCCGGGCCCGGCCCACCGGCACATTGAGCATGGTGGGGGGCGACTGCAGGGGGAGGGTCAGATGCTGCTCACGGAGGCCGTCCAAGGTGGCCTTCGCGGCCGCGGGGACCACACCCACCAGGCTGGTCGCCGCCCGCCAGCCGGCACGGACGGCCGCCACCGGGAAGGGCGAGGTGCGCTGCGACATCGCCGCGACACCGGGTGTCCACGGCGCCGGGCACTTCGTGTCGTCGGGCTCACTCGACAAGGCATGATGGAGCAACCGCAAACCCGTCGGACCGTCCATCAGCGACAGGTGAATCTTCGAGTACACGGCGGTCCGCCCGTCGGCGAGTCCTTCGATGACATGCATCTCCCACATCGGATGCTGTGGATCGAGCGGTATGCCGTGCATTTGGGACACCAGTGACAACAAATCATCCATCCGTCCGGCGCCCGGGACCGCGCTGTGCCGCACGTGATACCCCAGATCCAACCGATCATCGACCGACCACCACGGATAACCGACTCCTCGAAGCGGGCGCACTGCCCGCTTACGGAACAGCTGGGACGCCTCCTCCTGGGAAGTCAACGCCTCGAACATCGTCCGGGCGTGGTCTGCGCCGGCCTCGGCCGGCGGATCGAACAGTTCGAGCGCCCCCACGTGCAGCGGATGGGACGGTGTCTCGAACAGCACGAACAGTGCCTCCATGGGGCTCATCACCAACATCCGCACCCCCGTTCGGGCGACCACGCGCCGCGCTGGCACGTCGACGTGTCCATCGATGGGAATCTGCTTGTCCGGCCGGACGGCAGAGCCCCACACCACGGCAGTAAGCAGATCACGAAAAGGCTGTCGCCATGCCCATTTCGGTGCCGCCGATTCGAAATTCCGTCACCACCGCACACTGCATGCGGCCCGGAACATGCCGGGCAACGGCCACGAATGTGGCGATGATTCGACTGCTACCGCCTCGGGTATGCGTTCAGCACGCCGCAGTCATACCCGGGTACGACTTCGGCCAGGTCTTGTCGGTTGAGCCCTACAGCCGACGAGGCCGTGCTTCGGCACGACACCGGCCTTCCGGGTCGGCGGACGCGGCGATCAGGGACGCTTCACCACCCGGTCGCGGCGCCCGCGCCAGGCAGTCTCCGTACCGATCCGCGAACAACGATCGTGTTCTATCGACGAAAGGCTCTCTGCGGTACCACAGTTCGGATCGGAGTCGTCCATCTGCGTCGGCGTCGACCGGAAATATCCGTCGATCAACTCGAGGGCGCGGTCCGAACACAGCGCGGGCGGTGGGGTCCGCCCGATCCCGAGTCCCTCGATGACGACGATGCTGCCGCGCCCGACCCCTTCCGCACCGAGCGACCACCCGAAGTGCCGGTTCCACACCAGAACCGCATTGCGCCCCGGCAGGTAGCGCAACCGCAACGGCAGGACCAGAACGACATCGACGCCCTCGGAGTCCCACCAATCGATCGAATCGGCATGAACGCACCGGGCGACCGCGTTGATGTAATCCCGAACAGTTCGCCCGTCGGCAACACCTGTTCCAGTTTTCATCGTTCACCGCCTCAGCTGTAGAAACACGACATACCCTGGCCGGTTGCGGTTGAAACTTCACGCACAGCCGCTGTGTTCGGCGGGTGCTCGCCGCCGCGGTTGGGTAGCCTCGCGGCATGCCTTACTTGGAGCGGTCCGAAGACGTGTTCGTTCTCTACCTGGGCGAGCGGGGAAGTCGCGACAGCGAAAATGCCTTCCACCCGGACTGGCTCGAGCAGGTCGGGGATCTGCTGGACGAGGTCGAAAGCACGGACGGTCCCGGCGCACTCGTCACCACCGCCGTCGGCAAGTTCTACTCCACCGGCCTCGACACCACGTGGGTCGTGCAGAACACGGACAAGCTGAACTCCTACATCGACCGCGTGCAGGAACTGTTCGCCCGGATACTGACGTTCCCTCTGCCCACCGTCGCAGCTCTACCCGGACACACTTTCGGTGGCGGCGCCATCCTGGCCACCGCCCACGATCACCGGATCATGCGCGAAGACCGCGGCTACTTCTGCCTGCCCGGGATCAGCATCGGCGCCAGCTACGCGCCCGGCAGCATTGCCCTCCTCGCGGCGCGGCTGCCGGCGCTCGCGGCGCACACCGCCCTCGTCACCGGTCACCGCTACGGCGGTGCCGAAGCGCACGCCGCGGGCCTCGTCGACGACGTCGCCGCCGAGGACGTCGTCCTCCCCAGAGCGATCGAACATGCCCGCGGGCTGGCCGCCACCCGCGGCCGCACCCTGCGCGAGATCAAAACCACCCTCTACTCCGACGTCGTCGCATCCCTCCGCACCCCTGTGCAGAATCTCCAGGCTCAGGAGGCACTCAGCGCAGACTGACGCCGGTGGATGTGCCGGATCGGCGGGTGCGTGTCCACTCGTCGAGAAGGAACCCGAGGCCCATCCCGAGCATCCATACATCCTTGCTGACCGCTAACCCGTTCTCGTTCGGCCAGATACTTCCCGGGTTACGCAGTCCCGGTGTCCGCGCATACATCGCGACCAGACCACCGGAAAAGGCGGTGAGTGCCGCCCCGGCCAGCGCGGTCGGCACGAGCGGCACCAACAGTGCGGCGCCGGTGCCGATCTCCGCCACCGACAGCATCTTCAGAAATCGTGCCGGCGGCACTCCGTTCAGAAAGGGAAAGGCGCCCGCGGCCATGCCGTGGATACCCGCGGCCGTCTGCTCGTCGCCGGGCCACTTCTGAAGTCCCGAATGCAGGATGTAACCTCCGGTCGCTATCCGTCCGGGCAGCTGTCCGAGTGTGGGAAGTCGCATTGGTTATCTCCTGCCGAGTACGAGGAAACGCCGGAATGGCTCCCTTCAGCCTCCCATCCGGCCGCCCGGCCGGGGAAGCCTCGGCCGGACCGTCGAGCGGGTGCTGGGTGTGCGGAGACGAAGTCGTCGATGATGCTGACAACCTCACCAGGCGCCTCCAAATGCGGATAGTGGCCGACACCATCGAGGACGGCGAGTCGACTGCCCGGCATTGCCTCGTGCGCCGCATAGGCGTGAGCGACGGGAATGATTCGGTCCGAGTCCCCCCAGATCAACTGGGTGGGCCGGTCGGCGTTCAAATAGAGGCGGCTCAGCGCACTGACGGCCTGACCCCGGTAGTCGACGACGGCGCGCAAAGTACGCAGAAATGCCTGCCGCGTATCCGGGTCGGAGAGCGATGCGTAGGACTGCCACATCTCATCACCCCGCACCGACCGCAGACCCGCCGCCCCCAGCCACGAGCGCACTGTGTTTCCCGCCTCGCGCACGACCCCCGGCGCGATCAGAGGTAGGAGAAACTCGGCTCCCGGCGCCGCCAGCAACCGGAGCGTCCAATTGACATCGCGTCCCAGCCCGCCGCTACCGATGAGCACCAACCGATTACACAGTTCCGGATGCTGGTAGGAAAATTGCATCGCCACTCCGCCGCCCAACGACTGCCCGACGACCGTCACCCGTGGGATGCCGAGTTCGTCGAGGAGATCGCGCAACCACGCGGCGAAGGCGCCGAGGGAGTAATCACCGCGCGGTTTGGCGGACCTGCCGTGGCCCGGCAGGTCCGGCGCCAGAACCTGATACCGGCGCGAGAGCTGGGGGATAACCGCACGCCAGGTGTCGGAACTGCCGGCCATGCCGTGTATCAGCAGGAGCGTCTCACCCTCACCGGAGAGGTGATAAGCAGCTTCGTCCCCGTGCAGTTCAGTGCGTTGGAGGCGAGACATCAACGCAACCTTCCCTTCGAATGGCGCCGAAGGTCGTATGGTACCCAACCTCGCCGAAGCCGCAAGGCCTCCGCGCTGGCCTATCCGCGTGATGGAATGCAGGTCAGGGCAGGTCGAGGCGTGCCTGCTCCGGCGCAGCGGCGTTGTCGACGACACAGAAGAGGTTGCCCTCGGTGTCGGCGAGGACCACGAAATCGGAGTCGTCGGGGTAGCGGTCCCAAGGCACCCGTCGTGCGCCGAGCCCGACGAGTCGTTCGATCTCGGCCGCCTGGTCGTCGCTGTCCCTGGCATAGAGGTCGAGGTGCATTCGCGGTTCGGGCTCGGCATCGTGGTCGCTCTGCTGGATCGACAGCAGTGGCCGCCCGTCGGGCAGATACAGGTTGGTGAAGCCGTTGCCGCCGAACGGATCGCCGGCGGTCAGCCCGAGTGCCCCGGCCCAGAACGCGGTTGCCCGCCGGATGTCGCGTGCCCCGATGACAGTGGTCCCCAATATCAGCATGCACAAAATCTATGTCGATCGTCCCCGTCCTGTTGCCACGTTCGCCCGAAGAGCACCGCTCAGTCGGCGACGTCGCGGTGTGCCAGGACCTTCGCGATCCGCAGACGTACCAGCAGTTCGCCTGCGACGCCATTGCGTTCGCCGAACTCCTCGGCCCGGTCGACTCCCATGTACCGGCCACCGAGCCGCGCCGCCCACCGGCGCAGCTCGGCAGGATCCTCGGACACCTCGGCTGTGCCGGTGATCACAACGTACGCGAACGGTGGACGGTCGTCGTCGACACACAGCGCGGCACGCCCGTCTCGGAGGAGGTTGCGTCCTTTGACGGTGGTCTTGCCGGTCGTGAACACGAGGTCGTCACCGTCCAGGACGAACCAGATGGGGGCCACGTGGGGGCTGCCGTCGGCGCGGACGGTCGACAATTTGCCCGTGCGTGTTCCCGCCGAGACGAAGATGCGCCATTCCTCGTCCGACATCCGTTCAGCCATTCCGTCATTCTCACACCTGAACCATCCCGGCAGCGGTACAACGCGACGACGCGCGTGCGAGCGCGAATGCTAGGCCATGGGTTGACCACAGTGGACGCCGTCCGCCGGCCGCCATTACGTCACAGTGACGAAATGCGGTCAGGTGGCTGGAAGTTCGGGCGCACGGGGCAGCGGGGCCTCAGGCTCGCACGGGCACGTATGCGGCCGACTCGTCGCAAGCCGTCCACATATCGGGACGCTCGCTGGGGCTGCATATTATCCAACGGCATGAATCATCCGGACGTTCCGGCGAGCGCCGGTTCGGATGTCTCGCGAGTGCGCTCCAGCGCAGGTGTGCAAGTCCGGCCAGACAAACAGAAGGCCGACCGACAGCCGGCCGTGAGAAAAAGCGTCCACAGGTATACCTGCAGACCACTTCGGGCGACGTGAGTGGTAAAACTCCAGGTGGATAATTTGCCGATAATCGACATTATGTCAACTAGCGCGTGGGACCGGCACCCCCGCCGTGCGTTGTCACCCTCCGGCCGGCTCCGGCTCACTGCGGGTTCACGGACGAGTGGTGATTGGCGATCAGCCACTTTCCGTCTTCGTACCGATACACCCACGTCACCCGGGCGGCCACATCCTGGCCGTTGGCATTGATGACCCAACGGCCTGCGTTGTACGCGAGGTTGCAATCCGAGTATTTGATGCTTTCCTCCATGCGGATCTCGGGATCGGCTTTGATCAGGTTGGCGAAATACTCCGTTATCTCCCCCGGAGTGTCTGCTACAGGCACCGACAGCGTCGGCAGCAGCACCGCGTCCGACCGGTACAACTCGGCCACCTTGCTCGCGTCGCCGGTGCTCAGCGCGTCATTCCAACTATCGAAGAGCGCATCCAGCTCGCTGTCGGTCGCGCGGACGCAATCGCCCTCGCCGCCAGCGGGATTGTCCGCCGAGCACGCCGCGATCGACATTGCCAACGCGAGTACTGCGAAGCCTGAGCCGAACGCTTTGGTCGTCATATGAGCCTCCGCGAGGAAATGCATGGGAACTCAGCCGCCAACCGATAGAGCCTAACTCCTGGGGCGCTGCCTGCGGATGCAGAACTCCCACAATGGAATGCCGCAAGCCTGAGTCGCTGCGACCGATAGCCGTCAACACATGCTGACGGTGGCGCGATGGCCTTGGTTCTGAACTGGTCGACCTCGTTCTATCGCGATGTCGCAGTGGGGTTCGGAACAGCCGGTTTCCGGTGACGCCTGCGGTACCAGGCGTGGGCGGATTGTTTACTCATCCCGAGAACACGTCCGATTTCGGACCAACTGGCTCCGTCGGCCAATGCGCGCCTGACGACGTCGAATCGCGCGTTGTGCAGTTCATTTTCGAGGTGGATGCTGATCGCGAGGGCGTCGAGATGACTGGGCGCCGGCGATCGCAGCTGAGCCCGTTGCGCGAGTTCCCTCCGCCGCGCAGCAGTTTCCTCGTCGCCCCGTTCGGCCGCCGCCACGGCTGCTTCGCTCATGTTCTGCACACTGTCGTAGTGAACCCACAGCGCAGAGAGCCCCTCGACTCCCCTGATGCCCTGCTGTTCGCCGCTTTCCACGCCGTCAGCTTAAGCTGACGGCGTCGTCGGCGGTGCAATCGACCAGGCGGCTCGTGGCGAGAGACGGCGCATGCGATACCGGAGGGTGGCCGACCAGCACCCTGCGGTGCCTATTTCCTGTGTCGGGGATGGCGCAAGCTTCTAGTAGCGGCACACAGGCCGCCAACAATCAAGGAGCAGCATGATCCGAACGACGACAGCCCGCGCCACCGTTGCCGCCCTCGCCGCGCTCGCGATCTCACTGACCGGCGCCGCCGGATTCGCCTCCGCCAAGCCTGCCTCGCCCGGATCCGGGCCCAGCACCGTCTCCCC
Source organism: Rhodococcus sp. NPDC019647 (assembly GCF_044389235.1). NCBI lineage: Bacteria > Bacillati > Actinomycetota > Actinomycetes > Mycobacteriales > Nocardiaceae > Rhodococcus > Rhodococcus sp. NPDC019647. The sequence goes on along the minus strand of NZ_JBIRXS010000001.1, from coordinate 863,626 downwards.
CAGCCAGAACGTCGAAATCCCCGGCCAGTGGGTGTGTTTCCCGGATGGCGTCTGCATCTGGGTTACTTCGAAGTAGGGTGACGGTGCCCGCCAGTGCGCCTCTCGGCAAGTGGTCGCTCGCAGCGACAATATTGATGTGGTACCCGGGGCATTGGGTCGAACACCGTCGCCCGTCTTCAACCCCGCCGGTCCCCCACGTATTCCCGCACTCCTGCACACGCGAAGGTGTGAGGCCGGCCACCGCTCGGTCAACCTCGCCGAGCGGAGCGCTGCTGCTCACCGAGTCGGCGCAGTCCTGCGCGACGGCGGTCACCGCAGGATTACAGCAACTCGGTGAGCTATGAGGATGCATGATCGAGGGGTGTTATTTCATCTCTGCGCCACGTGCGGCGTCGAACAGGACCCCACCACGCCCCTTCCCGACGAATGCGCAATCTGTGCGGACGAACGCCAGTACATCCCGCTTGGTGGTCAGGAGTGGACGACCGCCGAGGACCTCACGCGTTCCGGTCACCGCATTGTCGAGCGCGAACTCGAACCCGGGCTGCGCGGACTGTCGGTGGAACCGAAGGTCGCGATCGGCCAGCAGTCTCTGGTGCTGAGCACCCCGGCCGGATCGCTGCTGTGGGATCCGATCGGCCATATCGACCCGTCCGCGGTCGAGGCTGTGGCCGCCCACGGGCCCGTACTTGCGGTCGCGGCCAGTCATCCGCACATGTTCGGCGTCCAAACTCAGTGGTCGGAGGCACTCGGGAATGTTCCGATCCTCGTGGCCGACGCAGATCGTGCATGGTTGGCGCGCACCGACGGCCCGATCGAGTTCTGGTCCGGCACCCTCGATCTCGTGCCGGGTCTGACGTTGCATCAGATCGGTGGGCACTTCCCGGGTAGTGCCGTGGCGCATTGGTGCGACGGCGCGGACGGGAAGGGTGTTCTTCTCACGGGGGACGGCGTCTTCCCCAATCCGGATCGCCGCACGGTGTCGTTTCTACGCTCGTATCCCAACCGACTGCCGCTCTCGGCCGCCGTGGTCAGGAGGATCGCCGACCAGCTGTCCCAGCTCGAATTCGACCGCATCATCGGCAATTTCGACAATTCCATCGACACCGATGGTCGGGCGGCGCTCGAGTACTCGGCGTCCCGCCACTGTGCCTGGGTGAATGGCGAGTTCGACGACCTGACGTGACCGCCCCTCATGACGTCGGAGGTAATGGCCGCGACCACCTCGCCACCCTAGGCTGGCCTGCATGACGACCCTGGACGATCGGCATACTTCGCACGTCGGCATCCACTTGCGAACCTGGCGGGAACGCCGCCGGTTGAGTCAGCTGGAGCTGGCGAATCGGGCAGAGGTCTCGGCGCGGCACGTCAGCTTCATGGAGACCGGGCGATCCAATCCGACGCGGGCGATGCTGCTGCGGCTGAGTGAGCATCTGGACATTCCCCTGCGCGAGCGGAACGAACTGCTGCTCGCGGGCGGATTCGCCCCGGAGTTCCCCGAGCACCGCCTGTCGGATATGTCGATGGCGTCGATTGCGGACGCGATCGAGAAGATTCTCACCGCGCATTCGCCGTATCCGGCGGTGGTCGTGGACCGGCACTGGAACATGGTCGACGCCAATGACGCGGCGGCGATCTTGACGGACGGCTGTGCGCCGTCGTTGCTGGAACCGCCGGTCAACGTGCTGCGTCTCAGTCTCCATCCGGGCGGGATGGCGCCGCGCATCGTGGATCTGGCCCAGTGGCGCGGGCATCTTCTGCATCGGCTCGCACACCAGATCGCGGTGACCGGTGACGACCGGCTCCGGGACCTGCTCGACGAGTTGAGGGGCTACCCCGGCGGTATATCGGACGCCAATGACCCAGCCGGTTCCCTCGTCGTACCGCTCCGTATACGCCACCGCGGCGCCGAGCTGACCTTCCTCAGCACAACGACGATGTTCGGCACCCCACTCGACGTGACCGTGGCGGAACTCGCCATCGAATCGTTCTTTCCCGCTGACGCCACGACAGCGGCTACCCTGCGCAGTAGCGTGAGCAGCGACTGAGGAGGTACGTCCAATGGACTGGGCAGCAATAGGTGTGGGATTCGGTTACGTGGTGGTCGTGCTGACCATTCTCGTGGTGGTCGTGGGCGTCATCGCACTGTTCGTCTACTCGATCAAGTCGGATTACATCGTGCCGACCGACGAGAAAACGCGGTCGACGCGGCGGATCGAGCGAGCGCGGTAGTTGCGTCAACGGCACAGGCGGGTGGTTCCCTCGGCGAGGGAACCACCCGCCTGTCCCTGTTCGCGGGCACCGGCCGGTTCTCTGGATCGATTCCGTCCGAAGCAAGCCTTACTGAGACGCCCGTGGGCAAGACGACTACCGTTACACACGTCGCCTAGATTCGAGGAGCACGGAATGAGTATCCAGTCGGTTGAGTCACGCCGCCATCGCGTCGTGGTCATTGGATCCGGCTTCGGTGGTCTGTTCGGCACGCAGGCCCTCAAGAAGGCCGACGTCGACATCACCATGATTGCGCGCACCACTCACCACCTGTTCCAGCCCTTGCTGTACCAGGTGGCCACCGGCATTCTCTCCGTCGGCGACATCGCGCCCGCCACCCGGCTCGTGCTGCGTAAGCAGAAGAACGCTCGGGTGTTGCTCGGCGATGTCGAGTCGATCGACTTGGAAACGAAGACCATCACGTCCCGCTTCCTGGACCGGACCACCATCACTCCGTACGACAGCCTGATCGTGGCGGCGGGGGCAGGCCAGTCCTACTTCGGTAACGACCATTTCTCCGAGTTCGCGCCCGGAATGAAAACGATCGATGACGCGCTCGAGTTGCGCGGTCGCATCCTGGGCGCCTTCGAACAGGCGGAGCTGTCCCACGACCCGGAAGAACGCGCCCGGCTGCTGACGTTCGTGGTGGTGGGTGCGGGCCCGACGGGTGTCGAGTTGGCGGGGCAGATCGCCGAATTGTCACGCCGCACTCTGTCCGGCGCTTTCCGGAACATCGACCCGCGCGAGGCCCGAGTGATTCTCCTCGACGGCGCCGGGGACGTGCTGCCGGTGTATGGCGGCAAGTTGAGCCGCAAGGCAGCCGAGCAGCTCGAGAGGCTCGGCATCGAGATTCAGCTGGGCGCAATGGTCACGGACGTCGACGTCGACGGACTCGTGGTGAAGGACAAGGACGGAACCCAGCGGCGCATCGAGTCGCAGTGCAAGGTGTGGTCTGCCGGTGTGCAGGCAAGCCCGCTGGGTAAGCAGATCGCCGACCAGTCCGAGGCCGAGGTCGACCGGGCGGGCCGGTTGCTCGTGAACCCCGACCTGTCGGTGCCGGGTCACCCCGAGGTCTTCGTCATCGGCGACATGATGTCGCTGGACAAGCTGCCGGGGCTGGCACAGGTCGCCATGCAGGGCGGTAAGTACGCGGCCAAGCAGATCATCGCCGGCTTGCACGGTCACAAGCCCGAGGATCGCCCGCCGTTCAAGTATTTCGACAAGGGCAGCATGGCCACGATCTCCCGGTTCAGCGCCGTCGCGAAGGTGGGCAAGCTCGAAATCAGTGGCTTCATCGGCTGGGTGGCTTGGCTGGCGATCCACCTGATGTATCTGGTCGGCTTCCGCAGCCGGTTGTCCACCCTGCTGTCGTGGACGGTGACGTTCCTCGGTCGTGGACGCGCACAGATGGCGTCCACCGAACAGTGGGTGTTCGCCCGCAATGCCATGGAACAGCTGGAACGCCACGAGCGCGAGAAGCAGGCTTCGATCGAACCGTCGACCGCTACAGGGCAGCGCAAGGCCGCGGGCTAGTTCCCGACCACAGCGAACACAGGCGGAGGGCACCGAGCTACTGGGTACCCTCCGCCCGTTCGTGTCACTGAATGGTCCGCTGGTTCATCCACGGTGATGGTCTGGCCGAGCCGCCAGCTTCGGATGTCCTGACCTCGGCAGGAATCGCCTCGGGCGCCGGGTATCCGGTGATCCCGCGCGGAAGTGTCGACCCACTCCGCTGTACCGGATTAGACTCGCGGGTTGGAAGGTCATTTCTTCGGCATCCCACAGCACCCGGAGAGCGCCAGTATCGGGCTGGCGGACTAGTAGGCGCGCATGAATGACGCGAGAGTACTGGCACATCGGTACCGCTTGGACGCGGTGCTCGGCATCGGTGGAATGGGTCGCGTGTACCGCGCGTGGGACTCTGTTCTGGACCGTCCGGTGGCGGTCAAGGTGCTACGAACCGAACTTCTCGAAGAGGATCCCACGGGGAATTGCCTGGAGCGATTTCGTCGGGAAGCGCGAATTGTTGCCAGCTTCGACCACCCAGCGATCGTCCATGTGTACGACTTGGGTGAGGATATGCTCGGCGGCGAGCGAGCGCATTTCCTCGTCATGCAACTCGTTTCGGGGACGACCTTGCAGCAGCGTCATCGCACGGATGGCCCGCTTGCGCTGCCTCTCCTCGTCCACGTCATGGGTGACGTGCTGAGTGCGCTGCAGCACGCTCACGAACGCGGAGTTGTTCACCGAGATGTGAAGCCGGCGAACGTTATGCTCACTGATTCCGGAGCGGTGAAGGTGATGGACTTCGGGATTGCGCACCTGAGGGGTTGCAGTAACCTGCTGACGGGAACCGGCAACATTATCGGCACCGTCGCCTATCTGGCACCTGAACAGGCTCGCGACAGCCGACTCGTCGATGCGCGCTCCGACGTGTACTCCGTCGGATGTATGTTGTATCACCTCCTCACCGACCGGCTGCCCTTCCCTGGTGATAACCCGTGGCAGATCCTCGCCTCGCAGCTGGAGCGTCGTTACGTTCCGGCTTCTGAGGTGAGACCGATGCTCGGCACCGTCTTCGACGACGTACTGAAGCGGGCCCTTGCCCTCGAGCCAGACCATCGCTATTCCAGCGCCGCCGAAATGTGTGTGGAGCTGCTCGCCCTGAAACCCAGCCTCTCGACCGAACCGGGCCAGTTCGCGTCCGACCGCACCTCGGCCACCGCATCCGCATCCGTGACGATGTTGTCGGGACCGGACGACACCGAAACGCAGGTTGCGAACCTGCCCAGCGAATTCCACTCCAAAGCGCCGGCTTCGGGACCCCTAGGTTTGCAGACTGGATCGTCGCCAGAAGTGCGCCATCCGTCCTTCGACAGCCTGGGGCCGCCACCGCTCACACCGGCATCTCCGCCGACGGATCAACCGTTGGTCGGCAGAACCGGGCCGAGCCGCCGGGAAGTCCTGGCCGGTTTGGGTGCAGGGGCAGTGCTCGTGGCCGGTGGGGCCGCGATCTGGTTGTTCACGTCCTCCTCGGACGGGAAGTCCTCTTCTCCCACGCTTTCCGGTCGACCCGGAGCGGTGCTGTGGACTGCTTCGGCTGGCACCGTGATCATCTTCTCGGCGCCGACCCTGGGTGCCGGCCTCGTCTACATAGGCGGCTACGACAACAACGTGTACGCGTTGGACGCAGCGACCGGGGTGGAGCGCTGGACAGCTGCCACCGGGGACCGGGTCAGGCCGTCGCCGGCCTTCGCCGACGGACTGGTCTATGTCGCGAGCTGGGACGGGAACGTCTACGCATTCGAGGCGAAGACGGGAGAAGAGCGGTGGAAGACCGCACCCGGAAACCCGGGCGACACGTTCCCGGTTTCACCGGTGGTGTCCGACGGGACGGTGTACTTCGGTGCTACCGACTGGTACGTCTACGGGCTCGACTCGGCCACCGGTGCGATGCGCTGGAAGACCCGCACCAACGGTGCCGCCGCCGCGGCCCCAGCGGTCGCAGATAATGTGGTGTACCTCGGAACCGAGGGGTACGTGTACGCGCTGGATGCCCACACCGGCACGGCACACTGGGCAAGCCAAGTGGGGGGCCAGGTCTGGTCGTCGCCGGCCGTTGGGGACGGACGCGTCTACCTCGGCAACGAGGACTTCGCGGTGTATGCGCTCGACGCCGGCTCCGGCGAAGTCCGCTGGAGGACCCTTACCGGCGGCGAGGTTTATTCGTCGCCGGCGGCAGCGGGGGGCCTGGTTTACGTCGGCAGCTACGACAAGAACGTGTATGCGCTCGACGCCGGCTCCGGCGAAGTCCGCTGGAAGACCCTTACCGGCGGTCAGGTTCATTCGTCACCGGCCGTGGCAGACGGCGTGGTGTACGTCGCCAGCTGGGACGGCTACCTCTATGCCCTTGGCGCGCAGGACGGCGCGGTACGGTGGAAAACTCCTATGGGCGGGCAGGTCTGGTCCTCGCCGACCGTCTCCGACAAGCTGGTCTACCTCGGCAATGACAACGGGAAAGTATACGCCGTCGAGAGATGACCGCGGTTACCTCGGTACGTACTCCTCATGCCAAACGATCTCGCGGGTGGCGTAACTGACGTTGCCGAGCAGCGGCAGGTAACGTTCGTACCGCGTGCGATCGGCGAAGACTGCTGCGGGATTCGCGTTGTCCGCTATGTAAGTGTCTACGCTGCCTGGCGAATCGAGCACGATCGGTTTTGCCACGATAACCCGCGGGATCTGCTTGCCCTCGATCCAGTCGGCGGCGAATTGTCCCAGACCGTATCCCATCAGGTGCCACGGGAACGCAATGCTGGCGCGGTAGGGTCCGCCGTTCTTGACGAGTGCCAGCGCCTCCTTGTCGCCGTCGACACCGGAGAAGTACATGTCGTCGGCGAGCTTGCGGGACTGGTCCAATGCCCTGTAGGCGCCCACCACCAGGGTGTCACCGCCCAGGATGATCCTGATGTCGGGCTGTTCCGCGATGACGGTGCTCATGATCGCGGCACCATTGGCGGTCGAGATGTCGGGCGCATCCACATCGCTGACCACGCTCAAGCCACTGCCTGCGCTCCGCAGGCCGTCCAGTACGCCGGCGTGCCTCAGCTGCAGCTGCGGTGAGGCGGAGTCCAGGTTGAAGTAGTGCACTTTCGCGTTCCCTTGGAGGCGCGCGGTCGCGAAATCCGCTGCTGCCTTGCCCTGCGTGAAACCGATGTCGTACTGGTTGGCGGCGACCTGGAGCGTGCTCGGCTGAGTGATGATGCCTTGCACGCAGACGCCTTGTCGCAAGGCGGCATCGAGGATGGGCCGTTGAATCACCGCGTTGAGCGGTTGGAATGCCAGTGCGCCGACGCCACGGGCAAGGAACGTTTCGAGCTGGCGGAGATTTTTCGTCGGGTCGTCGCCAGAGAAGGCGGTGAGGTATTGCAATCCCCGTTCCCTCGACGCGGCTTCCACCCCGGCGCCGAGGGCGAGGAAGAATTCTGCGGCCGCGGTGCTGGCCCAAGCGGCGCGCCGGGGTAGTCCAGTGGGCGGTCCGCTTGGCAACGAGGGATCGAATTGGCCGAGTTCCTCAGGCGGCGCAGGCGATGTTGGGCGGCCGGTCTCCGAATTGCCGTTCTTCGACGCACACGCCGCCGAGAGCGCGGCGCCGGCCATGCCAGACCCCGCCAGCGCCCCTAGTCTGAGCAGGTCACGGCGGCTCAGTCCGGGCAGGTGCCGCTTCGCGAACGGCATGGCTCGACGATAGCAAGCGAATCAGTTCGTGGCGATCGAGATGGCGTTGCCCGGTTGGCGGATGCGCGAGTTGTCGGCGGACCCCACCCGCACCGAGCCGACTAGTCGAGCTCGGTCACTTGCCCAGCGAGGCTGTGTCCGTGATGTTCGCCAATCGGACCTGACCCTTCGAGACCAGCCGATCGCTCTCGTCGGTGATCCGGACCTCCCACAATTGCTGGGTGCGGCCGCGGTGGATCGGGCTGGCCTCGGCGGTCAGCGTGCCGTCGCGTGTGGCGCGGAGAAAGTCGGTGTTGTTGTTGACCCCCACCACGTGTCCCCGACCGCCCAACCACATCATTCCGGCCGTGCTTGCCACCGATTCGACGACCGCGCAGTACACGCCGCCGTGCTGAATTCCGGCGGGCTGTTGCAGGTCCGGGGTGACCGTCCACTGGGCGCACACGCGATCCGGACCGAGTTCGGTGTACTCGAGACCGATCACGCCATCGAATCCCTTGCCCAATCGCTGAAGCATCGCGTCGGTGCCGATCTGACCGTCGCCGTTCGTGGCCTGCCGTTCGGGGGAACCCACCATCACACACTCCATTGGATCACTGGGCGCTGTCGCAGCGCATTCGTTTCTCCTGCCTACACGACGTCGGTGCGGGAGCGGGAAGCAGGTGGTCCGAAAACAGATCGGCGGGCCCCACACCCTTCGGTGTGAGGCCCGCCATGAGTGGACCGGGAGTCGCTGCAGCCCTCAGGACTCCGGTACGGTCCGGCAGTTCGGTTCGAGATGTTCGTGCTTGCCGACGTGGCCCCTTGACTATAGGCAAGGCTGCCCTAATTTCGCAACCGCTTCAGTGGATCCGTGTCAGCCGGGTCTTCCACCGGACCGGCGCACCGGCGGCCACGAAGGCGTCCAATATGCCCTGACCGCGGCGCTGAGCGGCCGACTCCCCCTCACCTGCGAGGATCGGCACGTATGTCGAGGTGCCGAGTACTGCTTCCCCGACCAGACCCCAGAAGCGGGAGGCGTCGATCGGCGTGCACCGCGCGATCGCGTCGAAAATCGCGTGTAGCGATGTGAGGCACCGGTGAACGGTCCAGACCAGGAGTGCTCGTTCACACGGCACTGTCACCGTGCCTCGGGTGCCGGCCCACGGATCGTCGGGCAGAACCCGCATCGTGTCGTCGGCGAGCCCCGCCCAATCGATGCCGCCGTCGCTGTCCATGTGAATCCACAAATTTTCGAGGCCCGGGTCCCAGGCGCGCCCTTCGAGGACGACGAGCGCGGTGACTCGCCCGACCACGGCGTGGATGAGCGAGGTGGCGACCTGCATCGCGGCGACGTCGGGGTATGGAACGTCTTCGAGGGAGCGGGCCCACATGCGCGGAACGCGGTCACCGTCCAGATCGTCTGCGAGCGACCACCACCGCCGTTTTCCCTCGTCGGCCATCGATGCGACGGCATACATCCGCGGATAGTCGGGATTCAGTGAGCGAAGGCGCGCGCAGGACGCGTCCAGAGCGGTCGCGGGGGCAGACAGGGTAGAAGTCACCGTGCACTCCAATCGGTCGGGGTGGAACCCTTCTCAACATAGGTGAGCCTAACCAAATTACAAGAGTTGCTTTCCTGTGATGTAGAGCACCCACTGCAGCGCGCCGGGAGTGGACATACCGCCCGGAGGGACATCAGAGATAGGGTTCCGTAACCTAAGTAGTTGAATCGGTGCAGATTCGGTTCCGGTGCACACACGTCAGGAGCTTTTCCCGCAGTGACGACCACGCGACAGTTCGGCAGCGACCTCCCGCACCTGCCGACCGACGAGGAGTACGGGAAGCGCGACATTCCGCGCGGTCCGGCTCCCCTGCCTCTGCGGGCACTCGCAGGATTCCTGGATGCGGTCGTGGTAGCCATTCCCCTGGTTCTCGGCTGGTACCTCGTCGATGCGCTCAGTGACAGCAACGGCGGCGGTCAGGCAGACCGGGTCGTCTTCGGTGGTGCAACCGTCGCAATCGCCGTCGGACTGTCGGTCTGGAACAAAGGGTTTCGGGAGGGCAACACCGGGCAGAGCTCGGGCAAGGGGTGGGTCGGTCTCGTGACCCGGGATGCGACGAGCCTCGGCGCGATCGGCCCGAAGCGCTCGTTGCGGCGCCTGGTTCAGCGGTCCGGTACCGAGGTGGTCCGCGACCGTACAGCGGACGACGAGGGATTCGTGGCCCGCGAGAAGGACGGGTCCGTCGCCGCGATCCGCCGCCGCCGGCTGATCGGACTGGGCGTCCTCGTGGTCTTGCTCGGGCTCGTGTTGCTCGCCAGCATCGCGGTCGGGGCGCGCCCCCTCTCGTTCACGGAGATCTTTTCCGCGCTGTTCGACGCGGACGGGTCGCAGGCGGACATCATCGTCCGTACGTTGCGTGGCCCCCGCACGATCCTCGGCCTCGTCGTCGGAATGGCACTGGGGGTTGCGGGTGCGCTGATCCAGGGTCACACCCGTAATCCCCTCGCGGACGCGGGCCTTCTCGGCCTCAACGCGGGCGCCGCGTTCCTGGTCGTCCTCTCGATGTACCTGTTCGGATTCAGCGCCCCGAGTGAGTACCTCTGGTTCGCCTTCGCCGGATCGTTCCTCGCGAGCGTGGTGGTGTTCGGCCTGTCATCGATCGGTAACGGAGCCGCCAGCCCGTTGAGCCTCGCCCTGGCCGGGGCCGCGGTCGCCTTCTTCCTGCAGGCGATGACCAACGCAATCATCATCGTCGACCAGGCCAGCCTCGACTCCTACCGGTTCTGGGTGGTCGGTTCCGTGGCCGGACGCGGATTCGATGTGCTCTGGCAAGTGCTGCCGTTCCTCGTGATCGGCCTGCTGCTGGCCCTCGCCAGCACCCCGGGCCTCAACGTGCTGAGCCTCGGCGAAGACGTGGCCCGCTCCCTCGGCACCAACATCGGCGCGAGCCGCGCCCTCGGCATCGTGGCGATCACCCTGCTGACCGGGGCGGCGACCGCAGCCTGCGGTCCGATCGCTTTCATCGGGCTCGTCGTTCCGCACGTGGCGCGCGCGATCACCGGCCCCGACTACCGCTGGCTGGTGCCCTACGCGGGACTCCTCGGCGGCGTGATGCTGGTGACCGCGGACGTCATCGGACGTGTTGTCGTGCGCCCCGGTGAACTCCAGGTCGGGATCGTCCTGGCCGTCTTCGGAGCCCCATTCTTCATTGCGTTGGTGCGGCGCAGAAAGCTGGCAAGCCTGTGACCGTCGACGACCAGACCCGCCCCGATCCGGTCACGCCGGAGAAGTCCCGCGTCCCGGCACGACCGCCTTTCCGGCTCGGACCGTTTTCCCTCGTCCTACGTCCCCTCGGCATTGCGGTGAACGTTGCGCTCCTCGCGGCGCTGTTCCTTGTGCTGTGCCTGAACATCGGCCGCGGCGACTACCCGCTGTCCATTCCCGAGGTCACCACGGTCCTCTTCGGCGGCGGCACCAAGGCGCAGAGCTTCATCGTCATGGATCTCCGACTGCCGCGGTCGCTGACCGGGGTGTTCATCGGCATGGCCCTCGGACTCGCCGGCGCGCTGACCCAGTCGATCGCCCGCAACGCCCTGGCCAGCCCCGACATTCTCGGGATCACCTCGGGTGCGAGTGCGGCCGCCGTCGCCCTCATCGTCCTCGGCGGAGGCGGCAGCTTCGTCGGGCTCCTCGCCACCCTCGGAATCCCGCTGGCCGCGTTGTGCGGTGCACTTCTGACCGCACTGACCATCTATCTCCTGGCGTGGCGCGGCGGAGTAGAGGGCTACCGGCTGATCCTCATCGGCATCGGCATCAACGCCATGCTCATCGCCGTCACCGGATGGCTTCTCATCTCCGCGGACATCAACGACGCCTCCCGCGCCCAGGTGTGGCTCAACGGGTCACTGAACGGTGCGTCGTGGAGTCAGGTGTGGCCGGTGATGGTCGCGGTCGTCCTCGTCGGCGGTTATGCGATCGGATCCTCGTTCACGATGGGTGCGCTGCGCCTCGGCGACGACAATGCCGTGTCCCTGGGCGTGCGACTGCAGTGGTCGCAGGCCCGGTTACTGCTCATGGCGGTGGCCCTCGCCGGAATCGCGACAGCGGCGGCCGGCCCGGTCGGGTTCGTCGCACTCGCCGCCCCGCAGGTGGCGCTGCGGTTGGTGCGGTCGGCCGGGCCACCCCTCATCGCGTCCGCGTTGACGGGTGCGGTGCTCGTGGTCGGTAGCGATGTGATCGCGCGGACGATCCTGCCGGTCGAGTTGCCGGTCGGTATCGTCACCTCGGCCCTCGGTGGGCCGTTCCTGCTCTACCTGTTGGTTCGCAACAATCGGAAGGTTTCGGCATGACCGTGCAGACCGACTCTCGGCTGAGTGCCGAGGACCTGAGCCTGGGATACGGCGACCGCATCATCGTCGAGAACCTGAATCTCGAGGTGAAGACCGGGGTGATCACCACCGTGATCGGCCCCAACGGGTGCGGAAAGTCCACCTTGTTGCGGGCGCTCGGCCGGCTCCTGAAACCTCGGTCCGGTTCGGTGGTCCTCGACGGCAAGGCGATCGGTTCGCTCCGCACCAAGGATGTCGCCCGCATCCTCGGGATGCTCCCCCAGGCGCCGATTGCGCCGGAGGGGCTCACCGTCGCCGACCTCGTGGCCCGCGGACGGCATCCGCATCAGTCGTGGATTCGGCAGTGGTCGTCCGACGACGAAGGCGAGGTCGCGGAGGCGCTTGCGTTGACCGGAGTCTCCGAACTGGCGGACCGCCCCGTCGACCAGTTGTCCGGTGGGCAACGCCAGCGCGCCTGGATTTCCATGGCGTTGGCGCAGGGCACCGACATTCTGCTGCTCGACGAGCCCACCACCTACCTGGATCTGGCGCATTCGATCGAGGTGCTCGACTTGGTGGACCGGATGCACGAGGAGATGGGCCGCACCGTCGTGATGGTGCTGCACGACCTCAACCTGGCGATCCGATACAGCGACCAGCTGATCGTGATGCGTGACGGCAAGGTCGTCGCCGCCGGCGCACCGAAGGACATCATCTCTGCCGAACTCCTCCTCGAGGTGTTCGGGCTCGAAGCCGCGGTGATCGGCGACCCCGTGTCCGACCGTCCGCTGGTGGTGCCGATCGGCACCCGCCACGTGTACGGCGCGGTGGGCGGCCCGGAGCGCGCGTAGTCAGCGCCCGGGTCGGCGACCACCGATCATCGTGCGCACCAACCGCACACCCTGCCCCAGAGACACGGTGGGCAGGTACGCCCGTCCGACGGCGTTTCCGATGCTCGGCAAGGCGGCCGGGTCCGCGAAGGTCATGTGCATCGCCACGTAGCGGGGCTGGAACTTCGACTTGAATGCCAGAAGCGATCGGAACCCGTACACCGGTTCGAGGGTGCGCCCGAGGAGATCGAGCACGCTGTCCATGACGGTGGACAGACTCGACGATTCGGCCTGTTCCGCGGCGTCCGCGTCGCGGTCGGGTTGTTCGACCTTCGCGAGTGGCGCGCCGGACAGGCTGAGGAATTCGGCTCCTTCCACTTCGAGTTTCAGCGCGGCAGACGCGATGAGGAACTCCATTGCCGGCCGGAATCCCTCGGAGCGGCGGCGCATGAAGTCGAGGGTCCAGCCCACCACCTTCCCCTCCCGGTACACCGGCAGCCACGAGGTGACCCCGTGCACGGTGCGGTCGCTGTCGACGGCGATCAGGCAGCGCACCTCGGGGTCGTCGACCTCGTCGAGGCCGCCGAGGGTGAATCCCATTTCGGGCATCCCCTTGTCGGCCACCCATTCTTCGGAGATCGCCGTGATTTGATCGGTGATCGACAACGGGGCGCTGGGGAAGCTGACCCATTCGGCGGTGATGCCCGACTTTTTCGCCTTGTTCAGGGCGGTGCGGATGTCCTGGAAACGTTTGCCCGTGAAGGCGATGGTGCCGAGGTCGAGCACCGTCTCCTCCGCGACTTGGATGCCACTCCAGCCGAGGTCGTCGGTGACGGCGCGCACGGCGGAGGTCACCGAGTAGAAGCAGGGAATCCACCCGTTGGCGGAGGCGAATTCGGCGAACCCGGTGACGGTGTCCCGTAGCCGTTCCGGGGGGCCGACCGGATCCCCCGTGGTCAATGCGACCCCGGCGATGACGCGGTACGCGACGTAGCTGGTGTCGTCGGGGGCGAACCAGTAGTTGTTTCCCCGCCACGTGGTCATCCAGGACAACGGACTGCCGCTCCCCGACTCCAGCAGGGCCCGCGCGCGGGCGGCGGCGTCCGAGTCCGCACCGAGCGCCGGGCGCAGGAAGGTGGCCGCCACCAGTCCGCACGCCGTCAGCCAGAACACCACCCCGGTCCATTCGTACAGCAGGGTCGCGGGAACGTTGACCGGTAGCAGGCGGGGGTCGAGCCACTGCAGATAGACGGGTGGAATCAGGCGCTCCGGGAAATTGGCGAGCAGGGTGGTGGCGGAGGGCCGATGATCGAAACCGTTCCGGGCCCACAGGCCGCCGAGGACGTAGAGGACGGCGAGCCCGACCGTCACCGCCGCCAGCGTGACCGCGAGGCGGCGGTAGGTTCCGGCGGGGGCGGTGACGTCGAAGAATCGCCGGGTGGCGAGGAGGACGATCAGGATCACCAACGGGGTCAGGAACGGCACCAGCGTTCGATACAGGTTGGGGTCCGCCAGCCCGTAGAACAGCGATTCCTCCTCGAACGAGCCGATGAACCGGACCGCGAAGTTGAGCAGGGACAGCACCAGCAGGACCACCTGCGCGACCACCGCCCCGACCCAGGCGAAGCGTCGGCCGCGCCGGAGTCCGTCGCTGAGGGTGAGCAAAAACAGCGACGGCATGAGACTGAGCAGTGTCGGCCCGACCCCGGACAGTCGCAGTTCCAGTAACCCGCGGCGGCATTCGGGGTCGGCGGCGTTCACCTCGCAGAGGTCGCGAACCTCGTTGGCGGTGTACGGAATTCCCCGGAACAGATCTCGCAGCACGGCCAGGGGTCCGACCGCTTCCGCCGAGAGCGCTGCGATCATCGGTCCGACGGCGCTGGCGGCCACCACGATGGCAACGAGCACCCGGCCCTCTCGCTGGGTGCCGGCGATCCGCTCGCCCCGCGCCGAGCGGCCGACGATCCAGGGTCCGGCCACCAGGCCCACGACAGCGGCGGCCAGCCGGACCACGTCCTGCAGGGATCCGCTGAACAGGGCCAACGTGATGGTGAAGGCGAGCACGCCGACCCGGATTCGACGGCGCCACAGGGTGCCCATGTCGGAACTCGCCACCATGGCCGCACCGATGATCCAGGTGCTGGGCCCGACCGCCATACCTACATGGAGCCGGAAACCCCAGTCCGCGTCCACAACCTTCGCGACGGCGGCGACCGCCAGCGCGAGCAGCCCACCGATCACTTGTGTCACCACTGCCGCCAAGGCGAACCGCGCCGAACCCATCCGGCGCTCCAACGGCGCCGCGGCCAGGAAGACGAGAACGGTGGTGGTCAGATAGGCGAGGATGTCGTCGCCCCACAGCCCCGCCGACAGCAGGGTCCAGACCCATCCGTGCTCGAACGCCCGGATGCCGAGGGCCACGTGCTGCGACAACGCGTGGGAGGGTCCGCCGATCACACTCGAGGTCGCGAACGCCACCAGCCAGATCGCAACCAGGAGGGCGATGCTGACCGGTGCGCCGGCCACGCCGAAGCGCACCCATTCCGCTACCCGACCCGGTGCCCCGCTGACTTTCGCCGCCGCACTGTCCCCAGTGACTGCATTGCCGTCGATACTCATCCGCCAGGTCCCCACTCTCCCGCGATGTCGAGAACGAAAGCCCGCCCGGCGACACAGCCGCCGAAGTCGACGGCCGGTGGCCGTCCACCGACCGTAAACCACCTGTTCGCGCTATGACCATTACCACACGACTTCGCGCGGTTTTACTACTACTAGTAGTACGCATCCGCGTCGTTGTATCCGTAGAATCGGACCATGGCTGGACTCGGCGAACTCGAACGCGCAGTGATGGATCACCTGTGGTCCACTTCGGAACCGCAGACGGTGCGGCAGGTGCACGAAGCTCTGGCAGAGCGTCGCGAACTCGCCTACACCACCGTCATGACCGTGCTGCAGCGACTGGCGAAGAAACACCTCGTCATCCAGCAGCGCGATGATCGCGCGCACCGGTACCTGCCCGTGCATCAGCGCGAAGAACTGGTCGCCAGCCTCATGGTCGACGCCCTGCAGCAGGCCGACAAGTCCGGCAGTCGGGCCGCAGCCCTCGTGCACTTCGTCGGCCAGGTCGGTGCGGACGAGGCGGACGCTCTCCGGG
This sequence comes from Rhodococcus sp. NPDC019647, assembly GCF_044389235.1. Taxonomy (NCBI): domain Bacteria; kingdom Bacillati; phylum Actinomycetota; class Actinomycetes; order Mycobacteriales; family Nocardiaceae; genus Rhodococcus; species Rhodococcus sp. NPDC019647. The sequence continues at coordinate 847,821 of NZ_JBIRXS010000001.1, read as the reverse complement.
AGGCACTGGCTGCGCTCGAAGCCAAGGAACGGTCCGGCGACGGCAACGAGACGGGAACCGTTCGCGCCGTCTGACGTTCGTCATGCATGATGAGTGGGACATGGACGCCACCACCGCGCTGGTATTCGGCATACTCGCCCTTCTTCTCGCAGGACCGGTTCCTGCGTTGCTCAGCCGTGCCCGGTGGCCGCACCGGGCTCCGCGGGCAGCGCTCGTGCTGTGGCAGGCGATCGCCCTCGCCGCCGTCCTGTCCGCCTTCAGTTCCGGCCTCGCGATAGCCAGCCAGCTCCTCGTGCCCGGTCCGGACGGACGGCCCACCACCGCGCCGGTGGAAGAGATCGACGCGCTCGGCCTTCCCCTCTGGCTGCTGTACGTGGTGGTGTTCGCCCTCACCCTGCTGGTCGGCGCCAAGCTGATGTTCGCGGTGGTTCAGGTGGGGTTCCGCACCCGGCGCCGACGTGCCCGGCACCGCATGCTCGTCGATCTGCTGGACCGATGTGACTCGACGTCCCCGCTGGCCCGTACACCCGACCTGAGAATCCTCGACGTCACCGAACCCATCGCGTACTGCCTGCCCGGCCTGCGTCAGCGGGTCGTGTTGAGCCAGGGCACGTTCGCCAATCTCGACGACGCCGAGATCACCGCGATCCTCACCCACGAACGTTCGCATCTGCGCGCCCGCCACGACCTGGTCCTCGAAGCGTTCACCGCGGTCAACGCCGCGTTTCCCACCGTGGTCCGCAGCAAGTCCGCCCTCGGCTCCGTGCAGTTGCTCGTCGAGATGCTCGCCGATGATTCGGCGGTGCGTGCCACCGGGCCGACAGCCCTCGCTCGTGCGCTCGTCGCCTGCTCCGGCTCCACGGCGCCGAAGGGCGCGATGGCTGCGGGCGGTCCGAGCACGCTGCTGAGGGTGCAGCGACTCGCCTCCTCCGAATCGGCCGTGCCGGTCGCCATCGCCGCCTACACGGCGTCGGTGGCCATCCTGGTGGTTCCGACGGTCGCGGTGGCCGTTCCCTGGCTCACCGAACTGAGCCGCCTGTTCTCGGCGGCGTAGTCACTCACGTCACAACTCCGCCGGTTCGGTATCCGGGCGCCCGTCCCGTACACTGGTTCACGGTCGCCACTGCGGCCCATCAACACTGAAACGGCACACAGCCCAATTCCCCGCACTTCCGCGAATGGATTGACCAGGTGACATGTGCCCTGGCTCGTCCCTTTGTGCGTGCTGCATGACAGCCCCGCTCCGCGACGCGCCCTAATGCCCGGAGAGGTATCCCGCGTGACCAACGCTGTGCAAATGACCGCTGTCCCAGTGACTGCTGTCCCCATGACGTCTGCAGAAGACGTCAGCTCTGTTTCCGAGGAGAACACCACCGAGACGGTGACGTTCGCCGAGATCGGCCTTCCCGAATCCCTGGTGCAGGCTCTCCTCCGGAATTCCATCGCCACCCCGTCGCCCATTCAGGCCCTGGCCGTTCCGGACGCGCTCGCAGGCAAGAACGTCCTCGGCCGCGCACAGACCGGATCGGGTAAGACGCTGGCCTTCGGCCTGCCCATGCTCACCCGTCTCGCCCGCCACGAAGACCGGCCGGCGCCCAAGCGTCCCCGCGCCCTGGTTCTCGTTCCCACCCGCGAACTCGCCTTCCAGGTCGTGGATTCCCTCAACTCGTACGCGGGTGCGCTCGGTCTGACCGTGCGCCCGGCGGTCGGCGGCACCCCGTTCACCAAGCAGGTCGACCAGCTGCGCCGTGGCGTCGACATCCTCGTCGCCACCCCCGGGCGCCTCGGTGATCACATGCGTCAGGGCACCTGCGTCCTCGACTCCATCGAGATCACCGCGCTCGACGAGGCCGACCAGATGGCGGACATGGGCTTCCTGCCCGAGGTGCGTTCCATCCTCGGTGAGACCCCGGCCGACGGTCAGCGGCTGCTGTTCTCGGCCACCCTCGACCGTGAGGTGCAGTCGCTGGTCCGGCAGTTCCTGCCCGACCACGTGCAGCACTCCACCGAGGACGGGCGCGCCAGCGTCGACACGATGGCGCACTACGTCCTCCTGGTGGACCGCGGTCAGAAAGACAATGTTCTGGCGGAAATCGGTGCGCGCGAAGGCCGCACCATCATGTTCGCCCGCACCAAGCTCGGCTGCGAGGGCATCACCGACCGGTTGCGTGCGGTCGGGATCGCCGCGGAGTCGCTGCACGGCGGCAAGGCGCAGAACCAGCGGACCCGCGTCCTCGAGCGCTTCAAGAACGGCCGCACCCCTGTGCTCGTCGCGACGGACGTTGCGGCGCGCGGTATCCACGTCGACGGTATCGACCTGGTTGTCCACGTCGATCCGCCTGCCGATCACAAGGATTACCTGCACCGTGCCGGGCGCACCGCCCGCGCCGGTGAGAAGGGCACGGTCGTCGCGATCGTGCTCCCGAATCAGAAGCGCACCTTCCGGAAGCTGACGGGGATGGCCGGGGTCGACGCCACGGCAGTGCCCGTCGCGCCCGGATCCGAGGTCCTCACCACCATCACCGGCGCGAAGGTCCCCACCGGGCAACCGGTGAAGGATCCCGCCTTCCGCAGTGACCGTGGTGGCGACCGCCGCTTCGGCGACCGCGGACCCCGCCGTGAAAGTGGGTTCGGCGGCCGAGACGGTGGCTACCGCGGAAACCGCAGCTCCTCCGAGGGACGCGGTGACCGCCCGTCCGGCGGCCGCAGCTTCGGTGACCGCCCGTCCGGTGGCCGCAGCTTCGACGACCGCGGACCCCGCCGGGACCAGTCGGACACCCGCTCCGGTGGTTACCGGGGCGACCGCCCCCAGCGCGACGGCGACAACCGTGGTGGCGACAACCGGAGCAGCGGCTACCGCGGTGACCGGGACAACCGCACGTTCGGCGACCGGGCCCCGCGCAGGGACTTCGGGGACAGCGCGCCGCGCCGCGAGTACGGCGGCAGCAGCAGTGGCGCACCGCGCCGCGACTACGGCGACCGCGGCGAGAGCCATCGCGGCACCGGTGAGCGGAGCTTCGACCGCAGCGCACCCCGCCGCGACTTCGCGGACCGCGACAACCGTGGTGGCGGATTCCGCCGGGACGATCGCCGTCCCGACCCCCGCGCAGGGCGCGAAACCGAACGCGCGGCCTCACCGGACCGGCGTCCCGCCGCAACCGGTGGTGGTTTCCGTAGCCGCACCGACCGCCGCTCGTACGACGGTTTCGACGGACCACGGCGCGAACAGCGCAGCTGAGCGGTGCGTGCAGGACACAACTGAACATCGATATCGTTGACACGAGGCCGGCCCGCGCGAATGCGTGGGCCGGCCTTCGTATGTGTGTCTGGGACGGCTCATTCGTCATACGCCGATTTCACAACCGCCGGGCGAGAGGGAATGCTGTATTCATGACTATCACCAACGAGGGCGCCCGCGCCCAGATCGGCGTGACGGGACTGGCCGTCATGGGCTCGAACATCGCCCGCAACCTCGCCCGGCACGGGCACACCGTGGCTCTGCACAACCGCAGCATCGCCAAGACCGATGCGCTCATCGCGGAGCACGGCGGCGACGGCGACTTCGTCCGCACCGAAACGGTCGAGGACTTCGTGGCAGCGCTGCAGAAGCCGCGCCGCGTGCTGATCATGGTCAAGGCCGGCGACCCCACCGACGCGGTCATCGAGGAGCTCGCTGCGGCGATGGAGCCGGGTGACATCATCATCGACGGTGGCAACGCCCTGTACACGGACACCATTCGGCGGGAGGCGTCGCTGCGCGAGCGCGGCCTGCATTTCGTCGGCGCCGGCATCTCCGGCGGTGAAGAGGGGGCGCTGAACGGCCCGTCGATCATGCCGGGCGGCCCCAAGGAGTCGTACGAGGCTCTGGGACCGCTGCTCGAATCGATTGCCGCGCAGGTCGACGGGACCCCGTGCTGCACCCACATCGGCCCCGACGGCTCCGGGCACTTCGTGAAGATGGTCCACAACGGCATCGAGTACGCCGACATGCAGCTGATCGGTGAGGCGTACAACCTTTTCCGTGACGCACTCGGGTACGACGCCGACAAGATCGCCGAGGTGTTCACCGAGTGGAACTCCGGCGATCTCGAAAGCTATCTGGTGGAGATCACCGCCGAGGTGCTGAAGCAGAAGGACGCGAAGACGGGCAAGGCCCTCGTCGACGTGATCGTCGACGCCGCCGAGCAGAAGGGCACCGGCCGCTGGACCGTCAAGTCCGCTCTCGACCTCGGTGTGCCCGTCACCGGGATCGCCGAGGCCGTGTTCGCGCGAGCCTTGTCCGGCTCCCGGGAGCAGCGCAAGGCCGCTGTCGGTCTGGCGTCCGGTCAGCTCGCCGACAAGCCCGCCGACGCCGCTCAGTTCACCGAGGACATCCGCCAGGCGCTGTACGCGTCGAAGGTGGTGGCCTACGCGCAGGGCTTCGACCAGATCGCCGCGGGCAGCGCCGAATACGACTGGGACCTGCACCCCGCCGATCTGGCCACCATCTGGCGCGGCGGCTGCATCATCCGGGCACGTTTCCTCAACCGCATCAAGGACGCGTACGACGAGAACCCGGCGCTGCCGAGCCTGATCCTCGCGCCTTATTTCCGGGACGCCATCGAGACCGCTATCGACAGCTGGCGTCGGGTGGTGTCCACCGCGACCCTGCTCGGTATCCCGGTCCCGGCGTTCGCCTCGTCGCTGTCCTATTACGACGCCCTGCGCGCGGAGCGGTTGCCCGCGGCGCTGACGCAGGGGCAGCGTGACTTCTTCGGTGCCCACACCTACGAGCGGACCGACGCCGAAGGTAAGTTCCACACGCTGTGGAGCGGTGACCGCAGCGAAGTGCAGGCCTGACATTCCTCCGCCTCGGCCGTGACGCAGTGCGCTGACGTCGCGGTCGAGGCGTCGGGCGTGCCTTCTCGCAGGCGGTAGCCTTCTGGGCATGCCCGAACACGAGAACACCTCCGCACCGGTGGGTGAGACGTTCCTCGGACTCGGTGTGCCCGCGGTCATGACCCATGCCCTCGACCGCAGCGGCATTCGCGCGCCGTTCCCCATCCAGGCTGCCACCATTCCCGACGCCCTCGCCGGCAAGGATGTGCTGGGCCGCGCCCCCACCGGGTCCGGCAAAACGCTCGCGTTCGGGTTGCCCATGCTGGTGCGCCTCGCGGGTGCGGCCAGTCGCCGCGGATTCCCCCGCGGGATCGTCCTCGTTCCCACCCGTGAACTGGCATTGCAGATCGAACGGGCGCTCGACGAACCGGCACTGTCGATGGGACTGCGGGTGGCCACGGTGGTCGGCGGCATCCCGATCAAGCGCCAGGTGGAGGTGTTGTCGCGGGGAGTCGATCTTCTGGTCGCGACACCCGGGCGCCTCGCCGACCATCTCGGTCAGGGTTCGGTCTCCCTCGACGACGTTGCCGTGGTGACGGTCGACGAGGCCGACCACATGGCCGAGATGGGTTTCCTCCCCCAGGTCGTGCGGATCCTGGACGAAACACCTCCGGGAGGGCAGCGACTTCTGTTCTCCGCCACCCTCGACGGTGAGGTGGACAGCCTCGTCCGGCGCTACCTGCGCGACCCGGTCACCCATTCGACGGCGCCCGCCTCGGCCGCGGTGATGACGATGGTCCATCACCTTCTCTACGTCGACCGGGACGACAAATATTCGGTGGTCGCACATATCGGTGCGCGGTCGGGGCGCACTCTGATGTTCGTGCGCACCAAGCACGGGGTGGACCGGGTGGCGAAGGAATTGCATGCCGCCGGCATCTCGGCGGGCGCCTTGCACGGCGGCAAGACCCAGAACCACCGCACCCACACCCTCGCATCGTTCGCGGACGGAACGACCCCGGTGCTGGTGGCCACGGATGTCGCGGCCCGCGGCATCCACGTCGACGACATCTCCCTGGTGGTCCACGTCGACCCGCCCGCCGAACCGAAGGCCTACCTGCACCGCGCCGGGCGGACCGCGCGGGCCGGTGAGGCCGGGGTGGTGGTCACCCTCGTGACGGAGGACGAACGCGCCGCCGTCGAGCAGATGACGCGCACGGCGGGGGTCGATGTGGCGGGTGTGCAGGTGCGCCCCGGCGACCGGCTGTTGACGGAACTCACCGGCGCCCGCCGCCCCAGCGGTAAACCGGTGCCCGCACCGGACACCCGGGCACCCGCCCAGGACACCCCGAAGAAGGGTCGCCGGGCCGCCGATACCGGCGATCGCCCGTCCCGGCGCGGCCGCGTCGGTGAGGTGCCGGCCCGAGCCGGACGTCGGCGTGGGCGCAATCCCGGACATGGCTCAACTCCGCACGGACACCGCAGTCGCGGAGCACACTGAGAGGCATGTCCCTGCCGCTCGCGTCGGTCCTGTGCGCATTGGTCGCGGCCCTGCTCTTCGCGTGTGCCTCGGTCGCGCAGCAGAGCGCCGCGTCCGCGGTCCCCGAGGATGCGGGCCTGATGACGTCGCTGGTGCGCAGCCCCCGGTGGTGGGCCGGTGTCGCCGGTGACGGTGGCGGCTACATCATGCAGGCCGTCGCCTTGGCGCTCGGGTCGGTGCTCGTCGTGCAACCTCTCCTCGTCACCGCCCTGCTGTTCGCGCTCCCCCTGTCGGCGAAATTCTCGGGCTACCGGCTCAACCGGACCACCTGGGTTCTGGCCGTCGCCCTGGCCGCCGCTCTCGCACTGTTTCTCGTCGTCGGTAATCCCACCGAGGGAAACATCGACGCCCCGTTCCGGGAATGGGTCATTCCCCTGGCGATCGTCGTGTCGGTGGTGGCCGTCGCCGCGGTCGCCGGGATGACGAAGATCGACCCGGGGTGGCGGGCCCTCCTCCTCGGCGCCGCCAGCGGCATCCTCTACGGTGTCGCGGTCGCGTTCACCAAGTATGTGGTGGAACTCGTTCCCCGCGGACTGTGGACGGTCCTGAGCAGCTGGCAGACGTGGTCACTGGTCGCCGCCGGGCTCGTAGGGGTGTACCTGCAGCAACGCGCGTTCCAGGTGGGCCCGCTGTCGGCGTCCCTGCCGGCGCTGACCATCGCCGAACCCCTCGCGGCCGTCTTCCTCGGCATGACGGTCCTCGACGAACGCCTGCGCGTCGACGGGCCCGGACTGATCGTGGTCGGGTGCGCGGTCGCGGTGATGCTGATCGCCACAATCGGGCTGTCCCGGTCGCAGGCGCAGCGCACGGCAGGCACCGCCGCAACTTCCCCGGTATCGTCGTGAGACGTGCAGTTTCTCGACGGGCAACGCCCTCCCTATGACCTGACGTACGACGACGTGTTCCTGGTGCCCAGCCGCACCGAGGTCACCTCCCGGTTCGACGTCGACCTGTCCACCTCGGACGGCACCGGGACCACCATTCCGATCGTCGTGGCCAACATGACCGCCGTCTCCGGCCGCCGCATGGCCGAAACGGTGGCGCGCCGGGGCGGTCTCGTCGTACTTCCGCAGGACCTTCCGATCCCGGCGGTCGCGGAAACCGTGTCGTTCGTGAAGAGCCGGCATCTGGTGGCGGACACCCCCGTCACGCTCGGTCCGGATGCCGCCGTGTCCGACGCCCTCGCGCTGCTTCCCAAACGGGCCCACGGCGCGGTCGTCGTCGTCGACACCAACCGGCCCGTCGGCGTGGTCACCGAGGCAGCCTGCTCGGACGTCGACCGATTCGCCCGACTGCGGTCCGTGGCGCTCACCGACTTCGTCACGGCCCCGGTCACCGCCACCCCGCGCGAGGTGTTCGAACTGCTCGAGGGCCGGCACGATTCGCTCGCCGTGATCGTCAACCCCGACGGCACCCTGGCCGGGGTCCTCACCCGCACCGGCACGATCCGGGCCGGCATCTACCAGCCCGCGGTCGACGAGGCCGGGCAGCTGCGCATCGCCGCCGCCGTCGGCGTCAACGGAGACGTCGCCGCGAAGGCCCGCGCGCTCGTCGACGCCGGCGCCGACCTCCTCGTCGTCGACACGGCGCACGGTCACCAGCAGAAAATGATCGACGCGCTCGGCGCCCTGAAGAAGGCCGACCTCGGTGTGCCGCTCGTGGCGGGCAACGTCGTCTCCGCGGCCGGAACCCGTGATCTGATCGACGCGGGCGCGGACATCGTCAAGGTCGGTGTCGGACCGGGCGCCATGTGCACCACCCGGATGATGACCGGGGTGGGCCGCCCCCAGTTCTCGGCCGTCGCGGAATGCGCCGCCCAGGCCCGGGCGCTGGGTGCGCACGTCTGGGCGGACGGAGGCGTCCGTCACCCCCGTGACGTGGCGCTTGCGCTCGCCGCGGGCGCGTCGAACGTCATGATCGGGTCCTGGTTCGCCGGCACCTACGAGTCCCCCGGCGACCTGCACGTCGACCAGGCCGGCAACGCGTACAAGGAAAGCTTCGGGATGGCATCCAAGCGTGCTGTCGCCGCGCGCACCGCCACCGACACCGCCTTCGACCGTGCCCGGAAAGGACTGTTCGAGGAGGGTATCTCCAGTTCCCGGATGCGGTTGGACCCGGAACGCCCCGGAGTCGAGGACCTGATCGACCACATCTGCTCCGGGGTGCGCAGCACCTGCACCTACGCCGGCGCCCGCACCCTCGAGGAACTGCATGCCCAGGCGGTGCTCGGGGTGCAGTCGGCGGCCGGATTCGCCGAGGGCCGCCCCCTTCCGGCCGGTTGGTGACCGCAGCGCCGTGAGGTGCCGGTGGATGTCCTGTTCCACGGAACCGGACATCCACCGGTATCATGGGTCGCTGAACCACACCAGTTCTCGGTGCCGGACTTCTCCGGACGCCGAGGCCGAACGGAAGGACTCCGGTGCCCGCGGCACCCACACACGCAGCAAGCGCTCCACCTGTCATTGCCTCAGCAGAATCAGAATCTGATTCCGCCGGTTCGGAGGGCTCCTCTAGCGAGCCGGGCGACAAACCCGGCGGCCTCCCCTCGCTTCCCTGGTGGCGATGACAGATGGACATCGCACTCAGCATTCTCGCTCTGCTCGGCTTCCTCGCCTTGACCGCAGGCACCGCACTGTTCGTCGCAGCGGAATTCTCCCTCACCGCACTCGAACGCAGCACCGTCGATTCGCAGGCCCGCGACGGTGACCGGCGTTCGAAGCAGGTCCAGCACGCCCACCGCACGCTGTCGTTCCAGTTGTCGGGCGCGCAGCTCGGCATCACGATCACCACACTCGTCACCGGCTACCTGTCGGAACCGGTCCTGGCCCGGTTCATCACCCCGGTGCTGTCCGCGGTCGGTTTCAGCGAATCCGCCGCCGCGGCAACGTCGTTGGTGATCGCCCTGGTCCTCGCCACCTCGTTCTCCATGGTGTTCGGGGAACTGGTCCCCAAGAACCTGGCCATCGCCCATCCCCTGCCCACGGCACGTGCGACGGCAGGCATGCAAGCGGCGTTTTCCCTGATCTTCAAGTGGGCGATCAACGGGCTCAACGGAACGGCCAACTGGCTGGTCCGGCGCCTCGGCATCGAGCCTGCAGAGGAATTGCGGTCGGCGCGGTCACCGCAGGAACTCGGTTCTCTGGTCCGCACCTCCGCCCAGCGCGGCGCCATCGACAAGGGAACAGCGTTGCTGGTCAACCGCTCCCTGCGATTCGGTGAACGCACCGCCGAGGAATTGATGACACCGCGGGTGAAAATCGAGTCGCTGGCCACCACCGACACTGTGGCCGATCTGATCGACACCGCCGCCCGCACCGGGTTCTCCCGATTCCCCGTCGTCGACGGTGACCTCGACGACTCCGTCGGAATCGTGCACATCAAGCATGCGTTCGCGGTGCCTGCCGGTCGTCGCCGCACCACCCGCCTCAACACCCTCGCGCAGAAGGTCCCGGTGGTGCCGTCGAGCCTCGACGGTGACGCCCTCATGGAGCGGATTCGTTCCGACGGAATGCAGGTGGCGCTGGTGGTCGACGAGTACGGCGGCACCGCGGGCATGGTCACCATGGAGGACCTGATCGAGGAAATCGTCGGTGACGTCCGCGACGAGCACGACGAACCGGAGATCGACGTCCAGCGCATCGGTGACGGCTGGTCGTGCTCCGGTCTGCTGCGTATCGACGAGGTGTCCGAGACCACCGGCTACACGGCACCGGAGGGCGAGTACGAAACCCTCGGCGGCCTGGTCCTCACCCATCTGGGCCGGATTCCGGTAGACGGCGACAAGGTGGAACTGCCCGTACCCGACACGGCGCTGTACCCCGACGGCCGGTGGATCGCGACGGTGACCCACATGGACGGACGGCGTATCGACCGGGTGCTGCTCACACCGGTTCCCGTGGAGACGGACGAGGAGGAGGCCGACGATGAGTGATCTTTTCGGAATGCTGCTCACCTTCGTGCTGCTCGCCGGCAACGCGTTTTTCGTCGGCGCCGAATTCGCCCTCATTTCCGCCCGCCGTGACCGCCTCGAGGCGCTCGAAGCGCAAGGAAAGAAACGTGCCCGGACGGTGATCCTGGCCGGCGAGAACCTGTCGCTGATGCTGGCGGCCGCCCAGCTCGGCATCACGATCTGCTCCATCCTGCTCGGCAAGGTCGCCGAACCGGCGATTGCGCACCTGCTCGAAGTGCCGCTCCACGCCGTCGGCCTGCCCGACGGATTGCTGCATCCGGTGGCGTTCACCGTCGCCCTGGCACTCGTCGTGGTGCTGCACATCCTGCTCGGGGAGATGGTGCCGAAGAACATCGCTCTCGCGGGACCTGAACGGTCCGCGATGCTGCTGGTGCCCGTGCATTTGATGTTCATCACTTTGGCCCGGCCGCTGATTTCCTTCTACAACCTGTGCGCCAACGCCACGTTGAGGTTGATGCGCGTCGAACCCAAGGACGAACTCGACGTCACCGTCTCGGCGGTGGAGTTGTCGGAAATGATCGGCGAGTCCCGCTCGGAGGGACTGATCGACGCGGAGGAGCACCGTCGGCTCACCCAGGCGCTCGAAACGACCGACCGCACGGTCAGCGAGGTGATGATTCCTCTCGACAAGGTCCGCACGGTGCCGCTGTCGGCGGGCGGCACCCGCCTCGGCGCCATCGAGGAAGCGGTGATCGAAACCGGGTACTCTCGCTACCCGGTCCGCGCCGACGACGGTTCCTTGTTCGGGTATTTGCACCTCAAGGACGTTCTCGACGACGTCCTCGACGAGGACGCCGGCCCGGACACCGTGATCCCCCGCTCCGATATTCGTCCGCTGCCGCGCATGGCGACCACCACACCGCTCGCCGAGGCACTCGCGGGTCTGCGCCGGGCCAGTTCCCACCTCGGTGCGGCTGCGGACCCGTCGGGCCGGATCGTCGGGATCGTCGCACTCGAAGACCTCGTCGAGGAGTACGTGGGCACCGTGCGTGACGGCACCCACCGGGTGAACGGGATGAACCCGGGGCAGCGGACGAGTTGACCGTGCGGCCCCCCGACAACACGGTCACCGGACGCCCGCTCGAGGTGCTGGCGTCCGGTGACTGGACGGCTCGACGGACCCGCCACCGCGATCGGGTGGCACGAATCGTCGAGCCGTATCAGGAACGCAAGGCGGCCGGAATCAGCCATCCGGTGCACGACTTCCTCTTCACCTACTACAGCTTGCGCCCCAACCAGTTGCGTCGATGGCACCCGGGTTACGGGTCCGCGCTCACCGGTCCCGGGTCCGACGACTACCTCCGCTACACCGGTTACCGGTCGGAAGCCGTCGACGGAGACGCTGTTGTCACCGTCGACCCCGCGGTGCTCGAGCATCGCCGAAGCACCGTCGAATTCGTGGCCGGTCTTCTGGCGGCCACGCAAGCCCGGACTCCACGCCTGAACTGCTTCGGCCTGCACGAATGGGCGATGGTGTACCGGGGCGGCGCCGAGGCGATCCGCCACCAGAGGGTGCCGCTGCGCCTCGGGTTCGACGGCACCGACGCGGTGGTCGAATCGATGCCTTTGCGCTGCACCCACTACGACGCGTTCCGGTTCTTCACCCCTGCGGCGGCGCCCCGCAACGAGTCCGCACTCGACCGGGACGGCCAGATCCGCCGCGAACAACCCGGCTGCCTGCACGCGGGCATGGATCTGTACAAGTGGGCGTACAAACTTGGGCCGCTCGTCGACTCGGACCTGGTGATGGATTGTTTCGAGCATGCACTCGCCGCACGCGAACTCGACATGCAGGCCAGCCCGTACGACCTGTCCGAGTACGGATACGCCCCCGTGCCCATCGAGACTCCCACCGGGCGTGCAGAATACGTACGACGGCAGCAGCACCTCGCGCAACGGGCCGCCCCGCTGCGCGCCGGCCTGCTCGAGCGGTGCCGTCAACTGCTGTCGTAGAGTTCGCCGTTCGAGGCTGGGGGGTTCGGTGACCGGGATTCGACGGCTGCTGGGCGAGTACGAGCGCAGTGTCGGTGTGCCGCCCGGCTCCCACCGCATCGAGTGCCCCGACCCGGGCGCCTTCCTCGCCGCTCGGCTTCCCGTCTTCGACCTGGCGGCGGGGTCGCTCGCGGCCGTCGCTACCGCCGTCGACAGATACCGGGTGTCCTGCGGGTGGGGTCCGCGGTCGTGGCGGCTCGACCCCGAGCGGATCGCAGCAGCGTTCTCCAGCGACCGGCTGTTGCGGGTGGCGGGGGCACCGGTGTCCGGGTTCGCTGAGCTGTCCGGCTTCTTTGCTGTCTCCGACGGTTGGGTGCGTACCCACGCCAACTATCCGCACCACCGTCACCGGCTTGTCGGGGCGATCGACCTCGCCGAGGATGCCGGCCGGGAGGCGGTGGCCGGCCGGCTCCGCGAATTCACCGCGGCCGAGGTCGAGGAACGGGCGTTCGCCGCGCACGCCGTGGCGTCGGCCGTCCGCACGCAGGAAGAGTGGGCGGCCACCCCGCAGGGTGCGGCCGCGGCGTCGGGTGACCTGGTTCCCACCGTCGTTCATCCCGCTCATTCGCCGGGGGCGCTGCGGTCCGGGCAGGCCTCCGCGACGACACCCTTGAGCGGGATCACGGTTCTCGATCTGACCCGGGTGATCGCCGGCCCCGTCGCCACCCGCACGCTGGCGCTCCTGGGCGCCGAGGTCCTGCGCATCGACCCGCCGTTTCTCCCCGAAATCGCCGTGCAGCATCTCGATACCGGGCAGGGTAAACGGTCGACGCTGCTCGATGTGACGTCGGTGGCGGGCCGCAGGCGGTGGGAGGAGCTTCTTGCCGACGCAGATGTGGTTGTCACCGGCTACCGTCCGGGCGCCCTCGACACCCTCCTCGATCGCGCACCCGCACGGGTGGTGCGGGGCAGGGTGAGTGCGTGGGGCCGCACCGGACCCTGGGCGGGTAGGCGGGGCTTCGACAGCATCGTCCAGGCCGCATCAGGTATCTCGCTCGTCGCGGGTGGGCACGCCCCCGGCGCGCTGCCCGCGCAGGCTCTCGATCACGCCAGCGGATATCTGCTCGCCGCCGGCATCGTCGACGCGCTGACCGCGCACCGATCCGACGGCTGCGGCCGGACCGTCGACGTCTCCCTCGCGCGCACTGGTGCGTGGTTGCTGAGTGCACCCGGCCGGTCCGCCGACCCGCCGGCCGCCGCCGTTCCCGGACCGAACTGCGTAGTGTCCCACGGAACTTCGATTACCAGCCGCCCGGCACTGGCCGAGTACGACGACTACCCTTTCCCTGCCCGCCCGTGGGGCGAGGATCCAGCGGTGTGGGCAGCAACCACCTGACCGGTCCCGTAGAGACAGACCACGGTCCACGCGCACGGTCCTCGCCGTGCACTATGGACGCGTGAAGACACATCACTACTCCCTGGCTGTCACCTGGACGGGCAACCACCGCCCCACCGTCCGCGTCGCCGGATGAGCGGCCCCACGCAGCGCCTGATCGTCGACGTCGACACCGGCATCGACGATTCGCTGGCCCTTCTGTATCTGCTGGCCAGCCCGGAAGCGGAGATCCTCGGGATCGCCAGCACCGCCGGGAACGTGCCCGTCGAGCAGGTCGCAGCCAACAATCTGAACTGGCTCGGGCTGTGCCGTGCACCCGACATCGAAGTGGCCCTCGGTGCGCGGGTGCCGCTCGACTGCCCGTTGCGGACCACCGAGGACACGCACGGGCCGCAGGGCATCGGGTACGCCGTCCTCCCCGACTCCGGCCGGTCCCTGTCGGAGCGGGACGCGACCACGATGTGGGTCGAACTCGTCCGCGAGCATCCCGGTGAGGTCACCGGACTCGTCACCGGACCGCTGACCAATCTGGCGCTGGCGATCCGCGCGGAACCCGAACTTCCCCGACTGCTGCACCGACTGGTGGTGATGGGCGGCGCCTACAACCATCCTGGCAACACCACCCCCACCACCGAATGGAACGTCTCCGTCGACCCCGAGGCCGCGAAGGAGGTGTTCGACGCGTTCTCCGGGCTCCCGGAGGGCAGGCGTCCCATCCTTTGCGGGCTCGACATCACCGAGACCATCGAAATGACACCGGACCATGTTCGCCGTCTCGCCGAAGCGGCGGGAAGTGTTCCCGCCGAGGTCATCTCACCGGAGGATGCGTCGCACATCCGGTCACGCACCAGCAACCCGGTGATCCGTCACCTGTCGGACGCCATCCGGTTCTACATGGATTTTCACCGCAGCCACAACCAGGGCTTCATTGCTCACATGCACGACCCGTTCGCTGCGGCGGTGGCGTTGAACCCGGACCTCGCCCGGACACGTCCGGCCACCGTCGACGTCGAACTTCATGGAACCCTTACCAGGGGCACCACGGTCGCCGACTGGGTCGGCCACTGGAACCGGGAACCCAACGCCGACATCGCGGTGAGCACCGACCCGGCCACGTTCTTCGACGACCTCATCGACCGGGTCGGCCGCTACGCCAAATCGGTCGGCTGACACCGACGGCCGCGTCTTCCCGGCTCGTGACATCTGTGCACCGCCAGAAAGGGGGTGCGCGCCGGCCTGCGGGCGCGCAGACTGGTAACAGGAGGTCATCATGCGCTTACTCAATGGCCTACTCGGCGTGGTGACGGGGATTCTCACGGCCCTGCTCGGCACAGTACTGGGAATCCTCGCAGCCGTAGTGTGGCTCGTCGGTGGGGTGCTCTGCGTGACGGTCATTCTGCTGCCGCTCGGAATCCCCGTTCTGAAGCTCGGCCGCCGACTGTTCACTCTTGCCGGGCAGCTGATGCATCTTCCCTGAGCGACCGCCGCCGCGACGCGGTGATTCTGCGACCGATGACGCCCTGACGAGGCGCGAAAAGGTACGCCAGGGCGAACGCTGCACCCTGGGACAGCACGACCATGCCGCCGCTGGCAGTGTCGAGGTGATAGCTCAGGTACAGCCCTGTGACGGCGCAGACCGCCGAGATCGCGGGTGCGATGATCAGCATGCGGTGAAAGCTGTCGGTGAGCAGGTAGGCCGTGGATCCGGGGATGATGAGCATGGCCACCACCAGAATCACACCCACCGCTTGCAGGGCCACCACAGCGGTGAGTGCGAGTAATCCCAGGAGCGCGGCCCCCAGCAGCCGGGGATTGAGACCGATGGCGTGGGCGTGGGTGCGGTCGAAGGCGTAGAGCGTGAAGTCGCGGCGTTTGACGATCAAAGCGACGAAGACGACGGCCCCGAGGATCGCGATCTGGATGAGATCGGAGCGGCTGACGCCCAGCAGGTTGCCGAAGATGATGTGGTTGAGGTCGGTTTGGCTCGGAGTCACCGAAACCAGGACCAGGCCGAGGGCGAACAAGGTGGAGAACACGATTCCGATCGCGGCGTCTTCCTTGACACGACTGGTGTCCCGGACCACCCCGATCAGTGCCACCGCCAGGAATCCGAAGATCACTGCGCCGAGGGCGAAGGGGGCGCCGACGATGTAGGCGAGGACGACGCCGGGCAGGACGGCGTGCGAGACGGCATCGCCCATCAGCGACCACCCGATCAGCACCAGCCAGCACGACAACACCGCGCACACCACCGACGCGATCAGGGTGGTGATCAGTGCGCGGACCATGAAGTCGTAACGCAGTGGGTCGACGAAGAAGTCGATCACGTTCATGGGGTGTCAGGTCCTTGTCATCACGTCGAGGCCGAAGGCCGACGCCAGGTTCGCCGGTTGCAGAACGAGCGTCGGGTCGCCGTGCGCGAGCACCGTGCGCATCAGCAGGATCGCCTCGTCCGCCAGCGCCGGCAGCGCGTGTAGGTCATGGGTGGAGACGAGGATGGCCGCACCTGCACCGGCGAGTTCCCGCAGCAACGTGGTGATGGTGGCTTCGGAGCGTTTGTCGACCCCGGCGAACGGTTCGTCCAACAGCAGGATCGTTGCCTCTTGGGCGATTCCCCGGGCCACGAAAGTACGTTTCTTCTGGCCGCCGGACAATTGCCCGATCTGCCGGTCCGCCAAGTCGGTGAGTTCCACGCGTTCGAGGGCGTGGTCGACGGCCGAACGATCAGCTTTCCCGGGCCGCCGGGTCAGGCCCATGCGACCGTAGCGGCCGGTCATCACCACATCTCGCACGGACAGTGGAAAGGCCCAGTCCACTTCCTCGCTCTGCGGAACATAACCCAGGACACCGGTTTTGCGCGCGGTGGCCGGGGCCTGGCCGTTGATGCGGACCGTGCCGGTATCGGGTTTGACCGTTCCCATGATCGTTTTGAACAGTGTGGATTTGCCGGAGCCGTTCATCCCGACCAGCCCGCACACCCGTCCTGCCTGCAGGGAGAGGGAGACCCGGTCGAGGGCAAGAACGTCACCGTAGTGGACGGTGACGTCCTGCACCTCGACGGCCGGCTGGGGAGTCACGGCCGTTGTCCGTTCAAAGCTGACGTGAGGGTCTCGGCGTCGTGCCGGATCAAATCGAGGTAGGTCGGCACGGGTCCGTCCTGCTCCGACAGCGAATCGACGTAGAGGGTTCCGCCGAAAGCGGCGTCGGTGGCTTCCACCACGCGTTGCATCGGCGCATCCGACACCGTCGACTCACAGAACACCGCGGGTACGCGGTTCTGCTTGACGAACTCGACCGTCGACGCAATCTGCTGGGGTGTGGCCTGCTGTTCGGCATTGACCGGCCAGATGTACTTCTCGGTCAACCCCGCATCCCGCGCAAGATACGAAAACGCTCCTTCGCACGTGACCAGCGCCCGTTCATTGACCGGCAACGCGCTCAACTCGGCGACCAATTCGTCCTGCACCTGCTGCAGTCGGGCCTTGTAGGCATCACCGTTGGTGCGATAGTCGCTCGCGTGTTCAGGATCGAGGTCGCTGAACGCGGTGACCATGTTGTCGACGTAAATCTGCACATTCAGGGGTGACATCCACGCGTGCGGATTCGGTTTGCCCGCGTAGGCATCTTCGCCGATGCCGATCGGCTCGACCCCGTCGCTGACGACCACATGCTCGACCTCCAGCCCCTCGACGAATTGGGCGAACCAGGCCTCCAGATTCATCCCGTTGTCGAGGATCAGGTCGGCCTCGGCCGCCTTCCTGATATCGCCCGGTGTCGGCTCGTAACCGTGAATTTCCGTGCCCGCTTTGGTGAGCGACTCCACCGTCAGGTGCTCCCCCCCGACGTTCTCCGCGATGTCGGCGAGAACAGTGAAGGTGGTCAGCACCACCGGTTTGCCGTCGGCGGGCCCGGCCGCACCCTCGGCGCACCCGGACAGCATCAACGCCGCGGCGAGAGCTGTCAGTATCGCCGCGACCGTGGTTGCCCGTCGCCGCCTGCCCACCCCGAGGTCCGTTGTTTTCACAGTCGAATCATAATGTTCGGTCTTCCGAAACTACAAGTGTGGGTCATCCCGCCGCGGTAGGTACGCGGCTGAACGCCGATCGTCACTGCGCCGAGCCGCGCACCGTGAGCGGTCCCGAGGTGTTGCACCTGACGTAGCGTGAGGTTTTACGGTGGCCTGCATGACCGCGAACGACCCGGACACATCAGCTCTCACGCAGAAACACATCATTGCGGTGGCTCTCGAACTGCCTGGGGTCACTGTGGTGACGGCCAGTGAAGAGGGCGGCGCTCCGCCGAGTTCCTGGGGGGACACCTTCTTCTCATACAATCCTGATGGCGACCCGCCGGCGGAGCAGCGTTTCCCGTTCGCCACCATCGTGACGAACGACGTCGAGGGGTGGGACACCTCCTCGAACGTGAACCGGCAGGGCGTATTTCGTCTCAATGTCTCGGTCGGCCGGGACCGCTTCCGCGAACTACTCGGCTTCTCACCGGCCGAACATGCGCAGCGCAGCAGCGGCATCGATTACAGCGCACTGGACCGACTGCTCCCCCACCCGAACTACGCAGCCCAATCGTGGGTATCGATCCTGAACCCGGGAGTCGCGACCGCGCACTCCGTGCCGGGTCTACTTGCCCTCGCGCACGGACGAGCGAGGGCGCGACACTTCCGGCGAAGCGCACGATGAACGCCGTCTTCCCTCCGAGTTCGCGCACGCCCCGCTGCGACGATGCATGATCGCGAGATGGACGGGTACACAGTCGGACAACTGGCGGCGCTGTCGGGCATTTCCGTCCGTACCCTCCATCATTACGACAGCATCGGCCTCCTGAAGCCGCACGGGCGCAGCGCGGCCAACCACCGCGTGTACTCCCCCGACGACGTGCAGCGTTTGCGGCACATACTCTTCTATCGAGAGCTGGAGTTCGGGCTCGACGAGATCGCCGACATCCTGGCCGAGCCCCACGCCCGCGTCGACGATCACCTCCGCCGACAGCACCGCCTCCTGCGGCAGCGTCAGGCACGCACCGAGGAATTGCTCGACGCCATCGAAAAGGAAATGCGCGCTCGCCACATGGGGGTGGCACTGTCCCCGGAAGAGCAGCTCGCCATTTTCAGCACCGACAGTTTCGGTGAACGACTACGCGAGGCCGAGCAGCGGTGGGCCGAGTCGAATCAGAACCAGGAACTACCGCGGCGAACCGCCGCCTATACCAAGGACGACTGGGTGGCGATCAAGGCAGACGCCGATGCCAACATCCAGGAATTCGTCGACGCGATAGCCGCGGGTGAGCCGGCCACCGGCGCAGTCGCGATGCAGGCGGCCGAAAACCACCGTGCCCACATCGCACGGTGGTTCTTCGACTGCACCCACCGACAGCACCGGGACGTGGCTGCTCTCTACCTCGCCGACCCGGCGGCGGCCGCGCACTGGAACGAGATGGCACCCGGGTTCGCGCAATACGTTCACGACGCGATAGTGGCGAACGCCGACCGCGCCGGCTGACGACCCGACGACCACAGGACTTCTCGGTTGCTCAGGAACCGTTGACCAGTAGGTCGAGGATCCACACCAACCACGGAATCCCACCTTCGATCGGCAACTCCCACATCGTCGACACCCCCTGCTCGCATCCACTGTCCGGACGTCGCCATTGTGCACGACTGCGCGACATGTGCCCGCCAAAGCGCTCACAACCCGACTCGAACCGGCGTGTCGACGCACGGGAGGAGTTCGGCGGTCAGCCGGCGGAAGCGCCGAACCACTGGGGCAACTGACTGAGCAGCTCCTGCTGATCATCACCTACCCATGCCACGTGGCCGTCCGGCCGCAGCAGCACGGCGGGCACGTCGAGTTCCTCGCTGACA
Source organism: Rhodococcus sp. NPDC019647 (assembly GCF_044389235.1). Classification (NCBI taxonomy): domain Bacteria; kingdom Bacillati; phylum Actinomycetota; class Actinomycetes; order Mycobacteriales; family Nocardiaceae; genus Rhodococcus; species Rhodococcus sp. NPDC019647. Next base: position 828,290 of record NZ_JBIRXS010000001.1, on the reverse strand, counting down.
TCGACGACGTGGTCGACCCGGTCGGCCCAGCCGGCCACCGAGAGCCGGCCCGTCTGGTCGAGCAGGAGTCCGCGGCCACCATGCATGAGCGCGTAGAGGCGCCCCCGCTTCAGCTGAATGTCCCGCAACCGCCGGCCGAGCAGTGGGTGCCCCTCCCCGAAGTCGTAGCGAACCCCGATCGCGGTGACCTTCTCGGTCAGGTACCGGTTCACGTCGTCGATGTCCATCAGTTCCGACAGCAATCGGCGCACGGCCCGCGGACCCGGCTCGGTGGACATCAGTTCCGACTGCACGCGGGTGTTGTTCAGCACGTCGGCGGCTACCGGGTGCCGTTCGCTGTGGTAGCTGTCCAGCAGCCCCTGCGGGGCCCAGCCGCCCACCTCGGCGGCCAGCTTCCAGCCCAGATTGAACGCGTCCTGGACGCCGAGGTTGAGGCCCTGCCCGCCCAGCGGTGGGTGGACGTGCGCCGCGTCGCCGGCCAGCAGTACCCGGCCGACCCGATAGCGTTCGGCCAGCCGGGTGGCATCACCGAAGCGGGACAGCCACCGCGGTGAATGCACACCGAAGTCGGTGCCGGCGAACACGCGGAGCTGTTGCTTGAATTCCTCGAGGGTCGGCGGAACCGACCGGTCTTCGGCCACCCCCTCGGCGGGCACGACGACGCGGTACACCCCGTCCCCGGTGGGACCGGCGCCGAAATTCTTGTGGGTCTTGCGGACCTCGCTGATCACGGCGTCCAGTGTCTCGGGCGGAGCGGTCACCTCCATTTCGCCCAGCAGCGACTCGACCCTCGTAGGTTCGCCGGGGAAGCCGACCCCGAGCAGCTTGCGCACCGTGCTGCGGCCGCCGTCGCAGCCGACCAGGTAGCGCGAACGCAGCTGCGTGCCGTCGGCCAGCTCGATGGTCACCCCGTGGTCGTCCTGGCTCAACCCGACCAGTTCGCTGCCGCGGCGGATCGGGGTGCCGAGTTCCGTGGCGTGCTCGGTCAGCAGGCGTTCGGTGACGGGCTGCGGGATGCCCAGGACATACGGATGTGCGGTGTCGAGCCGGTCGGGTTGCGGCTTGGTGATGCCGGCGAAAAAGCCGCTGAGCGGATACTGCTTGCCGTGCGCGAGAAACCGTTCCAGCAGACCGCGCTGATCCATCACCTCGATGCTGCGCACGTGCAGGCCGAGCGACCGAACATGCCTGGTCGGCTCCTCGTCCTTCTCCAGCACGAGCGCGTGCACGCCCTGCAGCCGCAACTCGCAGGCCAGCATCAACCCGGTCGGTCCGCCCCCGGCAATGATGACGTCGAACATGACACTCCCCCATTTCGCCACAGTGGTTTTCGAAGCCGGCCGCTCCGCTCGTGCACACGAGAGCGCACTTCGCAATTTCCGCAGGTTGCGGCTTCGACCGGAGATTCTGCAGCACTACCCGGGTCTTGCCGCAAGGCCCCTTGTGCGTTATATGTTGGAAGTGGCAAGGAGTGAACGACTCCTTGCCGTTCTCATGTGTACAGCCGGTGCGGATGCCGGACGTCGAGTCAGGTCATACGTCGGCGAGAAGCATGGTCACGAAACTGCGGGTGCTCGCCGTCTGGGGTCGACCGGCGACCTGGACGAGCGAAATGGTGCGTTCGACCGTCGGCTGCAGCGGTATGTGGACGAGACCGGCGAACGAGATCATGGGAAGCACGAGTTCGGGTACCGCTGTGACGCCGAGCCCGGCCGCCGCCAATCCCGCTACCGCGCCGATGTTCTGCGCCTGCATGACAGGTCCGAGTTCGATGCGCGCGTCCTCGACGGCCCGGCGGACGGGCGCCGCGATGCTGCTCTCGGGTCCGAACGCGATGAACGGCTGTCCGGCGAGATCCGACCACCTGAGTACTTGCCGATCGGCGAACGGATGTGTCGGCGCGACGGCGCAATAGAAGGAGTCGCTCGTCAGAACGTCCTGTTGCAGCCCGGGCAGAATCCCCGAGGTGGTGACCAGGGCGAGGTCGACCGTGCCCGAGTACACGGCGTCGAGAACCTCCTGACGTAGTCCGTCCCGGATCTGGAGGCGCACGTCGGGGTGCTGCTCGCGGAAGCTCACCACGTACGGAGGAAGGAACGTGGCCGCGAGCGAGGGCAGGCATGCCACCGTCACGATTCCGCGGTCACCGGTGACGAATCGTTCGATCTGCGTGAGCCCGTCGTCGAAGTCGTGGAGCATCCGCCGGGCGTGTTCGATGATCTCGTGCCCGTGCGTGGTCAGCTCGACACGGCGCGTGGTGCGTTCGAACAGTGTGACGTCGAGCCTGCGCTCGGCCTCGGCGACCGAGCGGCTCAGCGAGGACTGAGACACGTCGAGTGCGGAGGCCGCCGAGGTGAAGCTCGCGTAGTCGGCGATGGCGACGATGCTCCTCAGGTGAGAAATCCCGAGATTGATGCTCATGCGCATCAGTATGGCCGGTATTCATGGCCTATTCATGATTTCCACTCATCAATAGATCAGGTATTGATATTTGACGCGCAAATGTGAGGGGCGCGACACTGAGACTCCATTTCGAAGGAGGTCACATGGTTGCCGCGCTCGGGTTCGCCACGATCGCTTGTTTCCTGGCGCTGGCGTTCAGCCGCCGGGTCTCGGTGCTGGTCGCACTGATCCTCGTTCCCGTCGCGTTCGCGATCGTGGGCGGATGGGCGCCCGACCTCGGGGAGATGGTGGGCGACGGTCTGCTGAAGGTCGCGCCCGTCGCCATCATGATCGCCTTCGCGGTCCTGTATTTCAGTCTGATGGTCGACGTGGGACTGTTCGACCCGGCGATCCGCCGGATCGTCCGCTGGGCGGGTGGCAATCCCACCAAGATCGCCGTCGGAACCGCGGTGCTGACCCTGCTCGTCGCGCTCGACGGCGACGGAACCTCGACCTTCCTGATCACCATCTCGGCGTTGCTGCCCATCTACCAGAAACTCGGCATGCGCCCGGTCGTCCTGACCGGCATCGTCTGCTTGGCTGCGGGACTGATGAACATGATTCCGTGGGGCGGCCCGACCGTCCGTGCGATGGCCGCACTCGACCTGACCAGCGCCGACATTTTCACGCCGGTCCTGCCCGCGATGGGCGCCGGGATTCTGTGGGTCCTGTTCGCCGCCTACATGATCGGCCGCACGGAACGTAAACGGCTCGGTGTCACCGAACTGGCGTTTCCCGGTGGCGGTGGTCCCGGCACGCCGCATATCGCCGATGCGCCGGTCCGTACCGGGCGCCAACGGGCGGTGATGGCGTTCAATACCGTGCTCACCCTCGTGCTGATAGTGATCCTGCTGTTCCAGCTCGTGCCGCTGGAGGTGGCATTCGCCATCGCATTCGCACTCGCGCTCGCCGTCAACCGCCCGAAGTGGGACGACCAGCAGGCCCTGTTCGCCAAGCACGGCGGCAACGTCACCATGGTGGTGGCGATGATCCTCGCGGCAGGCGTGCTCACCGGAATCCTCAACGGCACCGGGATGATCACCGCGATGGCGCAGACCTTCGTCTCCTGGATTCCGCAGTCCGCCGGTTCCCTGATCCCCGTCATCACCGCCGTCACGTCGATGCCGCTCAGCCTGGTCTTCACCCCCGACGCCTACTACTTCGGCGTCGTGCCGGTACTCGCGGAAACCACCGCCTCATTTGGAGGCGACCCCGCAGAGATCGGCCGCGCCGCAATCCTCGGCCAGATGACCACCGGATTCCCGCTCAGCCCGTTGACCGCCGCGACGTTCATCCTGATCGGACTGAGCAAGGTGGACCTCGGCAAGCACCAGCGGTTCATCTTCGGCTGGGCCTTCGGGACCACGATCGTGATGACCGTTGTAGCGCTACTCACCGGCGCCATCTCGCTGTAATCGTCCGCGCCGCCACACACCACACGTCGAACAAGCAAAAGGATTTTGAGACCGTGACACCATCGAGCACCCGCGGCAGCGCCTCGCGGAGCGTGCGACTCGGCGCCGGATCCGGGTTCTCCGGGGATCGCATCGACCCCGCCGAGAAACTCGCCCGGCAGGCCGATCTCGACTACCTGATCTTCGAATGCCTCGGCGAACGCACCGTTGCAGCCGGAAACGCTCGCCGACTCGAGAACCCGGACGACGGATACGATCCGCTCCTCGCCGCACGCATGCGCGCGGTTCTCCCGCACACGCTCGCGTCCGGGACCACGGTGATCACCAATGCCGGTGCCGCGAACCCTCTCGCCGCGGCCGAATTGGTCTCCGACATCGCGTCCCGGTCCACCGACCGGCAGGTGCGCGTCGCTGCCATCACGGGCGACGCGGTGCGGGGGCAAGTGCTGCGCCACGACCCCGTCGTGTGGGAAACCGGGAAACGACTGTCGGAGCACGACGAGGAACTCGTCTCCGCGAACGCGTACATCGGCGCGGAGGCCGTGATCCCCGCGCTCGAACTGGACGCCGACGTCGTCGTCACCGGGCGTCTGGCCGACCCCTGCCTCTACGTCGCCCCACTCGCCCACCACTTCGGATGGGACCTGGCCGACCACGAAACCATCGGCGCCGCAACGGCGGTCGGGCACCTGCTCGAATGCGCCGGACAACTCACGGGCGGATACTACGCGGACCCCGTCACCAAACCGGTGAAGGGAATGGCCGATCTCGGCTTCCCGTTTGCCGACGTCCTCGCCGACGGATCGGCCACATTCGGCAAACTCGACGGATCCGGCGGGATACTCACCGAACGAACCTGCGCCGAGCAACTCCTGTACGAGGTGGGAGATCCCACGTCGTACCTCACCCCGGACGTCACCGCGGACTTCGGCAACGTGTCGTTCACCAGCGTCGGACCCGACCGGGTCGCCATCACCGGTGCAACGGGGCGTCCCCGCCCACAGCAGCTGAAGGTCACCCTCGGATTCCGTGGCGGCTGGCTCGGTGAGGGGCAGATCAGTTACGCGGGACCACGCGCCTACCCCCGTGCCCAGCTCGCCGCGGACATCGTCACCGAACGTCTCGTCGAGGTACACGGTTTCGCCGAGGGCGCCGTCTCCGTCGAATACATCGGCGCCGGTGCTGCTTTCCGCGGCCTCGACACCGACACCGCTGCCCACGAGGTGCGCGTGCGGGTCGCCGCCCGCGCATGCACCCGGGAGGAAGCCGACCTCGTCGGCTGGGAGGTGGAAAGCCTGTACACCAACGGACCGGCCGGCGGAGGCGGCGCCCGGCGCTCGTCGACCGAGGTGCTCGCGATCCGCTCGTGCACCCTCCCCCGCGACCTCGTGTCCACCCGGGTGCATCTGACGGAGGTTTCGACATGACCACAAACGCAGCTGTTCAGAAGATCGACACCCTCGCAGACGTCCGCGCCGGCGACAAGGGAGACACGCTCATCCTCGCCGTGCTGGCCAGGGACCGGGCCGCCTATCAGCTTCTCACGCAGAGACTGACCGAGGACGTCGTCGCCGCCCACTACGGTGAGCTGGTCACCGGACCGGCCCGGCGCACCTGTCAGCCGAACCTCATGGCGATGGTGTTCGAGTTGCCCGGTGTCCTCGGCGGCGGGGTCACAGGCTCCCCCGCACTCGACGGACACGGCAAAACGCTGGGCTACCACCTGCTGAGCCTCGAAATCTGACCGGCTACGCGGGATTTCGGTCCCGAGAGGCTGCCAGGGTGGCGGCGAGCGTCCGCCGATCGAGTTTGCCGCGCGGGGTGCGCGGCAAACTGTCGACCGCGAGTACCTGAACCGGCATGCTCGGGCTGGGCAGCGTGGCGCGCAGATGCCGCCAGATCTCGCTGGAACTCGGCCCGTGGCCGTCGACCACGATCGCGGCGGCCGGTGCCTCGCCCATCCGGCTGTCTGGTACACCGATGCACGCAGCCTCCGTGATCCCGGGAAGCGCGGTCAACGCCGCCTCGATGGCCGCGGGTTCCACATTGAGTCCCGCCCGGATCACCGTGTCGCTGTCGCGGCCGAACAACTGCAGGCTGTTGCCTGTCACGCGGCCGCGGTCCCCTACCGTCATCCACCCGTCGGCGGGGCCGTTCACCACGCCGTCCTCGGTGAGGTAGCCGTCGAACAGCATGTCGCTGCGCACGTGAACGAGGCCATCGCGAATTTCGGCGTCGACGCCGTCGAACAGTTCGCCTGCCGCATGCTCGTCGGCGGCGCCGAGACCCCGGTCGAACGATACGAAGCTCAGTTCGGAGGCGCCGTAGAAGTGCACGAGCGATGCGTTGGGCAGCACCTCCTGCAATGCCTGACGTCCGGTGCGCGGCCACCGGGCCGCCGAGGACAGCACCTCGCGGACGCTGCCGACCGGACCGATCCCCGACCGCACCACATCCCACGCGATGGTGGGTACCGAGTACAGATGTGTCGCCGCGTCGCGCAGCGAGTGCGTGACCGGGCGCAGATCCACCGTCGCCCCGCGGGTGAGGCCGTGCAGCGCGCCGTACAGGAAATGGGTGTGGTCGAGGACTCCGGGCACCGCCACACGATCCCCGCGACCGATATCGAAGGTCGCGTCGGAGCGGTCGAGGGTGGTGGCCCACGATCGCTGGTTGCGCACGAACAGCTTCGGCTCACCGGTGGTGCCGGACGTGATGCCGACCAGCAGTTCGGTGTCGGGACGCGCCCGGTCCGCCGCGCCGTCGGATTCGAGGCTCTCCGCCGTCTCGACGGTCCCGTCGAATCCCAGTCTCCGCAACCTGGCGTGCTGCTGCGACGCGGCCACCACGGCACCGGGTTTCGCGAGCTCGAGCACCCGCGTCAACTGCGCGGGCAGGAGGTGGCGGTGCAGCAGCACGACGCTGACTCCCGCGTGCATCGCCGCCGTCACCGCGACCAGCGACCCCACATCCGACGTCGGCAGCACGGCCACCCGGTTCATGCCGTCGAGCCCGGCGGCGGTGCGAGTGACCCGCGACCAGAACCGGCCGTAGTCGACGGTCTCGCGTGCGGACACGACCGCTGTCGTCTCCGGGTTCTCGGCGGCCCGTCGAGCGACACGCTCGGCGAGCAGTTCAGTCATCGTCGACTCCCCGTGCGACGAGGGCGTCGCCCATCGCATCCGCGGTCCGAAGTGCACGCACCAGAACCGGTGTGGCCAGCGCCGTCATCGACCATTGCAACCCGCGTGCCTTCCGCGCCTGCGCCACCTCCTGCACGATCCCCGTCAGCAGCGGGATACACCGGATCGCCAACGCGAGCAGAAGCCCGATCCTGTCCGGGTCGACCCCGAACCTCCGCAACGGCCCGAGTGCGCGCGACACCGTGTCGAGCATGTCGGTGACCCGGGTGGTGAGCGTGACCAACGCGGCGAGCGCCACCGAGATCAGCAGCACGCCGCACACGACGACCGCCCGCGCGGGCGACGTGATCAGCACCTGAAAGATCGCGATGATCACCAACATCCACACCACCGGACGCAACTGCGCCACGGCGACCCGCCACGGAATGGAGGCCACCGCGAACAGCAGGCCCACCACCAGGACGACGACGCCGACCTCGAGCGGGGTGCGCACGAACACGGTGGCCGTGACGATCGACGCGATCAACAGCAGCAGTTTCAGCCCTGCGGGCATCCTGTGCAGGAGTGAGTCGCCCGGGCGGTACAGGCCGATCATTCGACCAACTGCCGGTACGCGGGAACGGCGTCGTCCGGACTGCCGTCGAACGCGACGAGACCGTCGTCGATGACGATGACCCGTTCGAAGCTCTCCAGCAACGCCAGTTGATGGGTCACGACGATCACCTGCTGGTCCATCGAATCGAGTGCTTCGGAGACGACGCGCGCGTTCCGCAGATCCAGCAGCGTCGTCGGCTCGTCGGCGATGACCACCTCGGGTCTGCGGATGAGGACGGCGCCGATGGCGAGCAGCTGCTTCTGGCCCCCGGACAGCAGGTGCGCCGGGTGGTCGGCGTGCTGGTCGAGCCGGAACCGCACCAGGATCTCCTCGACACGACCGGCGATCTCCTGTTTGCTCAGACCGGAGCGGCGCAGCGAGAACGCCAGGTCCTCCGACACCGTGGGCATGACGATCTGGGTGTCGGGGTCGGTGAACACGAACCCGACCTTGCGTCGCACCTGCGCGCCCTTTCTGGCGGCGTCGACACCGTCGACCGTGACGGTGCCGGAGGTGGGCTTCAGCAATCCGTTGATCATCCGCGCCAGCGTCGACTTGCCGGAACCGTTGGAACCGATGATGCCGACCCGGCGCTCGGAGAAACGCAGGTCGACGCCGCGCAGCACCGGACGGTCCCCGAAGGCGTGGGTCACCGAATCGAAGACGATCTCACTCACGACACACGCTCCACGAGCATCGCGATGCCCTGTCCGCCGCCGATGGCGCAGGCCGCGAGCCCGAGCGTGTGTCCGCCCTCGCGCAACATCTGACTTGCCAAGCGCACCAACAAGATCGCACCCGACGCGCCCCACGGATGTCCCATGGCGATGGCGCCGCCCTGAGGGCAGATCACCGACTCGTCCAGGCCGAGTTCGTCCGACACCGCCAGCACCACCGACGCGAAGGCTTCGGTGATCTCGACGACGCCCAGATCCGCCACGTCGTATCCGGTTCTCTTCAGAAGTTTGCGGATCGCGGGAACCGGTCCGAGCCCGGGCAGCGCCGGGTCCGATCCCGCGACGGCGGATCCGAGGATTCGCAGCGCAGGCAGTCCGGCGGCCAGCGACTCCGTCGTCACCGCCAGCACGGCGGCGCCGTCCGAGATGCCGCAGGAGTTGCCCGCCGTGGCCGTTCCGCCGGCACCGAAACTGGGGCGCAGCCGCGCGAGCCTGGTCTCGGTCATGCCTGCGCGAATGCGCTGGTCCCGCACGATGTCACCGATCGGGACGATTTCCGACGAGAAGTCGGCGGCGGCCGCGAGCGTGTGCGACCGCGCCGCGTACGCGTCCTGCCGTTCACGGCTGATGCCGCGCACCCGCGCGAGATCGTCGGCGGCCGCTCCCATGTCGGGGTCGGGAAAGCCTTGCGGCGCAAAAGGAGCGCGGGTGTAGCGCACCGGATCGGCGCCCACCGGCGGCCAGAACCGCCACGGCGCCGTGCTCGCCGATTCAACGCCTCCCGCCAGGATCAGCTCGTCGGCGCCGCTGCGCACACGGAGCGCTGCCTGCATCACCGCGTCGAGGCCGGACCCGCACTGCCGGTCGACGGTAACTCCGGGAACTTCCACACCCATCCCCGCCTGCAGCGCCGCGACCCGCGCCGGGTCACCGCCCGGTCCGAGGCAGTTGCCGAGGACGACATCGTCGACCTCGGCATCGATGCCCGACTCCCGTAGCGACGTCAGAACCTCGCGCAGCACTGGGGCCGCCAGATCAGTGGTGGTCAGATCGGCGAACCCGTGCCCGGCATTGCCGATCGGCGTCCGACGCGGCGCCACCAGAACAGGGTCAGAGCTCATGCCAGCCAGTCTCTCACTCGGCCTCGGGCGACCTTGCCACTGGCGGTCCGCGGCATCGACACGATCGGCACCCAGCGGCGGGGCAGCGCTTCCTTCGTCAGCGTGCGGCGCGCGCGGGAACGGATCTCCCCGATCTCCGCAGTGCCGTCGAGTTCTACCACGGCGGTGACGGTCTCGCCGAGCACCGAATGCGGCGATCCAACGACGGCGGCCGCGGCGACACCGTCGAGCGTCTCGAGGATGCGCTCGACATCCTCGGCGACCACCGTGGTGCCGCCGACGTTGATCGCGGATTCGCCCCGGCCGCGCACCGTCAGCTCACCGTTGTCGCCGAGTTCGGCCAGGTCACCGACGCCGAACCACTCCGGGACTCCGATCACGCTGTACGGCGACCGGACGTAGAGCAGACCGTCGCGGATGTCGGCGTCGACGCCGTCGAGCAGCCGGAGCGGTTCGGGCACCCGGCGCGCCGCAACGAGGGACAGTTCCGCGGCGCCGTAGTACTCGACGATGTCGATGCCGTCCGCCACCGCGCGGGCGCCGTCGTCCAGGGCGGTGCCGGCGACGATCGCCGTGCGGAGTTTGGGCGCCTTCCCGACCACGTCCCGCAGGACGGCGGGAACGGCGTGCACCACCGTCGCCCGGGATGGGTCGTCGGTGACGCACGCACCTCGCCAGAGTGCATGCACTGCGCCGAACAGGTGCATCGTGGCGTGCAACGGGCTGGTGATCAGCACATGGTCGGTCGCGTCGATGCCGGTGATCGCCGTGAATGCCGGAAAGCTGTCGAACCAGGATGCCGCGGTGCGCGCGAGCGGACGCGGCCTGCCGGTGGAGCCGGACGTCGCGACCAGCAGAAAAGCGGACAGTGGAATCACCGAGCGGTCCGGACGCGCCTCGGGGTCCTCGACGATGACTGCCGTCCCCTGCCGCGCCGCCGCGCACACGCAGATCAGCGCATCCGGGACCGGCAGCGTCGACGCGTCGTACGCAGGCGTACCCGGGCCGTGCTCGAGGATCCATCGGTCGATGGCACGGTCGAGTTCGGCGTAGGTGTAGGTGCGGTCTTCGAAGTCGAGAGCTGGCTGATCGCCGGAGCCGCCGAGCTCGAAACTCACGTACGGATGAGGCCGGGGTACGCGCGATGCACGCTCTTGGCGACCACGGTCGCGACGACGACCTTGAGCAGGTCACCGGGGATGAACGCGAAGTTGGTGGTGATCGCGGCGCCGACACCCAGATCGGTGCGGAGCAGAAGTCCGACGGTGCCGAAGACGTAGATGACGACGATCCCACCGAGGGCGTTGATCAGAAGGCCGAGCGCGATCGGATACTTCGGGAGGATCCGGGCGGTGAGGAGGCCGATGACCAGCGTCGCGGGAATCCAGCCGACGAGGTATCCGGCGCTGGGGCCCGCGAGTGCGGTCAGTCCGGTGCGGCCACCGGACAGCAGGGGCAGACCGATCAGGGTCAGTGCGATGAAGACCGCGACCGCGGCTGTGCCCTTGCGCGCACCGAGCACCGCGCCGGCGAGGATGACACCGAGTGTCTGCAGTGTGATCGGCACTCCGCTGAAGCCGACCGTGATGGCGCCGGGCAGTCCCAGTGCCGCGATCAGCGCGGCGAACACCGCGATCTGCGCCATGTCGCGCGCTGAAATACCCAGCCTCGACACCCGAGCACTTCCGACATCCGTCATGACGACTCCTCCACCTGAACTTGAACGACGTTCAAGGTAGCAGGTCGACGCGGGCAACGATGCGGCCGGCTCCCCCGACCCGGATGCGGCGTCGCCCGGCGCATGCGTCGTCCACCGTCATCACAGACATGCGGGGCTGCCGGCTACCGCTTGGCGTAATCGGCGACGCCGGTCCAGTCGATGAACACGCAGGGCTCATCGCCGAGAATCCACGCGTCGTGACCTGGCGGGCAGACCATGAGATCACCGGGACCGAACTCCATGTCCTCGCCGTCGTTCATGACGATCTTCATGCGACCCGAGATGACGTAACCCATGTGAGCCGCTTGACAGCTGTCTGTCTTTGCTATCGGTTTGACGTGCTTGGACCACTGCCAGCCGGGCTGGAAGGTGGCCCTACCCACAGCGCCGGAAGGGACGTTGACGAGTTCGAGTTTGCCCTTGTCATCCTCGAAGGGGCGGGTTTCCTCTGGTGAATCGAGACTCTTACGGATGAGACCGGACATCATTGTCCTCCCACGTCGTTGTGGCGGCACCCGCGATGCGGCGGACCTTCGCCCTGGCAAACGCTGGGAACCATAGGTAAAGCGGATTCCTGGCACTTTCAATTCTGAGCGGCGATCCGGGTTCACCGCAATATCGAGCGACCGCGTCCGCTCGGATCAGCCCTCTCGCCTCCGCCTTCTCGCATACGCCGAGTGGGCGTCAGGGGGTCGACGGTACCGAGGTCTCGGTATCCGGTTCGCTCTCGTCGGTGGGAGTGGGTTCCGGTGTTTCCGGTGCTGCGGTCGGGTCGGGTTCGGGCTGTTGCGTGGTCGGATCGGGGGTGACCGGCGGCTCTGGATGGGGCGCCGGCTTCGGGCCGAACGATGATGTTGGACCCGGCGGTGCCGCCGTGGTGCTGGTCGTGCTGTCGGAGTCATCTCGGTGGGCATCTGCAGGGGCAGCAAGGGCGGCGGGCAGTACCGCGACCGGTGCGCGGACGATGACCGGGACGACCGCCGCGAATCCATGTTCCGGCAGCACGGATTCCTCCACTGCGGCAGGAGGGGTTGATGCGTCGCGGGTCATGCGCCGGGGCGCCACGTGCGGTCGTGCGCTCGGGTGCGGCGCAACGCGGCCGGGCCACCGAGCGCCTCTTCAGCTAAGACGGTGGTCAGCCATTCCACCGTGGCCTGGTGTGCGGTGATCAGTCGGAACGCGAGATTTTCGATGTCTTTCCTTCCGGCGGCGGTGGCGAGGGCTCTGATGTAGCGGGTGCGGTCGAGGAGTTGGTGTTCGAGGGCCAGGTCACCGAGTAGCGCTTCGTCGAACGGTTGGGCCTGCTCGACCACCGTCTTCACCGCGGCGGCGGCACGTCCCAGGAACGGCCCGATCAGCTCGGGGATTCCGCCGAGGTCGCGGATCGCGGCGTCGATGGCCTCGGCCCGGCCGCGGGCGTTGTCGGCGTTCTCGAGCAGTTCCCGCCGGACTGCTTCGATTCTGGCCTGGGCGACCCGGGTCTCGGCGACCTGGATCTCGGTGTTGGTCAGGTCCAGGATGGTGCGCAGCCGCGCCAGCAGTGTGCTGGTGTCGGTTGTGCTCATACGTGTTCACCTTCGACGTGGACGATATCGGTCGGCGCAGGGTGCACCGCCCGTGACTACCCCGCCCTACCCTCCGGCAACCCGTCGCGCGTGTCGGATCGTTCGGCGCTGGTGCGGGTCAAGCCCGGAACCACGAGTGCGAAGCTACCGGCGCCTGTGACCGGTAGCCGTGGGTGCGACGGTAGCGGTGGGTGCGGGTGCTGGTCCGCTGTCGTGGGGCACGAGTGGTCCCCGTGTACCGATGGGCCATCGCCCTCGGCGACGGACGCCTGGCCTTCGCCGACCCCGAGGACCTCACCCTCGATCCCGGCACACCGGCACACCGTAATCCGGGCCGCGTGCGACGTGCCGCTGACCAGCTGACCACAGGCTATGCATCACTCTGGAGGGGAACGCCCGTCCGTCTTCGCATCGAGCGAGAGTGTCAACCAGACGGTGTCACTTCACGGTTTCTATCCCGATGAAGAAGAACGGCGTCTTGGTGGTCGCGTCTGGGCGGTTGTTACTGCGTGCCACGGTAGGCCTCGGTGTGGCGAAAGCGGGCTCTGTGGGTGGTCGAGAGTCCTAACCCACGATCAGCAGCATCCCGACGGCCGCGACCACGAGAACAGAGCCAGTGATGCAGACCGCAAACGCCCGTACCGCGACTCGGTGCCAGTCCCGAACACGGTCAACCACCTCGATGGTCAGCAGCGGGGGCTTCGAGCGTGAGGTCGCAGCGTCGACCCCGTCCGGCCCGTGCCTGCGTCGAGAGATCGCATCCGCGGTGACCGCCGCAGCAAGAGACACAGCGACCACGAACAGCGTGGCCTCGAGGACCGCGATCACCCAAAACATGTTCATACCGAACTCGACCTTCCTCGTATTCGGGCGCCCGCCACAGTCGGCGATTTCGCAGCCCAATCGGTCGGCCCACTATTCTTGCGGGTCGTTCCGTTTACGTGAGATATCGCTCGAGCAATGGAGTACCAGTATCCGTCGACGCGAGGGTCTGAGGCCGACGGTCGACGACTTTGGGTTGCTTTTTTAAATTGATCAGTTGTCCAATTTCATTCCGCTCTTGCCCCGCCATTGATTTGGGCGTTTGTTCAGTACGCGGCTATTCCATTCTCGGGCTACGCGCGCAATGTCTGGTGGACACGAGTTTCGGCGCCCCGGAGCCTCCGGGGCGCCGAAACGCTCGGGTGCGCTCGATGTCCCTGGTCAGCCCACGCCGATGTCGATCCCGAGCGCGATGCTCAGGAACTTGAGGAACGCGTCGATAGCCACACTGAAGTCGATTCCTGCAGAACCCATATCGGGTCACCTCTTTCTGTTGAATGTTGTCCTCTGTGGATCCCCAACCTATTGCGTCTATCGCCATCAGCAGTCCCGGACGTTTCACCTTTCGGCGAATACATTCGAAGTAATTTTCTTGAACACTCGCCCAAATTTACTGGACGTCCGACTAGGTGAAGGCGCGCAAATACGCGGTTTCAGAAACAGTGAATATGTGTTTAATCTCGTGTTTACAGGGAAATTCGAGAATGTCATGCGAGCGGTGGGAACACCCCGAGATGGAAGCACTCGGGGTCGTTACTCGCTCGCCCCGGAGTCGGGGATGTGCGAGACGAGGTGGGCACGATGAGGAAGATGGCAGTGCGGACGGCCGTGGCGTCGGCCGTGATCGCTCCGGTGATGGCATTCGGGGTGGGTACCGCTACGGCGGTACCGACACTCGGTGCGGGAGTCGCCGGTGAAGTGACCGTGGTGGTGCCGGCCGGGGAGAGCTGGACCTGTTTCGGGTTCGACTCTGCCTTCAATTTCAAGACCGGTGCGTTCGGAGCGGAAGGAGGGAAGCTCAGCGGTTTCGCGAGGGGCAATGCCACGGTGTTCTGTTTCGGTAATGCGGCGCCGTTCTTCTTCACCGGGAGCGTGATGGTCAAGTAACCCAGATCGCACTGTGCCGTACGTTGATGGCCGGCGGTTGGTGATTCCGGCCGTCAACGGGATCGGTCCGGGGCAACACCGACGAGGCAGTCTGGTCGATATCTCCCCCTTGCGCGTGCCCCTCGTCGAGGTGTCGTGCCCACGAGGTTCCTCGAGTAGGGTGCAGATACTGGTCATCATCACCCCGCCCAGTTGAGGTCACGACGGTGCGAGGTCGCACAGGAGGCCGTCATGATCGAGGTTGAGGACAGCATCGTTATCGCGCGTCCGATCGGCGAAGTGTTCACCTTTGTAGCGGACCAGACCAACGCACCCCGATGGCAAGAGGGACTGTCGGAGGTCCGCCGAGTTACAGAAGGACCGCCGGGGGTGGGTACCAAGCATGTTGTTGTCCGCAAATTCATGGGGCGGAAGCTCGAGCTGACGAACGAGTACGTCCACTATGAACCGAACACGAAGATCACCTTCACTGGGGCTTCGGGACCGAGTCGTTTCGAGGCGGAGTATCGGGTCGAGGCAACTGCCGAGGGAACCCGATTGACGTGTCACATGCAGATGGAGCAGAAAGGCCTCTTCAAACTCGGTGACCCGCTGGTCGCGGCCAGCCTCCGCCGAGAATTCGCCGCGAACCTCCACAAGCTCAGGGTCCTTCTCGAAACCACGGCCGATTAGCGCGCGAAGGCCCGGACCCGCACGACAGACGCGATGATGCCCGCTCAGCGTTTGGCAAGAACGAATCACTAAGGAAGAGAGGGGCGTACGGCAGGATTGCTCAGCTCGGCTCGTCAGCTGAGCGGTGGTGAACGACGACAGCCGAAAGCGCCCGTGTCCGGCCCGGGTGTCGAGGACATCGACCAAAGGCTGTCGCGGTCACGCTCAGTTGATCAACGAGCCGACTGAGCCGGTGGTCTTACCTGCGGCGGCGTTCCGTAGAACCCGTAAGTGGTCTGGTATGTGGTACCGAGCAGCTTGTTTAATGCGTCGTACACCTTGCAGGATTCTTCCCGGTTGTTGCCGACCTTCTTGGTAGCGTGAACGCCGAGCACCGCCCCACTGGCATATGCCCCGGGATGGGCGACGCATGTTTCCTGGAATGTTGCTGCCTGGGCGGCGGGCGCGGTCACGGCCATCGAGCCGACTGTCGCGGCGGTGGCGATCAGGGCGCTCGCCGCGACTCGACGCCAGCGTGAGGAGGAGGTGTTGGCGGCGGTACGGACGGCGATGTTGGGGATCATGTGTTGGCTCCGTAGGTTCGGCGGCCATGTGGTCGCTGCAGCAAGCATGCGGCACACTCGGTAGCTGCGACAGGTACCCGAGGGTGACCGTCGCGCACCCTACGAAAAGAGTAGGAATGTCACCGCTGCGGCTGCTCGACTGTGGGCATTCACGCGAGCTCACGTAGGCGGGAGGCCGCCCAGTGATGGATCGGCGACATCGGCGCCGGCCCAGAACTCCTACTGCCGTGGGGCCGGATATATGGGACCAGGGAGTCGGCCGACACCTGACGGACCCGATCATGGGCCGATTCGAGGCGTGGAATACCCGTCATGTCGACCTCTTCACATGAGGGCGCATCGTTCGACGAGTTGTATTCCGTTGTGCCAGTTAGTGTTTGCTCGTCACTGCCTGGGACGTCTTTCCGGGTGTGCCGTTGTCCGCGGGTGGCGGAAAGGCGGCGAGTTGGTCTGCGTCATATAGGCGGCGTCGGCGACCACGAAGGATTTCCCACAGTTTGTCGACGAAGCGTGATGTCGACATGCCGAAGTGGTGGAATGTCTCGTCGGCGGGGGCTCCACCGTATGGCGCCCAGATTCGGGCGAAGCGGAGGATCTCTTCAACCTCCCGATCGAGCGGTGGTGGTGACGCTGAGCTGATCGGCCATCGACGATGGCTGCGCGTGCTGTGATTGTGGTGATTGTCGGCCACCGTGTCGTGGGGCTGGTTGGGGGATGGGTGTGGTCGGGGGTGTGGGTTCACTGCGGTTCCTTCCTGGTCCGGTTTCGGGCTGTCTCTGCCCGACACGTTCTTCGGTGGTGTGGCCGCGTCACCGCCCTATCGGTGTGCGCAGCCAGACGGCGGTGTCCGGTGGTAGATAGCCGACATCGGTCAGGTCGGCGGAGGCGAGCAGGACGGTGGTGTCCGGATCGATTGCAAGCGGTTGTCGAGACAGGTTCACGACGCATCGAAACGACGGCCCGCGGTCGAAGGCGAGGACATCGGTGGGCATCGGTCGCCAGGCGAAGCAGTCGCCGCGTAGGGCGGGCAGTGTGCGTCGGAAGTGAAGTGCGGTGCGGTAGAGGGTGAGCATCGAGTCGGGGTCGTGGGATTCGGCGGCCACGGTCTTCGATTTCCAGCTGTCGGGCTGCGGAAGCCACGGTTGGGTCCCGCTGTTGCAAAATCCGAAGGGTGGGAGGTCACCGTCCCACGGCAGCGGGACCCGGCATCCGTCGCGGCCGCGGATGGTGTGCCCGGAGCGTTCCCAGGTGGGGTCCTGCAGCAGCCCTTCGGGGAGATCGGTTACTTCCTCGAGGCCGAGTTCTTCGCCCTGGTAGAGGTAGGCGCCGCCGGGCAGGGCGAGCATGAGAAGTGCTGCGGCGCGGGCGCGTCGGGTGCCGAGAACGAGGTCGGAGTCGGTGCCGGCGATCAGGGTCATGGGCAAGGTGCTGGTGTCGGCGCGTCCGAATCGGGTGAGGTGGCGGGTCTCGTCGTGGCTCGACAGCACCCAGGTGGCGGGCGCGCCGACCTCGCGGAGCGCGTTGCGGCTGCGGTCGATGGCCTCGCGCAGCGCTGCCGGGTTCCAGCCCGCTCGGGGAAAGTCGAAGTTGAAGGCGGTGTGCAGTTCGTCCGGGCGCACGTAGCGGGCGAGGCGCTCGGGGCTGCGGACGATCGCTTCGGCGACGAACATGCGTTCGGGCCCGTATGTGTCGGCGATGATGCGGAATTCGCGCAGGATGCTGTGAAGTTCGTCGACGTCCCAGTGTGGGTTGTCGACCCATGTGCTGGATTCGAATCGGGCTCCGGGCGGGTGGCCCGCGTCCGGGAGTCCGGGGACCTTGGCCATGGCCGATACGGCGTCGATGCGCATGCCGTCGACGCCGCGGTCGAACCAGAACCGCAGGATGTCGGTGAATTCGGAGCGAACCTCAGGATTGGTCCAGTCGAGGTCGGGTTGTTGGGGTGCGAACAGGTGTAGATACCACTGGCCAGGTTGTCCGTCGGGTCTGGTGGTGCGGGTCCATGCCGGTCCGCCGAAGGCGCTGATCCAGTCGTTCGGAGGAAGTTCGCCCTCGTTGCCGCGCCCGTCGCGGAAGAAGTACCGGGCGCGCTCTCGGGAATAGGGAGCGGTGTGCAAGGCGTCCTGGAACCAGGGGTGCATGTCGGACGTGTGGTTGGCGGGAAGGTCGATGATGACGCGGAGTCCGGCGGCGTGGGCGGCGGCTACCAGGGTGTCGGCATCGTCGAGGGTGCCGAAGAGCGGGTCGATGTCGCGGAAGTCGGCGATGTCGTAGCCGCCGTCCGCCATCGGTGATCGGTACCAGGGGGTGATCCATACGGCGTCGACGCCGAGGTCGACGAGATAGGGCAAGCGGTTCTGGAGGCCTTTGATGTCTCCAATCCCGTCTCCGTTGGCGTCGGCGAAGCTGCGCAGGTACACCTGGTAGATGACGGCGTCGTGCCACCACTGACGTGCTGTGGGCATGGTTTCCCCTGAAGGTGTTTGTGGGAGTGGGCGTTCGAAATCCGGAGGTGGTCAGCCCTTCACGGCGCCGGCGATCATCGCCTTGACGAAGTGGCGCTGAAACAGCAGGAACACCAGGACAGTTGGTGCCATGATCAGTAGCGATCCAGCGTTGAGGAGGACGACGTCGGTGGAGTATTGGCCGACGAAATTCTGCAGTGCGCCCGCCATGGTGCGTTTGCTGGGGTCGTCGATGAGGACGATGGCCTGGAGGAAGGTGTTCCAGGTCCACAGGAACAGCAGTAGGCACAGTGAGGCCAGCGCCGGGACGGCGAGCGGAATTTGGATGTGCCGGAAGGCCTGCCAGGGGCCCGCCCCGTCGAGGTCTGCGGCCTCGGTGAGCTCTTTCGGCATCGACAGGAAATGGGCACGCATCCAGAAGACGGCGAACGGCATGAAGGTGCCGATCAGCACGAGGATGAGTCCGAGTCGGGTATTGAGCAGGTTCATCTCGCGCAGCTGGTAGTAGAGGGGAACGATCGTTGCTTCCTTCGGGAGGGTCAACCCGAGCAGCAGGAGCAGAAAGACGACGGTGCCGCCGGGGATCTTCAGCTGGCCGAGCGCGTAACCGGCCATGGCGGCGAACAGAGCTGCGACCGGGACCACGCCGGCGACGAGGATGATGCTCGAGACCAGAAGGGGGGTCACCTCGGCGACGCGCCAGGCGTCGAGGAAGTTGTGCCATTGCGGGTTCGCCGGCCACGACAGCCCGAGTGGGACGGTGCCCTGGGGTTGCAGTGCCGCCGTCAGCATGCTGAGCAGCGGCAGGATCGAGAAGATCATGGTGCCGAATAGCAGGACGAGTCCGGGTATGCGTTCACGAACGGAGGTTTTCATGATCATTTCTCTCTGAAGAATCGCTGGATCGGCAGAATCACCAGCAGAATCAGTCCGGTAAGGACGACGGCGAGTGCACTGGCGAGGCCGACCCGGGATTCGGTGAAACCGAGTTGGTAGACGAGGACACCGGGAACGGTGGTCGCGTAGCCGGGTCCGCCCTGGGTGGACATGAACACGATGTCGAAGCTGGCGAGAGCGGCGATGATGGTGACGGTGACGCAGACGCCGATTTCGGCCCGGAGGGCGGGAACAGTGACGTATCGGAAGGTGCTGAAGAAGCCGGCGCCGTCGATCCGGGCGGCTTCGTAGATCGAGATGTCGATTTTACCGATGCCCGCCATGAGCAGGATGGTGCAGAAGCCGAGTCCCAGCCAGGTGCCGATGATCCCGACGGCGGGCAGTGCCCAGTCGAAGTCGCCGAGCCAGGAGCGGGTGAGTCCGCCCAGACCGACGGCGGAGAGCAGTTGGTTCACGGTGCCGTTGCTCGAGAACATCCACACCCAGGCAACGGCCGCGGCCGCGCCGGGAATGATCTGCGGCAGGAAAAGCATGGTGCGGGTGAGGGTTCCGAGGCCGCGGATGCGGATTTCCTGGAGCAGAGCGGCGACGAGAAGGCCGCCGATCACCGGGAGAACGGTGAAGAATGCGATAAGGAAGAACGCGTGCCCGATCGAGGACAGCAGTTGCGGGTCGGTGAGTACGCGGCGGTAGTTGCCCAGCCCTACCCAGCTGCCGACAGATATCCCATCCCAGTTGTAGAGGGAGTACCAGATGGTGGTCAGCAGCGGGCGGAGCACGAAGACGGTGTAGACCGCCGCGGCGGGCAGGACGAACAACCATCCGGTCATTGCCCGTTTGGCGTGGGAGCTCCGCCTTGCCCGGGTTGCTGCACGGTGCGGGAACGCCCTGGCAGGGGCTGCCTGGGGGGTATGTGCTGTGGAGGTCATCTCAGGAGGTCCTGCTCGTAGGCGGATTGGACGGCGGCCATCATCTCGTCGGGCGTCGTTCGTCCGGCGACGAGCATCTGGACCTGCGGTAACCAGGTGCCAGACATGCCGTTGGTGGCGTTCTGGACGAACTGCACCTGACCGCCGGAGGCGACCAACCTGCTGAAGGCCACCTGGATCTGGGAACCCAGCGAGCCGGGTGCGGTGGCCGGGACGTCGCCGGTGCCGGACGGGGCGAAGCCGGCGTCGACCGCGACCTGCCGGCCGGCGTCGGAGCGGAGGAAGTTCAGGAAGGCCGCTGCGGCATTCTTGTCGTCCGACCCCGCGGGAATCGCGAAGTTCGACACCGGGTCGGACATGGCACGGACGGGTGCCCCGGCAGGCGCGGGTGGGAGGGTGAAGCCAACGTTCTCGCCCATCTTCGCCTGCAGGGTCGCGGCATCCCAGTTCCCGGAGACGTAGAACAGTGCTTCGCCCGCGGCGAACCGTCCCGCGGCGGTGGTGGCGTCGGTGCCGTTGGTGTCGCTGGGGAAGTAGCCCTTCGCCGCCCAATCGGCCACGACCGCAGCCGCGTCGACCCCGGCGGGGGTGTCGAGGGTGGCGCCGGGAGCGTTGAAGACCCAGTCGTTGACCGTGTCCTGGCCGAGGGCGCTGTTCAGCATCATCTGCACCAGGAATGTGACCTGCGCGCTCTTGTTGCCGGCCATGACAGGGATCAGTCCGGCAGTCTTTGCCGACGCCAGAGCCTGCTCGAATTGCTCGACGGTGGTCGGCGGTGAGGTCATTCCGATGCGGGTCGCGAGGTCCTTGTTGTAGTAGAGCCCCGTCAGAGTGAACCCGCTGGCCATCGTGTACTGCGGGCCGGTGCCGCGCACACCGTTCGCACCGACGCGGTACATGGCCATCTGCTCCTCCGGTAGCTCGTTCCAGCCGTAGGCGTCGGCCCACGGATCGAGTTCGGTGAGCTGGTGGTTGGCCACCGCGGCGGGCAGCGCGATGATCCGCGCGATGTCCGGCGGATTCTCCGACGCGAGCACCCGCGGGGCGTTGACGGCCTGAACCTCGTCTGGGTCGTAGCGCGCCGTGACGGTCACGTTCGGATGGCGTGCGGTGAACGCCGCGATCATCGCCTCATCGATCTTTTTCAGGCCTGCCCCGTCGTACAAGGTCAACTCGATCGGGTCGGTGCCGAGATCGATATTCACCGGTATCGGGTCGGTCGGTGCGGTCACGGTGTTGCCGCTGCCCGGCGGGGCGCACGCCACCACAGTCGGCAGCATCGCAGCGCCCGCGAGGGCGACGAACCTGCGCGCCCACCGGGGCCTGGTCGAGTGGTGTGAGTCCATAACTCCTCCGCATTGAGACGCGCATCACATTTCGGAAGCGCTTCCGCAGCATATGTCGGAAGCGCTTCCGAAATCAAGGTCGTTCGCGCTACCATCGGCCTTGTGTCCGAACGACCTGCACCTTTGAGCCTCAGTGACGTCGCCCGCGAAGCCGGGGTCTCGCTGACCACAGCCTCACGCGCCCTCAACGACTCCTATGGCGTCTCCGCGGCCACGAAGGCGAAAGTCCTCGCCACCGCCCGCCGCCTCGACTACGTCATCTCCCCGGACGCGGTGCGCCTGGCCGGTGGCCCGACGCGGCGGGTGGCGTTGGTCGTTCCCCATATCGAGCGCTGGTTTTTCGGCGAGATGGTCAATGGAATCGAGAGGGTGCTCGCATCAGCAAACTTCGACCTGCTGCTGTACCAGGTCGGCGGACCCGAGGATCGCCAGGACTTCTTCACCCGGTTGCCCGCGCGGCGGAAGGTCGACGCAGTAGTGGTGGTCGCGTTTCCAGTCGACCAACGCGAACGCGAACGGCTCGCACTGATGGGCGTCGGTATCGTCGCCGCCGGCGGCCAGAACGCCGACTACCCCTACGTCTGCATCGACGACAACCACGCCGGGCGGCTCGCCGTCGACCACCTCCTGGAGTTGGGCCACCGGCGGATCGCCATGATCGCCGCCCACGATCCCGATCAGCCTGGGTGGCCGGCACGTTCGGGTCGATCGGAGGCGTATGTCGACGCACTGACCGCCGCGGGCATCGCTGTGGACCACGCGCTCGTCCGCGACGTCGACTGGGGCGGCATCAACGCCGCAGAGGCGATGGCCGACATCCTCGAGGCCGCCCCGGAAGATCCCCCGACCGCCGTGTTCGCGCACAGCGACGAACTCGCCCTCGGAGCGATCCGAACACTGCGCCGCCGAGGCCTGCGGATTCCCGAGGACGTCTCAGTCGTCGGAATCGACGACCATCCGCTCGCCGCACTCACCGACCTCACCACCGTGCACCAATCCGTCCGCGAACAGGGCGAGATCGCCGCCCGACTCGTCCTCGACACCCTCGCCCCCACCCCAGACGGAGACGCCCCCACCGCCGTCACCGCACCGACCACACTCGTCGTCCGCGGCAGCACCGGACCCGCACCGGATCACGCTCGGTCACTCGCGGCTTCTTCCGACGACCCACACCCCGAACGTTCCGGTCGCCGCCCCGCGGTTCCCGCGCACCCCAAGGAGACATGATGCGATTCGCCCTTCCCGATCACTGGGTCTGGGACAGTTGGATGACCGACGACGGCACCGATTACCACCTGTTCTTTCTCCGCGCCTCACGCGCCCTCCAGGACCGCGAACGCCGCCACTACCGCGCGACCATCGGTCACGCGACGTCTCCGGACGGCGAGGCATGGACCCTCACCGCCGACGCGCTGGTGCCCTCCGATGCCCCGGCCTTCGATGACCTTGCCACCTGGACCGGCTCCGTCGTCCGCGGCGCGGACGGGCACTGGAGCATGTTCTACACCGGGGTGAGCCGGGCCGAGAACGGCCTCAAACAACGCATCGGCCGGGCGACCTCCACCGACCTGCTGAGCTGGACCAAGGACCCCGACCTCGTCCTCGAGGCCGACAGCCGCTGGTACGAACTCCTCGGCGAGGGCACCTGGCCGGACGAAGCGTGGCGCGATCCGTATGTCTTCGAACATGCCGGTCAGTGGCACATGCTGATCACCGCCCGGGCCGGTGTCGGCGATCCCGAGGGCCGCGCTGTCGTGGGCCACGCGACCAGCGACGACCTGAGCCACTGGCGCATCGAACCCCCACTCTCGACTCCAGCCGGGTTCGGCGAGATGGAAGTCCTGCAGGCGCACACCGTCAACGGGAAGCCGATCCTGCTGTTTTCCTGCGCACCCAAGAACACCAGCCTTCACGCGGGGCACGATGCGGGGACCTGGATCGCCGAGGGACAGTCCCTGCTCGGACCGTGGAAAGTCACCGACGCGACGAATGTCGATACCGCGGACCTGTACGCGGTGCAGATGCGGCGGACACGAAACGGCAACTGGATGACCTGGGGATTCGACAACACCGACGGGCCGCAATTCGGCACCATCACGTCCTCGCGCTACTCGCCGCACACCGACACAGAAAGCCCGACACCGGCGACCTGACACCACCCATACCCCACGCGCTACAGGCGCACCAACCCACCTCACTCACTCGGATCGTCCGGCACGTTCCTGCCGGTGGAGGGATTCATTTCTCATGGCAACAATTACCTATGACCGCGCGACCAGACTCTTCCCCGGGTCCGACGTCCCCGCGGTCGACCAACTCGACCTGCATATCGAGGACGGCGAGTTCCTTGTTCTCGTCGGCCCGTCCGGCTGCGGCAAGTCCACATCGCTGCGGATGCTCGCCGGCCTCGAGGAGGTCGACGGCGGCCGGATCCTGATCGGCGGCCGCGACGTCACGAATTCCGAACCCAAGGATCGCGACATCGCGATGGTCTTCCAGAACTACGCGCTCTACCCGCACATGAGCGTGGCGGAGAACATGGGTTTCGCCCTCAAACTCGCCGGCACAGACAAGTCCGAAATCCGCAGGCGCGTCGGGGAAGCCGCCGACATGCTCGACCTCCGCGACTATCTGGACCGCAAACCCAAGGCGCTGTCGGGTGGGCAGCGGCAGCGAGTTGCCATGGGGCGAGCCATCGTTCGCCAGCCACAGGTATTCCTCATGGACGAGCCGTTGTCCAACCTCGACGCCAAGCTGCGCGTACAGACCCGCACCCAGATCGCACAGTTGCAGCGGCGTCTCGGCACCACCACCGTCTACGTCACCCACGACCAGGTCGAGGCGATGACGATGGGTGACCGGGTCGCCGTGCTCAAGGGCGGCATCCTGCAGCAGTGCGCGAGCCCCCGCGAGTTGTACCGGCGCCCGGTGAACGTGTTCGTCGCCGGATTTATGGGCTCTCCCTCGATGAACCTGTTCACGCTACCCGTTACCGATGGGGGAATCAGCTTCGGCGATCAGCTCATTCAGGTGCCCAGGAACACGCTGGCGGCCGCAGGCCGCGAGGTGGTCCTCGGGATCCGACCCGAGCACATCGAACTCGCCGACTCCGGGCACGAAATCGAGATCGACGTAGTTGAAGAACTCGGCTCGGAAGCCTTCATCTTCGGACGCACTCGGGTGGGCCGACGGCACGAACCAGTTGTGGCCCGAGTCGACTGGCGCAACCCCCCGGAGAAAGGCCAGGTCGTGCACGCCCGCATCGACGCCTCCCACGCCCACGTCTTCGCTACCACCCCCGACGGTGCACGGCTATCGCAATAACAGACGCCGCAACTGAGGGCTTCATGCCTCCTCGTCACACACGCCATCGACTACCTGAGCGGCACCGCGGGCGGCCAAGTATCCGACTCCCGCAGTGACCTTCGCTGACCAGTCGACCTCGCCGGCGTGCGGCCCCTGCCGCCCGCCGGGGCATCAGACCGAGGTGGAGTCTCACGACGCCGACTTCCCGATCTCGATAGGGATCGTCAACGACCGTTGGGTGGGACGGCGACGGGCCCAGGCCAGCCGGTGACGGACAGTCTTTGCCAGACTGTCTTCATGAATGCTGTCTGGCCGATGGTGCATGCGGAGCGTGCAGCGCTGATCGATGACCTCACCGCCCTCACCGACGACCAATGGGCCCTGCCCTCGCTGTGCGGCGACTGGACCGTGCACGACGTCGCCGCACACCTCATCAACAACGCGAAGACCACCCGACTCGGCATCGTGCGCAACATGGTCCGAGCGCGTTTCGACTTCGATCGCCAGAACGCCCAGGGCGTCGAACGTGAACGCGGCGCCACACCCCAGCAGACGCTCGCCCGACTTCAGCAGGTAGCCAACTACACGTCGACGCCGCCGGCACCGCTCGACAGCAGACTGGTCGAAGAGGTCGTCCATGGCGAAGACATCCGACGGCCGCTGGGCATCAACCGTACGTATCCGTCGGAGGCGGTCGTCAGGTCGTTGCAGTACCAGGCGCGGACCCCGGTATCCCTGGGTGGTGCGAAACAACTCATTGCCCCCGTCCGATTGCGGGCCATCGACGCAGACGTGTCGATCGGTGATGGCCCAGAAGTCTGTGGCCCGGCACTCTCCCTGCTCTTGGCGATATCGGGGCGCAAGTCGGCGCTGGGTGTCTTGGACGGACCCGGAGTACCTGCGCTGGAGTGATCACGCCCGTGGCGTCCCCAGCACCATTCCGCTTGCGGAACAACCCGTCCGCGCGCGCAAAGTCGGCCTGGTTGCCCCACTGATGGTCCGGACCAATTCCTTTCTCAGTCAGAGCGTTTCGGCTGAACGACGGCTGCGCGTGCTCGTGGGCATTATCGTTGCTCGCGTGGGCAAGCTGATCTATTCGTTCCTGGCGTCGCTCGACGGCTACATCGCCGACCGGGCCGGCGCCTTCGATTGGGCCGTCCCCGACGAGGAAGTACTCGACTTCATCAATGTCACCGAGCGGGAGGTAGGGACATACCTCTACGGCCGCACTATGTACGAGATGATGACCGGCTGGGAGAACGATCCGGCAGTGGCCGCCCAGTCACCCATGAGCGCAGAGTTCGCCCAGATCTGGCAGGCGGCCGAGAAAGTCGTCTTCTCGCGTAGTCTCGATTCGGTTTCCACGACACGCACGCGGATCGAGCGCACCTTCGACCCGGGCTTGGTCCGGGACCTCAAGGCCAGTACGGCGCAGGACCTCAACGTGTCCGGCGCCACCCTTGCTGCCTCCGCATGGAAGGCACAGCTGATCGACGAGTGCCACCTGTACCTTGCGCCCATGCTGGTCGGGGGCGGTAAACGGATGTTCCCGGACGACATCCGACATACGCTGGAACTGCTCGACGAACGCCGATTCGGCAACGGCATGGTCTTCCTCCGCTATGCCGTACAGACCTGAGTCAGCGCTGAGGGTTCCATGCCATGTGGTGACAAATTATGTCGAAGCCGTTGCGCAAGTACGATTTGTGAGCCGTATGCCGGGTGTGCCCGGTGTCCAGGTGCAGTTGGGCGCAGCCACGAAGGCCAGTTCGTAAAAGGAAAGGCGCTCCCCTGCCCACGCTCATCCGAGAATCGACCACCCTTGCACATACAACCGATCGGTTGTATATTTTGGGTGTGTCAGAAACAGACGAGGACCAGGCGGACGCCCTGTTCCACGCGCTATCCGACCGAACGAGGCGCGACATCATGCGTCGCGTACTGGCCGGCGAGCATTCCGTCTCGGCACTCGCAGCGAAGTACGACATGAGCTTCGCTGCGGTACAAAAGCACGTCGCCGTCCTCGAGAAGTCCGGTTTACTCGTGAAACGACGCAGTGGCCGTGAACAACTCGCCAGGGGCGATGTCGAAGCAGTGCGCGCGGTGTCGTCCATGCTCGCCGAGCTGGAACAAGTCTGGCGTGGGCGGATCGCACGGATCGACGAACTGATCGCAACGCAACCTCAACGGAAGGAATGAACGATGCCTGTCACCAATGTCAGCCACGACATCGATGCATTGACCCTGACCATCACGGCCGAGTTCGCGGCGCCTCGGGAGCGAATCTGGCAGATCTATGCCGATCCTCGCCAGCTCGAGAAGATTTGGGGTCCGCCGACGTACCCGGCAACGGTGGTCGACCATGAGTTCACCCCGGGCGGTCGGGTCACCTACTACATGACCGGCCCCGAGGGCGACAAGCATGCGGGCTACTGGAACATCATCTCCATCGATGAGCCGACCGGCTTCAGCTTCACCGACGGATTCGCCGATGCGGATTTCACCCCGATCGAATCGATGCCAGTGTCCACCAACGATTTCTCCTTCCGTGAGGAGCACGGCAGCACCATCGCCACCTACGTGAGCACCTACGCAACTGCCGAAGGTCTCCAGCAGGTGCTCGACATGGGCGTGGTCGAGGGTGCTTCGCAGGCGATCGGCCAGATCGACGACCTCATCAAAAGTTGAGCTGCCTGGTCACCACAGTGGCCGATCTCGTCGCCTCGCCCTTCGCGTGCGAGGCGACGAGCCGGCACGACGGAGTTGCATCATTCAGGTTGCACGAACCTCAGATGCGGCGCATCACCGATACCACCTTGCCCAGGACGACTGCGTCGTCACCGTCAATCGCGGCATAGGCAGGATTGCGGGGCTCGAGGAAGACGTGGCCATCACGGCGCCGGAGCACCTTGACCGTGGCCTCGCCATCAATCATCGCGGCGACGATCTCGCCGGAGTGGGCTTCGTCCTGGCGGCGCACCACGACGACATCGCCATCGCAGATTGCGGCGTCGATCATCGATTCGCCGCGTACCCGCAACCCGAAGACGGTGCCGGAGCCGACGAGCTCGCGAGGGAGTGTCAGTGTCTCATCGGCGTGCTCTTCCGCGAGGATCGGTGTGCCGGCGGCGATGTCGCCGACCACCGGTACCGTCACATTGTTGTCGGACGAGCGACCCTGCTTCGCCTCGGTGAGGAACGGGCGCACGTCCAATTGCCGAGCCATGGCCGAACCCCGGCGAAGAAAGCCCCTCTCCTCGAGACTTTTCAGATGCTTGGACACCGACGAGGTCGACCGCAGGCCCACCGCATCCCCGATCTGCCGGGTGCTCGGCGGGCATCCATGTGCAGCCACCCAGTCCCGGATCGTTGCCAGGATCCGCTGCTGGCGGGGTGGCAGGGTGGAGGCGTCAAGGCCGCCGAACATGTCGAGATCGTCGTAATCGGTCACCGGAGAATGGTAGGGGGTGGCCACTGATCGCCGCGAAGGCCTCTACTGCTCTCCCCGATTGCTCCGGCCGCATTTCCACGCCGGACAGCGGCTAACGTGAACCAATGAGCAGTGCCGCCGGACCGCCCGTTCGCGCGCAGAGTGACGTCAAGTTGAACAAGTCGCCCGGACCGATCCATCTGGCTTTGACCGCTGCCTCACTGCTGATTCTGGTGTGTATCTACTACGACTGGTGGCCCTCTCGCTACGGCACCTCGAGTTGGGCCGATCCGATGTTGTTCGGTGCAGCGGCGCTGCTGATCCTCGCCGTCCTAGGGCTGGTGTGGGCAGTGAAGACCTTGTATGTCATCGGCCAAGACCGGCGGTGGTCATGGTGGATCGCGGCTGCGCCGGCGGTCCTGCTCGTCGCTGTCGCCACGGTGATGCTGGCACCACGGCCGTCATTCGACGACACCCGCGCAGAGTTCGAGCGGGTGGCGCTCGAGTTGCTGGCAGATCCGGAGCCGCTCCACAGCCAACTCGAGATCGGCCGGTTCGATATCCGCACCGCCATGTCGGGCGACGATGGCGTGGTCTACTTCATCGAGGACGGCGGACTCGGACTGACGGTGAGCAGCGGGTGGGCCTACAGCCCGCACGGTGTGCCCGCCGGGTTCGATGATTTCACTGCGACTCACCTGGGCGGGCCCTGGTACAAGTTTATTTCGGTGTGGCGAACCTGACCGCCCACCCTGTCCCACATCGTGTTCCGACACCGGAGCGGTCACACTGGTCGCATGAGCATCACACGGTGTGTCGATGTGTCGATGTGTCGGCTGCGCGCTGGCTCGAACGACGAGGCGAGGAGTGGTCGCGGTTGGCGGCTCGGGGGCCGGTCGCCTTCGGCAAGTACGCGCGCTTGCGATTCATCCCGGACCCCAGCAATCCGGGGCAGAGGGAGGGCGATGCCCAACGCGATCCGGAGGGTCTGTCCGACAACGAGCAACTCGGCGTCGTGCTGGCCGAGCTCGCCCCCTACACCGGCACACCTGACGACTGCTAATTCTGCTTATGGGACGGGTGGCCGAATTTCGCAGCCGACGATGCGTTTCCCAAGATCTCGATTCCGAACCGCGACTACTTCCTGTTCCACGGAACCGTCGACGACCTCGCCGACTGGGATGCCCAGCTCGAGACACTTCTGAAGGACATCGGCGCACCCACGCCCGCGTTCGTGTGGCCTGCCGATTTCGCATGGTGCGTGACCTGCGACATCGATCCTCACTTCGCGTCGATCGGTGCCGGCTCGGATGCCATCGATCGGCTCCTGGTCGACCCGCGGGTCGACCTCGTCATCGATGATCCCGACAGGGAACCCCCGTACTACTCCTGAATGGACCGCCGACCCTTTCAAGCATGCAGGGTGGGCCGGTAGATGAGCTCTTGGATGTTTCCGTCGAGCGTCCGGCTCTCGATCAGCTCGAGATCGAAGTCGGCCGCACCCTGAAAGATCGGGTCCAGCCCGGTCTGACCGGTAATGACGGGGAAGATCGTCACCTGGACGCGGTCGACCAAACCGGCGGCCATCAGCGCTCGGTTCATCGAGAGACTGCCGTGTGAGCGCAACGGCACCTCGGACTCCTCCTTGAGCAGGGCGACGACGTCGACGGCGTCACCGCTCACGAGGGTCGCGTCTGGCCAGTCGAGCCGTCCTTCCAGGGTGGTCGATACCACCGTTGCCGGCAGACTCCTCATCCGGGTGACCCAGGGATCACGAACCTCGGACTCCTCCGTGCTCGAAGCCAACATCTGCGCGAACGCGCGGTAAGTGTTGGCGCCGAATACCATCCGCTGCTCGGTGCCGTACAAGGCGAGGCGGTGGTCGAGCAGTTCGGGGCCTTGCTTGCCCCAGTAACCGGTCCAGTTGCCGCTGGCGGCGCCGAAGCCGTCGAGGCTGGAAAAGACGTCGAAGGTGTAGGTGGCGGTCATGATGCTCTCCTCGGGTGCGGTCGGTCGGGTATGTGGATACAGACTGGAACTTTCGGCGAAACTCATCACGCTCTGTCCCGCGGGAAGCCCGAGCTGCAACGTTATTCCGTCCAGCCGACCGATGAATTCCGGTTCGTCTTGCAGTCTGCATTGATGAAGGTTCCTTCCGCACCTGTGGGAGGCGCGAGACTGATGACAAGGAGCGTGACCCCCGTGGACCGAGAGAACGTCAGCGCCACCGTGGCTGTTGCCGCGCCCGCGACCAGGGTGTTCGCGCTGCTGGCAGACCCGAGGACTCATGCTGCGATCGACGGCACCGGGTGGGTGCAGGACGCTGCCGACCAGGCGCCGCTGACCGAGGTGGGGCAGATCTTTCGGATGGACATGTATCACCCAAACCACCCGAACGGTGACTACAGAGTGGCCAACCAGGTCCAGGTGCTCGACCCGCCGCGGGCCATTGCCTGGCGGACGGGGCAGGAGAAGGAAGACGGTCAGCTGGAGTTCGGCGGCTGGGTCTGGCGTTACGACCTGGTGCCGCTCGGTCTGTCCGAGTCCGAGGTCACGCTCACCTACGATTGGTCGGCGGTGCCACAGTTCATCCGGGAGTACCTTCAGTTCCCACCGTTCGGTCCCGATCATCTCACCAACTCACTGCATCATCTGGCAGAGCTTGTGGCCCCCCACTCCTGACGCCTAGGCATCTGCCGACCGCCCGTAAAGTTCGCCGGCTGTCGATGGCAAGTTGCAGCGAATGTCCGAATCGCTCCTGCATTGGACGGCAGAACAAGTGGCGTCGCACCGTGGCCGCGACGGCGACGGAAGCCCGCAATGCGCTCGTCGTCCTGTGTCGGCCATTGCCGTAACACTCTGTCCAAGAAGCACTTTCCGTGTAGGGCTTGCCCGGTCTGTCACAATCCAGCGCGGTCCCGAGCTGTCGACAGGACGGGCCAGTCGGTAGCGACATCTTCTGCTCTTCTCGGACGAAATACAAGGGTTAGTTTCTTCATGGAACTCGTGTTACGGTCGCCGAGTTGCGTGAAACAACTCAGACCGATGCGGAGCAGATTTCGATGGATACGACCACCGCTGGTGCTCACGCACGGCTTTCCCACGACCGAAATGAGTGTCCAGATGATTGATCGACCAGCCACTTGGAGTCTCCAGTGGCAGCCAACGAGAGAGGTAATTACATGAGCGAGAAATCACGCGGGGGAAAGTTCTATGCGCTGAATTTGTTCGACGTGGCCGACGAGAAGAAGTACCTTTCGTACTTCAGCCGATTGCCCGAAGCGGCTCCGCCATATGGTGGTCGAATGGTGGCGCTCGGGCGCTTCCGCGACAACGTGGCCGGTGACCTCGCGCCGCGGCAGGTTCTGTTTCTCGTCGAATGGGAGTCCGAAGAGGCGTTCAACAGCTTCCGCGACGATCCCGCCTTGGCCGACTTTCATCCGCTGAGAGAGAGCTCGACGGCATCTTATATCTGGCAGACGTTCGATGGCCTCGACATGAGCGACCCCAACCTTCCGCTCGACGAAGTTCTGAGGGTCCTCGAGCCTTGAGTCTTCCAGTAGCGTGTGCGGGTTGAACATGCCAGGTCTGTAGATCGTCAAACAGTCGGGGTCGTCTTCCACGTTACCGAGCACCCGGGCGCCGAGTGTGACACCAAGTCCTGATCGGAGTGGTAGATGCCGGCGCCCGGCGTGCCGTGATCAGGTCCGATGTGCGTTTCTTCACCCTGCGTGACGGTGCCGGCGAACGCCTTCTCCCCCACACCGGATGGTGTCGGTAGCGCTACGAAACCCTGAACAACTTCGCTTTTGTCGATCGCTTGCTCGAATGCGGTCGATGCCGAGTCGGGGCTGGAATACTGATCGACCGACACGGTGACCCGCCTGCCGTCAGCGCCTTCGTAGATCACCATTCTCGTCGCCTCGGGGACACCGGCGGCACTGGCGTTCGCACTTGTCGTGGCCTGTCTATCTATCTCCGGGAAATACTTCTGAACGACTTCCAACCCGACCAGGACCTCCTGAGGCACGAGGTTCGTGGTGGAGGTCGTCGCGTCCTGCTGCGATTCCCCACCAGGCTCCGTGCGTTGTTGTCCACACCCGCCCGCCGTCAACGCTCCGATCACAACGATCGAGAGAATGGCGAGAGACGCGCGCCGACCGATGCGGCGCGGCCGGTATTTCTCCGTTGGTTGCGCCACGCCGGGAATAAGCATGACACCAAGTATCACCGCTCCCCCGTCCTCGGACCGCGACTCGTTGGACGAACGCTCAAATTCGGTGCCAATGCGATTGCGGTCGGAAGGCCTCTTTGGAAACCTCGAAGAACAGGTGTCGACCGAACAACGTGGAAGGTGACCTCCGATTCATGATGCTGGCGAATGCCTGTGAGCTCTATCGAGGCACAGGCCTCATCGGTCAGCCGGCGGCGGCTGTCACCAGCCTGGCCTTCGTGGTTGCCGGCGTCGCGGTGATCGCGCGCCGTCGGAACGGTACGCCGACCGTGATTTACGGTCTGCTCGTCGTCGCCGTCGGTGCCGGGTCACTTGTTCAGCACGGACCCAACCCGTCGTGGCAGGCCTACGCACACGACTTGCCGATCGCAACTCTGCTCGCCTACGTCGCCGTCGAGGCCGCGTCCGACAGGTTCGGCCGTCGACTGTCGCCCGGGTGGTGGTTCGTTGTTCCGCTCGTGATGGTTCCCGCCGTGGCTGCCGGATCGGCCGTATCCACGATCGTGCAGGCAATGCTCGCCGCGCTCGCTATAGGACTGAGCCTGGAACGCGCGCGCGTCCATCCGCAGTTGAGGCGCGCGACGGTCGTCGCGGCAGTACTTCTGGCGTCCGGCGCTCTGCTCGGCGCCACCGGTGACGGGACGTCGATCTGTCGGCCGAACAGTGTCCTGCAGGGCCACGCCCTGTGGCACGTTCTCGCCGCCGCCGGACTATGGCGACTCGCGTCCACGATCGGCGCATCCGCCGAAAAGGCGCCGAGGCGCCCGGAGCCGGATTCGCCGCAGACCAGTTCCGACGGCACCTTTCGTCGACCGACGACGTGACGGGCGCAGCTCCGCAAGTGACAGAGGGGCCGCGGTGGATCAGGACTTCACGAAGACGGCGTTGACCACGACACGGGTGGCGAGGCGCGAGCCCTTCTTCGTGTAGGTCATGCCCCAGTTGCTGCGGTCGAGGTGTATTTCGGCGCTGACCGTCGCGGTGTCGTCGGTGGCGACAACCTCTGCGGACACGGTGAGCGGTCGAGTCTGCCCGTGAACGGTCAGATCGCCGTCGAGATGTACGTGTCCCGGATCGGCGGGTCGCGCTCCTGCCGCGGTGAAGACAATGGTGGGGTACTTCTCGACATCGAAGAAGTCAGCGGAGCGCAGGTGCTCGTCGCGTTTACCGTTCTTGGTATTCAGCGAGGTGGCGTCGACGACCAGCCTTCCGGTGATACCTCCGTCGTCACCGACCGTTGCGGTGCCCTCGACCGCGTGGAAGCTGCCGGTGACCCCGAAGATCCACAATCCCTTCGTGTGGAAGGTGATCGAGGTCCGGGAAGGTTCCAGAGTCCAGGACCCGGCGAGCGTAGACAGTTGCGGGACGGACTCCATGGGCGATGTCATGTGTACCTCCGGTAGGTGATGATCGGTAGCCAGACACGGTTTCGAGAGAGCGCGGGGGCGTCACGACAAATCGGTCTCGGCTGGACTCCATCCCCAACGGACACCCTCGGCAAGCATGGTAGTTGCGGGGCCGGCTGTCTCGTGGAAGTTCTGGAGGTAGCCGCAACCGAGTGCCGGCTGAGACCATTACGTGTGTCCTACGAGAGGAGACGAACGATGACAGCGTCCGATCCACAGGTCACCACCCGCGAGCAATGGCTCATCGCGCGCCGTGAGCTACTCGCACAGGAGAAGGAGCTGACCCGACACCGCGACCGGGTCAACGCCGCCCGACGCGCGCTACCCATGGTCGAGTTGACCAAGAAGTATGTATTCGACGGTCCCCACGGCAAGGTCGAACTCGAGGACTTGTTCGACGGCCGCAGTCAACTCCTCATCTACCACTTCATGTTCGAACCCGACGCCGACGAGGGTTGCCCGTCCTGTTCGTTCACGATGGACAATGTGGGCGACCTCCGCCACCTGTACGCCCGGGACACCTCGTTCGCGGCGGTATCACGCGCACCGCTGCCCGAGCTCGAGCGCTACCGGCAGCGGATGGGTTGGGCCCTCCCCTGGTACTCCTCGCACGGCAGCGACTTCAACTACGACTTCCACGTCACCCTCGACGCGGCGGTCGCACCGGTGGAATACAACTACAAGGATCAGGCCGAGCTGGAGCGGATGAACCCCGCCTGGAAGGGCTGGTCCGGCGAAGAGCACGGTGTCAGCGCCTTCCTCCGCCACGGTGAGCGAGTTTTCCACACCTATTCCGGCTACGCGCGCTCGACCGAAACGCTCCTCGGCACCTACCAGTGGCTCGACCTCACCGCCCGCGGCCGGCAGGAGGACTGGGAACAACAACCCCGCCGCGGCGACGACCCCGCCATGAGTTGGCTGCGCCGCCACGACGAATACGACGCAGACGTGATCGCAGGAGCGAAGAGCCCGGAGTGACCTGCCCGGTCATTCCTCGGAGGCGTCGGAACCGTCGAAGGCGTCGAGGATCTGGGCCGCGGCCAACGCCGCTGTCAGGGAACCGTCACGCACCTGTTGCTCGACCTGCCCGCGAATGTCCTTGACCCGCGGGTTGGATGCCAGTCGACGCAGCAGCTGATCGTGGACCATGGTCCACGTCCAGTCGACCTGCTGGCGACGACGGTTCTCCTCGAACCGTCCGGCCTCGGTGAGCACCTCACGGTGATGCTGAACGGTGTTCCAGAACTCCTCGAGCCCGACACCTTCGAGACCGCTCATCGTGATGACGGGCGGCTTCCAGATGGCGTCGTGGGGGTAGATCAGCCGCAGTGCGCCCGCCAATTCGCGGGCAGCTCCCTTCGCTTCGCGTTCGTGCTTGCCGTCGGCCTTGTTGACGGCGACGAGGTCGGCGAGCTCGAGTACACCCTTCTTGATGCCCTGCAACTGGTCACCGGTCCGGGCGAGCGTGAGGAAAGAGAAGCAGTCGACCATGTTCGCCACCGTCACCTCGGACTGCCCGACCCCGACCGTCTCGACCAGGATGACGTCGAATCCGGCTGCCTCGAGGAGCACGATGGTTTCCCGGGTCGCCTTCGCGACACCGCCGAGGGTGCCCGAGGTCGGCGACGGCCGGATGTAGGCGTCCTTCTCCACGGTCAGCCGCGCCATGCGTGTCTTGTCGCCGAGGATCGACCCGCCGGTGCGCGTCGACGACGGATCCACCGCGAGGACCGCCACCCGATGACCCTTCCCGATCAGGTACATCCCCAGTGCGTCGATGAACGTCGACTTGCCGACGCCGGGCACACCGGTGATACCCACCCGGTGCGCGTTGCCCGACTCCGGAAGCAGTTCGAGGAGCAGACGCTGCGCCGCCTCCCGGTGGTCGGTGCGTGTCGATTCGACCAGGGTGATGGCCTTCGCCAGGCCGGCGCGCTGATTGGCGCGCACGGCCTGGGCGAGGGCATCGATGTCGACTGGAGGGCGCCCCATGCTATTCCGGGGTACCCGTCAGGTCGTGCCCGAGCTGGGCGGCCAGCTTCTCGAGCAGACCGGTGGCCGCCTCGGCGATCACCGTGCCGGGCGGGAAGATCGCGGCGGCGCCCGCCTGGTAGAGCTCGTCGAAGTCGCCGGGCGGAATGACACCGCCGACCACGATCATGATGTCGGGACGCCCCACCGCCGCGAGCGCATCCCGCAGTGCAGGCACCAAGGTGAGGTGACCTGCAGCCAACGACGACACACCGACCACGTGGACGTCGTTGTCGGCCGCCTGGTTCGCGACCTCTTCCGGGGTCTGGAACAGCGGTCCGACGTCCACGTCGAAGCCGATGTCGGCGAAGGCGGTGGCGATCACCTTCTGTCCGCGGTCGTGCCCGTCCTGGCCCATCTTCGCGATGAGGACACGCGGGCGGCGGCCTTCCTCCTCGGCGAACTTCTCGACGAGTTCCGTTGCGTTACTGATGTTGTCCACCTTCCCGGCCTCGTCCCGGTACACCCCGCTGATGGTGCGAATCTCGGCCTGGTGACGTCCGAACACCGTCTCGAGTGCGTCGGAGATCTCGCCGACGGTGGCGTGCGCACGGGCAGCGTCGATGGCGAGTGCGAGCAGGTTGTTCTCCATGCCGCCCTCCGACGAGGCAGCGGCGCGGGTGAGCTCGGCGAGTGCCGCCTGCACCGCGACGGGATCGCGTTCCTCACGCAGGCGTGCGAGCTTCTCGAGCTGTTCCTTGCGGACCCGCGAATTCTCGACCTTGAGGACCTCGATCTTCTGATCCTCTTCGGCCCGGTACTTGTTGACACCGATGACCGGCTGACGACCGGAATCGATGCGCGCCTGAGTGCGGGCGGCGGCCTCTTCGATGCGCAGCTTCGGGATGCCCTCGCTGATGGCCTGCGCCATGCCGCCGGCCTCTTCGACCTCGGCGATGTGCGCCCGGGCGCGGTTCGCCAGCTCGTGAGTGAGCCACTCGACGTAATGGGAGCCGCCCCACGGGTCGATCGGGCGGACCGTCCCCGATTCCTGCTGCAGCAACAACTGGGTGTTGCGGGCGATGCGGGCGGAGAAGTCTGTCGGCAGCGCCAGCGCCTCGTCGAGGGCGTTGGTGTGCAGAGACTGGGTGTGCCCCTGCGTGGCGGCCATGGCCTCGACGCAGGTGCGGGCCACATTGTTGTAGACGTCCTGGGCGGTGAGCGACCAGCCCGAGGTCTGCGAATGTGTGCGCAACGACAGCGATTTCGCCGACTTCGGCTCGAACTGGGCAACCAGTTCACTCCACAGGAGACGACCGGCCCGCAGCTTTGCGACCTCCATGAAGAAGTTCATGCCGATGGCCCAGAAGAACGACAACCGCGGCGCGAACTTGTCGATCTCCATGCCGGCGTCGAGGCCGGCGCGGAGGTACTCGACACCGTCGGCGAGCGTGTACGCCAGCTCCAGATCGGCTGTGGCACCGGCCTCCTGGATGTGGTACCCGGAAATGGAGATGGAGTTGAACCGCGGCATCTTCGTGCTGGTGTACGCGAAGATGTCCGAGATGATGCGCATCGACGGCTTCGGCGGATAGATGTAGGTGTTGCGGACCATGAACTCTTTCAGAATGTCGTTCTGAATGGTTCCGGCCAGCTGTTCCGGAGCGACACCCTGCTCCTCCGCCGCCACCACATACAGGGCGAGGATCGGCAGAACGGCACCGTTCATGGTCATCGACACACTGACGCTGTCGAGGGGAATGTGGTCGAACAGCTGCCGCATGTCGAGGATCGAGTCGATGGCCACACCGGCCATGCCCACGTCACCGGCGACGCGCGGGTGGTCGGAGTCGTAGCCGCGGTGGGTGGCCAGGTCGAACGCCACCGACAGACCCTTCTGCCCCGCCGCAAGGTTGCGGCGGTAGAAGGCGTTGGACTCGGCGGCCGTCGAGAATCCGGCGTACTGACGGATGGTCCACGGCTGGTTGACGTACATGGTGGGGTACGGCCCACGCACGAACGGCGCGGCACCGGGGAAGCTGCCCACCGGGTAACCCTCGGACTCGGCCGCGTCGCGGTCGGCCTTGGTGTAGACCGGTTTGACGTCGATTCCCTCGGGGGTGGACCACACCACCTGTTCCGGGGTGTAGTGGTTCGCCGCCGCGGCGGCGGCGATCAATGCGTCCGTCTGTTCCGCGGTCGGTGCGGCCGGCTGCGGAAACTGAGGATCCTCCAGCGGCACGTCGGCGAAGCTGCCGATCGTGTGCTTGACCTCGCGAGTAGTCACTTCTTGCTCCCTGTGTCGCCCGAGGTGTTCCCCGCGCTCTCGATGATGTCGAGCAGATCGGACAGGACCGAGACTGCATCGATGCGTGCTGTGACGAATCCGTCGGGGCGGGCAGCCCCGTCCACGTCGGCAACGACCTTCTCCGGACCCGCCAGGAGAACGGTGCCCACACCCGCAGCGCGCAGTTCCTCGACTGCGGCCGCGGCGTCGGCGGTGTACCGCTTGTCGGTACCGCAGATCACCGCGATACCGGCCCCGGACTGTGCCGCTGCGGCCGCGATGCTGCCGTCACCGACCGTGAGGGGTCCGGGATTGACGGCAGCGATGCCACCCGATGCCAGCAGGTTCGTGCTGAAGGTGGTGCGCACGTTGTGTTCGGCGACCGGTCCGAGCGGAGCCAGGAACGCGGTGGGCCGGACCCCGTGAACCGCCAGATAGGTGTCGGAGCGGTCGCGGAGCCTTTCGAAGGCGGCGGCGTACCGGGCCACCCGTCCGGCGTCAGCGGCACCGGGAGGCAGTGGCGCCTCTTCCAGATTCGGATACTCATTGACCCCGGTGACCGCGGTCTTGCGGTGCGCGATGTCCGATTCGCGTTGCGCCCGCGTCGAGTTGATCCGCTCGGTGATCTGTCCGGCGCCCAGGCCCGCGAGATACCCGCCGGCCGACTCGATCTGCTGGAAGAATTCCCACGCCTTCTCCGCGATCCGCTGCGTGAGATCCTCGACGTACCACGATCCGGCGGCGGGATCGAGTACGCGGCCGAGGTGCGATTCCTCGAGCAGCAACAACTGGGTGTTGCGGGCGATCCGATCGGCGAAGGTCTGCGAGACCCCCAGCGCCCCCGCGGGCAGCGCGGCATCGAACGGCAACACCGTCACCGCGTCGGCACCGCCCACCCCGGCGCCGAACGCGGCGAGGGTCGTGCGGAGCATGTTCACCCACGGATCACGCTGCGACATCATCGCGGCGGACGTGACCGCATGCTGCGGCGCGCCGCCGAAGTCGGAGGCACCGCACACCTGGGCGATCCGGGCCCACACCAACCGGGCGGCGCGGAACTTGGCGATGGTCTGGAACTGGTCGTCGGTCGCCGCGAACCGGAAATCAATCTGGCCGAACGCTTTTCCGATCGGCAGCCCACTCGCGGTGAGCGCCCGCAGGTACTCGAGCCCGGCGGCGACGGACGCACCGAGCTCCTCCGAGTCGGAGGCACCCGCGTCGTGGAAGACGGTGCCGTCCACGGTGATCGCGCGCACCTGTTCCGGTCGGGTCGACGCCTCGGTGGCCAGTGCCACCGCGTCACCGAGATCGATATCCGTCACACCGGCGAAGGCGCTCGTCAGCGGCGCCGCACCGAGGTGGACGCGCACCGTGGTGCGATCGGTGACGCCGTCACCGGCCGACGCACGCGCGTCGAGCAGTGCGAACAATGCGCGGGCCGCGGCTGTCACCTCGGTTCCGGCGTCGAGGGTGAGCGGGGCGAGGTCGAGCAGCACGCCGTCGAGCGCCGTCTCCAGCGACCTGACGGGCAGCGTGTTCTCACCGACGGTGAGCCAGACCGCGCTGACCCCGTTCTCCAAGGCGTCGAGGATGGACCGGTTGACGTCCGCCGGATCGGCGCCCGCACCGAACCGGGCGCTGACGAGCCAGCCGGAGTTGACGTCCCGAGTGGCGTCGACGCCCCGAACGTAAGGGAACGCGCCGGGAAGCGGCTGCTCGGGACGCTCGTCCCGGGGGCTGTAGAGCGGCGCGACGGTGACACCGTCGTAGGTGGTGGTCTCGAGGAGCTTCTCGGGTTCCGGACCGAGGTCTGCCGCGTCGACTCGCCGCGATTTCGCGAGGACTCCCGCCACGGAGCGCTGCCAGTCGGTATATGCCCGCGCAGCTTCCTCGGTTTCTGAAGCTAATGACACGGTGTCCGCTTCCTCTCCCTGCATGGCCCTGATGAGCGATCGATCAATATGTTGTGTTGGTGTGATGCTAGCCGCAGACTCCGCTCTCCTATCGTGAGGATCACCACATGATGGATAACCTCAGGTCATGAGCATGACGCCGGAACCGTTCGGCGCCCGGGGCGCCGTGACTCAGCGGTTCTTCGGGCTGACCGTGCCCGTCAGGGGAAATCATTTTCCGCGGCGAACTACTCCATCGTAGGAGGATGGCCGCCGCCGCGCTGGCCCGAATTCTCGGCCCGCGGGCCGGGGTCGCGCCTGCGCGGCCGCGGTGTCCGGATGAGACGGTCTCCAATACGACCGTGCTCTCGACGGTTTTCCTCGCACGACCCTTCGTGGTGCGGCCGGGTAGCCTGGTGCCCTGTGAAGAGACGCCTGGGGAACCGCAGGGTCATCGGCGTCGCCGCACTGGCAATCGTGCTGGTGGTCGTCGCGGTGGTGGCACCCCATCCGTCCGTTCTGCAGATCCGGGAATGGGCGCAGTCGGTGGGCCCGGCCTTTCCGCTGGTCTTCTTCGTCGCGCATGCGCTGGTGACGATATTCCCGTTCCCCCGCACCGTGTTCACCTTGAGTGCCGGGTTGCTGTTCGGGGCCTGGCTCGGTATCGCGATCACCGTCGCGGCCGCAACGGTCAGCGCGGTGCTGGCTCTGTATCTGGTGCGCGCCATCGGCCGGGACGTCGTGTGGCAACGCATCTCCAGCCCGACGATCCGGCGGGTGGACGAGCGGATCGCCCGACGGGGGTGGCTCGCCGTCGGCTCTCTCCGGCTGATCGCATTCGTCCCGTTCTCCGTGGTCAACTACTGCAGCGGCGTCTCCTCCATCCGGCTGCTCCCCTACGTGCTCGCCACGGTCGTGGGCATCCTCCCCGGAACGGTGGGGATCGTGGTTCTCGGGGACGCCCTGAGCGGTGAGACGAATCCAGCCCTCCTCCTGCTGTCCGGTGTGTGCGTCGTCGTCGGCATTCTCGGGTTGATCGTCGATTCTCGGCGGCCCGTCGATCGATCCGACGCCGAGGAGTTGCCGCTGACCGAGGGTGTGTCTATCCCTCGTCCTTGAACACAGGATGTCAAGTTCTGAGTCTTGACAGGAAAGTTTCCAGGTTCTAGCCTTGACGAATGTTCGTCCTCACCGTCGATCAGCGCGGAAGTCGCCGTGACATCGACCGTGTCGGCGACCTGATCGCCGAACTCGGCGATCACCGCCTCGTCCGCCCGTTTCAGCGCACGGCCGGCGACGAGATGCAGGCGGTCGTGGCAGATCCCGCGACCGTGGTGGCTCTCGCCCTCGACCTCGTCGGTCGCGAACACTGGAGCATCGGCATCGGTGCCGGAGCCGTGGAAGAACCGCTCCCCGACGAGACGCGGGCCGGCCGAGGACCGGCGTTCGAACTCGCCCGCGTCGCCGTCGAGCGTGCGAAAAGTGCCCCGGGCCGGGTTGCGGTGGAGGGTTCCGACACCGACTTGTCCGCGGACGCCGACACCGCTCTCACCCTCGTCGCCGTTCTCCTCACCCGCCGTACAGACGAAGGCCGCGAAGCCGTCGCGCAGATGCGGCGCGGGCTCACCCAGACGGAGGCGGCCAAAAGCCTGGGCATCAGCAAGCAGGCCGTCTCGCAACGCCTCGCCACCGCGGGGTGGCAGGTCGAGACGGCAGGCCGCCGACTGGCCGAACGACTCCTACAGAAGGCGGATTCATGACGGCGGTCGCGCTCCTCGCCCTCGGCGTCGCGGCGCTGGCACCGTTGGTGCTTGCCACACAGCGTGTTCCCCGCTGGGTGTCCCAGTGGGCGGCCCCACTCGTCGGGCTCGCCGCCCTCGCTACGGCCGCGGTCGCCGGCTCCGCCACCACACCGGTGAAGGGATTCGCACTGGGTGCGACGCTCGTGCTGTGTGCGGCGGCGGCCACCACCGGTGGGGCGCCGATGGTGCTCGCCGCCTTCCGGATCGCCCGGCGCCAGCCCGATTCCGGTGACGACCCCCGCCCCGAGGCGGGCCCGTTGCGAGGCGGCCGGGTGATCGGACTGCTCGAGCGTGCCGCCGTCGCCGCTGCGATCCTCGCGGGGTGGCCCGAGGGTATCGCCGTGGTCCTGGCTGTCAAGAGCTTGGCCCGCTACCCCGAACTGCGCGAACCACACGCCTCCGAGCAGTTCATCATCGGCACGTTCACCAGCGTGCTCTGGGCCATCGCCGTGTGCGGCGTCGGGCGGGCGCTCATCACCTAGCCCCTGGCCTCACCGAAAAGCCCTGCGGCACAGAAACATCAACCTCCCGAGGCACTCCAATACCCGGTGACACTGCCCATCCCACGGTGACGCGAGACCAACCGGAGGTGGGGGTGATTCCACCCCTGGGGTTGATGGAATCCCCCGGCGATGCGGACGAGAGTAGGAATCGTCCACTTCGAGGGAGAAGATCAAGTGCATTCCGACTTCGTGTCACACGTTCGAGCCCAGGCCGCCACCTACGGTGAGGAACGCTCCTACACCTACCATCGCGAGGTCGGCCGCGAACTCGTCGAAGAGGTTCTCACCTACCGCCAGTTGGACCAGGATGCGCGGGCGATCGCGTCGTGGTTGTCGACGCGGCCCGAGGCCCACCGCCCGGTGATGCTGCTGTACGTCGACGGCATCGACTTCCTTCGCGCATTCCTCGGCTGCCTGTACGCCGGTGTCGTCGCCGTACCGGCCCCCGTGCCGCACGACGCCCGCAGCATGGCGCGGGTGGCCACGATGTTCGAGGACGCCGACGTCGGTCTGGTGCTCACCACGTCCGCGATCGAAGAACTGCTGACGGCGTGGATCGGCAACTCCGGACTCACCGGCACGGTCGCCGTCGCGTCGACCGACGCCGAACTCGGCGACCCCGACGAGTGGCAGATGCCCGAACTGGACGGCGACACCCTCGCCTTGCTCCAGTACACCTCGGGATCCACCAGCGAGCCCAAGGGCGTGATGGTGACTCACGGGAACCTCCTGCACAACGCGGCGGCCATGGTCGAGGCCATGTCTGCGGCCATCAGGGACGGCGAGGCAGGCAGCGTTGTGGGCTGGCTTCCGCACTTCCACGACATGGGGCTGATCGGCATGCTGCTGCTCCCCCTCTACGCCGGCAGCAACCTTGCGTTCATGTCGCCGATGACCTTCCTCAAGCGCCCGGTGCGCTGGTTGCAGTTGATCGATCGCTACCGCGCCGACATCACCGTCGGCCCGAACTTCGCGTACGACCTTCTCGCCCGACGGATCCCCGACGACCAGTTGACCGGCCTGGACCTCTCCTCGGTGCGGGTCGCTCTCAATGGGGCAGAACCGA
Source organism: Rhodococcus sp. NPDC019647 (assembly GCF_044389235.1). NCBI lineage: Bacteria > Bacillati > Actinomycetota > Actinomycetes > Mycobacteriales > Nocardiaceae > Rhodococcus > Rhodococcus sp. NPDC019647. Next base: position 784,914 of record NZ_JBIRXS010000001.1, on the reverse strand, counting down.
TCCGCCCCCGCACCCTCGAGGCCGTCCTCGACCGGCTCCGGCCCTACGGGTTCCGGGCGGACGCGTTCTTCCCGGCTTACGGAATGGCCGAGGTGACGTTGCTCGCCACCGCCGGAGCCGTGGGCAGCCCGCCGGTGTACCTCGACGTCGACCCGGCCGCACTCGAGCGCAACGAGCTCACTCCGATGGCCGGTGGCACTCGACTGGTGAGCAGCGGCCGCGCATTCGGTGTGGACATTCGCGTCGTCGATCCGGACACCACCGACGAGCTGCCCGAGGGCCGGGTCGGGGAACTGTGGATCCGCGGGGGCAGCGTCACCGCCGGCTATTGGAATCGGCCCGAGGACACCGAGGAGAAGTTCCACGCCACCACCCTGGGCGGGGACGGGCCATTCCTGCGCACCGGTGACCTCGGCGCTTCCGTCGGCGGTGAAATCTTTGTCACGGGCCGGCTCAAGGACCTGCTGATCGTCAACGGACGCAACCTGTACCCCCAGGACATCGAGGAGGCGGTGCGCGAACTGCATCCAGCCCTCACCGGATCGGCCGGAGTGGTGTTCTCCATGGACACCGGACGCCACGAGCGCCTACTGGTGATCCACGAGGTCAAGACCGGGTTGCTCGATCAGGGTCACGGAGAGAACGACAGCGTGACGATCACGGACCTCGCCCGAAAGATCAAACTCTCCGTCGCCCGGGCCTTCGACGTGCCGGCGCCGAGCGTCGTCCTGGTCGACCGGCACGGGGTGCACCGCACCACCAGCGGAAAGGTTCAACGCCGATCGATGCGCGCGTCGTTCCTCGAGAACCGGGTGGATGCGGTGCTGCACGAAGAAATCGATCCGGCGGTCCAGGGCCTCCGCAGCCGAACCGCCACACCTGCACACGCCTGACCTCCACCCCCCTCGCCGACAAGGAAACGTCCCCATGCCTGCTTTCGTGAACCCCACCCGCGACCTCACCCCGGCTATCGACTGGCTCACCCGAAGGGTGGCATTCTATACAGAGCAGCCGGTGCACAATGTCGACCCCGACATCCCGCTCGCCGAGCTGGGAATAGAATCGGTATCTGCGGTGAGCCTGTGCGGCGAGATCGAAGACCAGTGGGAACTCGAACTGGACCCCACTGTGGTATTCGACTACCCCACCATCGCCGAGATGGCTGTCTTCATCGCCACCGAAGTCGAGGACCGGTACGAGAGGGCCGCATGACCGACATCGCCATCGTCGGCCTCGACTGCCGATTCCCACAGGCAACGGACGCCGACGCGCTCTGGAGACTGTTGATGGCCGGCGGCGACGGAATCGTCGACGTCCCCGAAGACCGATGGCATGCGAACGACTTCTACAACGAAGCGGGTGGACCGGGCGCGATCAACAACCGCAGCGGCGGATTCCTCAGCGACGCAGACGCTTTCGATCACGAGTTCTTCGGCATCGCCCCCCGCGAGGCCCAGGCGATGGACCCGCAGCAACGCCTGCTCCTGCAGACGGCGTGGCGTGCCCTCGAGGACGCCACCCTGGATCCGCGGGGCCAAGCCCGTTCGAACACCGGCGTATTCGTCGGCGTGATGGCCAACGAGTGGAATCTGCAGATGAGCGACCTCTCGCGGATCACGCCGCAACTCGGAAGTGGCAACGGCTACTTCATGACCGCCAATCGAATCTCGTATCAACTGGACCTCGAGGGCCCGAGTATCGCCGTCGACACCGCGTGTTCGTCGTCCCTGGTCGCCGTCCACCTGGCCTGCGCGGCGCTGCGAGCCGGCGAGTGCGACCAAGCGCTCGCCGGCGGTGTCAATATCGCCCTCACCCCCGCCCTGAACGTCTTCTACACCCAGGCCGGGCTGTCGGCACCGGACGGACGATGCAAACCGTTCAGCGCCAAGGCGAACGGGATCGGCCGGGGTGAAGGTGCCGCCGTGCTCGTGCTGCGCCGCCTCGCGGACGCGCAGGCCGAGGGGTTGCCGATCTACGCGGTGATCAAGGCGAGCGCGGTCAACAACGACGGCCGCAGCAACGGAATCACCGCACCCAACCGGTGGGCCCAACAGCAGGTCATCGGCGAAACCTATCGGCGCGGCGGGGTGACGCCGGACCGCGTCGCGTTCGTCGAAGCGCACGGCACCGGAACCGTGCTCGGCGACATGATCGAGATCAAGGCACTCGGTCACCTCCACGGCGTTCCCCGCCCGCAGCCGTGCGCGATCGGATCGATCAAGGGCAACCTCGGTCATACGGAGGGTGCGGCCGGGGTGGCCGGGGTGATCAAAGCAGCGCTGGCCCTGCACCACCGTGTGGTACCGCCCACCCGCTGCGCGGAGGACGAGAACCCTCGACTTCGACTGGCCGACAACGGGCTCCGTCTCGCAAAGGAGCCGATGAGCCTGCCCGACGGTGACGTCTACGGTGCGGTCAGCAGCTTCGGGCTCGGCGGCACCAACGCCCACCTGCTCCTGGCCGCCGCGCCCGCCGACGAGGCCGTCCCGGTGGGCGTCGGCGGCGGCGTACTCACCCTGGCGTCGAACAACAGCGAGGGCCTGCGACGCAACGCCGCCGTCCTCGCCGACCATCTCGCCACCCGCCCCGCTACCGAACTGGCCAGGGTGTGCTGGACCTCCAACCAGGTGAAAGCCTCCGGACGCCACCGCCTTGCGGTGCCCGTACAGAACCGCGACGAGGCCGTGTCCGCCCTGCGCACGCTTGCGACCGACCCCAGCCTGCTCGAGGTGTCGTCCGGAACCGCACGGCCGGTGAGCACCGGCTGGCTCTTCACCGGTCAGGGCGCACAGTACCCGGGAATGTCGCGTCAGCTGCACGAGCAGTCGGCGGCGTACCGACTCGCATTGGCGGACGTGGACGAGCAGATGGCACCACATCTGGGCCGATCGGTCCGCGCGCTGCTACTCGACGCCGGCGACGACGACATCCGTCGAACCGAGTTCGCGCAGCCCGCTCTCTTCGCCGTGGAGTACGCGCTGGCGCGAGTGCTCACCGAGATCGGCATCGAGCCCGCGTGGCTGGTCGGCCACAGCGTCGGCGAATACGCGGCCGCGACGCTGGCCGGCGTTTTCGACCTGGACGACGCGTGCCGCCTCATCACCGCCCGGGGGCGGCTCATGCAGCAGTTACCAGAGGGTGGTGCGATGCTGGCCGTGCGCGCCGCCCGGGAGGAGGTCGCCGATCTCCTCCCCGGTGAACCGTCGGTCGCGCTGGCAGCGGTGAACGGGCCACGGGACCTTGTGTTGTCCGGGTCGGCGGGCGCACTCGAGGCGATCCGAAAGTCTCTGGCCGGGAGGGGTTTCGCGGTCCGGCCTCTCGCCGTCTCCCACGCGTTCCACTCGCCGCTGATGAGGCCCGTGTCGGACGCCTTCGCCGAGGTCGCGACCGGCTGCACCTACCGGCCACCGACCATCCCGATCTTCTCCACCGTGCACGGACGGCTACTCGACGTGGACGAACCGATGGATGCCACCTATTGGACCGACCACATCGAGGCGACCGTGCAGTTCGCGGACGCGGCAGCCGCCGCGGCGGCGGCCGAACCGACGCATCTGATCGAGGTGGGACCCGCACGGGTCCTGGCGCCGATCCTCACCCGCGCTCATCCCGACCTTGCCGCGAAGTACCTCCTACCGTGTCCCGGCCCGGCGGCCACCGGTCACGAGCTCACCGACACCGTCGCTGCCCTGTACCGGGACGGTGTCGACCCGAACTGGGATGCGCTCTACGAACCGGGCGCGCGTGTGCGCCGACGACTGCCCGGTTACTCCTTCGCAACCACCGCCCGCTTCTGGACGTCGGTTTCCACCACTGTCGGGGCGACCACAGCGACCGAGGCGGCCGACGCTCAACCGCCCACCACGCCGATCACCGACGCACCGAAAGCGGAGGACTCCACCATGGAGCACCTGATTGCACTGTTCCGGGAGCAGGCCGCCGTCCTCGCCGCCGTCGCTCATAACGGCGCCGGCATCTCGACGCCCGCATCGGCGACACCCCACGCCGACACCGCCACCCGCGAACGCGTTTCCGAAGAGATTGCCGAGGGAATCCGCGGCGAGGCGGCGCGTGTCAGCGGGTTCCCGGCCGGGTCGTTGCGGACCGCACACACCATCGTCGGCGACCTCGGATTCGACTCGATCATGGTCGCCGACCTCTTCAGCGGGCTGAGACGAACCTTCCCGGAACTCGTCATCGACCCGGAGTGGTTCTCGCCGTCGACGACCCTCGGCGACCTGATCGACCACGTGAGCACGCAACTGCAACCCGCGGCGTCGCCGGCCGCTGCCCCGACTCCCGAACCTGCGGTGGCATCGGCGGGCCCCGCAACCGCCCCCCGCATGGTCCGGCCCGAGTACCGCATCGCCGACTTCCCTGAGGTCAAGGCACTTTCCGAGCGCCTGACCATGACCGAAGGGTTCGGCGTCACCAACCCCTACTTCCTGATCAACGACGGGGTCACCCGCGACACCTCGATCATCGGCGGGAACGAAGTTCTCAACTTCTCGAGCTACAACTACCTCGGCATGTCCGGCCATCCCGCCGTGGTCGCCGCCGTACAGGACGCCGTCGCCCGCTACGGCAGCTCGTGCTCGGCCAGCCGGCTGCTCTCCGGTGACAAGCCGGTCCACCGCGAGCTCGAGACCGAACTCGCCGCACTACTCGGCACCGAGGACGCCATCGTCCTGGTCAGTGGGCACGCCACCAACGTGACCGTGATCGGGCACCTCGTCGGTCAAGGTGACCTCGTCATTCACGACAGCCTGGCGCACGACAGCATCCTGCAGGGCTGCACACTGTCCGGCGCCACACGCCGCCCGTTCCCCCACAACGACCACGACGCGCTCGACGCCCTGCTCACCGCGATCCGTCCGCAGTACCGGCGGGTCCTCATCCTCATCGAGGGCGTGTACAGCCAGGACGGCGATATCCCCGACCTTCCGGCCATGATCGCGGTGAAGAAGAAGCATCAGGCGCTGATGATGATCGACGAGGCGCACAGCATCGGGGTGCTCGGGGCAACCGGCGGCGGTATCGGCGAACATTTCGGCGTCGACCGCGGTGATGTCGAGTTGTGGTCCGGCACCATGTCGAAAGCCTTGGCCGGCTGCGGCGGATACGTCGCCGGGAGTTCCGAGCTGATCCAGTTCCTCAAGTACACCACCCCCGGCTTCGTCTACAGCGTCGGCATGACACCCATGAACGCCGCGGCGTCGCTGGCCGCGATTCGTCAGATGCGCGCCCAGCCGGAGGTGCTCGACCTTCTGCGACACAATGCGCAGCTGTTCCTCTCACTGGCCACCGAGGCCGGCATCGATACCGGTGACACGCGGGACACGCCTGTCATTCCCTGCATCGTCGGTGACTCGCTGAAAACACTGAAGTTGTCGAACAGGCTGCTGGAGCGCGGAATCAACGTAAACCCCATTCTCTATCCCGCCGTGCCCGAGGATTTGGCGCGGCTGAGATTCTTCGTCACCTCGTGCCACTCCGAGGACCAGATCCGCTACACGGTGAAGACCCTGGCCGAAGAACTCGCTGCACTCCGGGACGGCGACTAGTGCCATGCTCAGCCGCTATCTCGACCAGCCCGGGGCCGACGCGGCACTACGCCTGTTCTGCTTCCATCACGCCGGTGGCGGGTCGTCGATGTACCGCCCCTGGCATCGTGCACTGCATCCCTACGCCTCGGTGTGGCCCGTGCAGCTGCCCGGCCGGGAGGGTCGCGCCGGAGAAACTCGATTCGTCGACCTCGAGTCACTCCTCACCGACCTGGAGTCCGAACTCGACGACGCCCTGACGGTTCCGCATCTCTTCTTCGGACACAGCCTGGGCGCGCTCGTGGCCTATCGGCTGGCCTGCCGGCGTCGATCCCGGCATCGTCTTCTGCCCCGGGCCCTGCTGCTGTCGGGGTACGGGGCGCCGCACCTTCCCGCACCGTTCCCGCCGGTCGACAGCCTGGACGACACCACCTTGATCCAGTTCCTCCGCGATGTGGGTGGTGTGCCGCCCGAGTTCCTGGACTGGCCCGATTGGGTGCGGCACTGGCTTCCGGTGGTACGCGACGATCTGCGCGTCTGTTGCAACTACGTCGACCCCGGTGACCCACCGCTCGAATGCCCGATGCATCTCTTCGGGGCGGACGCCGATCCGCTCGTCAACGAACACGACCTGCACGCATGGAACCGTCACACCACACAGCCGTGCGAGGTACAGATTCTCGCGGGCGACCACTTCTACCTCACGCAGTCCCCCGAACAGCTGTTCCGTCTGCTGCGGCCGTTACTGCGGCGCTACGCCCCGGTGACCGGCCGTGACGAAGCGGTAGCGTCGTGCTGAGGCGCCTGGCCACCCTCATCGTGTCCTTCCCGCGCCGCGTCCTGGCTGTCGCGGTGGCCCTCCTCGTACTGTCCGCAATTTTCGGGGCGGGGGTGTCCGAGCACCTGAAAGTGGGCGGTTTCGACGACCCGGGCTCCGAGTCTGCGCAAGCGGAGCGATTCCTCGAGGCGGAGTTCGGCACCGCGAGTCCGAATCTGGTGCTGCAGGTCACGGCGCGCAGCGGCGACGTGAACACCCCGGACGTCACCGCAGCGGCACAACAACTGCGGCGGTCGATCACAGCGGAACCGGGCATCACCGAAGTGGCCTCCTACTGGGTGGCAAATTCCCCCGAGCTCCGCAGCAACGACGGACGCTCGGCCCTGTTGCTGCTGCACGTCGGGGGCAACCCGGAGCACGCGGCGCGGCGCACCCACACGCTCGTCGAGGCATTACGCTCCGACGACCCCGCGATCGAGGTGGTGGCCGGCGGCAAGCTGGGCCTCGCCGACGCCATCGAGCAGCAGGTCGCCGACGATCTCCTCCTTGCCGAATCGATCGCCGTCCCGGCAACACTCGTCCTCCTCGTGGTGGCGTTCGGCAGCGTGGTGGCCGCGCTCCTGCCGTTGACCCTGGGTGTCATCTCGATTCTCGTGACGATGGTGGTGCTTTTCGGCCTCGCCCAGATCACCGATGTCTCGGTGTACGCGCTCACCGTGGCCACCGCGTTCGGGCTGGGCCTGGCGATCGACTTCGGATTGCTCCTGGTCTCTCGGTTTCGTGAAGAACGAGCCGCCGGCAGCGATCCGCAGAAAGCGGTCGTCGACACGGTGACGACGGCCGGGCGCACCATCGTGTTCAGCGCCGCGACAGTCATGGTCGCGATGACCGGAATGCTGGTGTTCCCCACCTACTTCCTGCGATCAGTCGGTCTGGCCGCGATGGCGGTGGTCGCCGTCGCGGCGTTGGGCGCCGTCGTGGTGTTACCCGCGCTTCTGGCTGTGCTCGGAACCCGGGTAGACCGGCTGACGGTGCTCCGACGAAAGAAGACACCGGCGTCCGACTCGCTGTTCTGGCGGCGAACCGCGGCTGCCGTCACCCGTAGACCGGTGCGAACAGCGCTTCCCGTCGTCGCACTCCTGCTGGTGCTGGGAATCCCGTTCCTCCACGCGCAGTATGCGACACCCGACGAGCGCGCCCTGCCCAGCGGGTCGGCGACCCGCCAGGTCACCGTCGACATCCGAGAGAACTATTCCGCCGGCGGCGCCGACGCCGTGACGGTGACAACCCCGCAGGACGGAACGTCCCTTGAGCCACTCGCCCGGGAGATCTCCACCATGACCGACGTCACCCGAGTAGACGGCGTATTCGGCCGCTACGAGGAGGGGAATCTCGTCCTCGGCCCGGGACCTGAGAGCGCTCGGTTCGCGGCGGGAGAGGCCGGTTTCCTGCTCGTGCAGCCCGCGGTCGGCGCCCAGTCGGACGCCGCCCAGGACCTGGTCCGCGCGATCAGAGAGCTGCCCGCGGTAACCGGAGACCACCTTGCGGTAGGCGGACCCACCGCCACGCTCATCGACAGCCGCACCGCCATCATGGACCGGCTACCCCTGGCCATCGGTCTGATGGCGGTCGCGACTTTCGTGCTGTTGTTCTTGTTCACCGGAAGCGTCATCCTGCCGCTGAAGGCGTTGGTGCTCAACGTATTCACCCTGTCGGCCGTCGTGGGTGCGATGGTGTGGGTTTTCCAGGACGGCCACCTCGCCTGGCTCACCGGCGCGACACCCGCCCCATTGAACATCGGCATGGTGGTGCTGTTGTGCTGCATCGCCTTCGCGCTGTCCGTGGACTATGAAATCTTTCTACTCAGCCGCATCAAGGAAGCCCACGACGCCGGCGCGAATACCACCGAAGCGACCATCGAGGGACTCGGCCGCGTCGGTCGCATCGTCAGCAGCGCGGCGGCACTGCTCACCGTGACGCTGCTGTCGTTCTCCACCGGTCTGACCTTCATGCAGATGTTCGGGATCGGCACCGCGCTCGCCATCATCGTGGATGCCACACTGATCCGCGGTGTCCTGGTACCGGCGTTCATGCAGATCGCCGGCGACCTGAACTGGTGGGCGCCGCGCCCGCTGCGGTGGGTGCATGCCCGCATCGGGCTGAGCGACACCCCGGGGTCCGGTCCGCCCGACGTCACCGATCCTGCGGCGGCACCGGCGGCGGAAGCTGTCCCGGCGCCGCACTCGACCCGAGCGAATGTTCCTCGGCCCCACCAATCTTCGTGAGCGGACCGTCGACGGGCTGACGCGCCTCCACCTCTGCGGCGCGCACCGCCTGGGCAATGGCTGGGTCGGACTTGGTTTCGAACCACTCGGCGACCTCGTCGGAGTCGTCCTCCGGCTTCGGTAGATCCTCGTCCGCCGTGGACGGCTCGTACCGGAACACGCCGTCCTGGCCCTGAGCTCCGAGGGTCTTCGCGAATCCCTTGAGCGCGTCACCGAAGTCGCTGGGCACCAACCACACCTTGTTCGCGTCGCCCTGCGCCATCTGCGGCAGCGTCTGCAGATACTGGTATGCAAGCAGCTCGGGGGTCGGTTTGCCCGCCTTGATCGCGGCGAACACCTTCTCGATGGCCTTCGCCTGACCCTGCGCCTGAAGGTATTTGGCCGCACGTTCACCCTGGGCGCGCAAGATCCGGGACTGCCGCTCCCCCTCGGCGGTGAGGATCGACGCCTGCTTGGCGCCCTCCGCGGCGAGGATGCGGGACTGCTTGTCGCCCTCGGCGGTCTTGATGGCCGACTCACGGTGTCCCTCGGCGGTCAGAATGGTGGCCCGCTTCTCGCGGTCCGCCTTCATCTGCTTTTCCATCGACTCCTGAATCGAGGGTGGCGGATCGATACTCTTGAGCTCGACTCGGGCGACCCGAAGCCCCCACCGGCCGGTGGCCTCGTCGAGCACACCCCGTAGCTGCCCGTTGATCGAGTCCCGCGACGTCAGCGTCTCTTCCAGAGTCATGCCACCGACGACGTTGCGGAGCGTGGTGGTGGTCAACTGCTCGACACCGACGATGTAGTTGCTGATCTCGTACACCGCGGCCTGCGGGTTGGTGACCTGGAAGTACACCACCGTGTCGATGGACAGGGTCAGGTTGTCCTGGGTGATCACCGGCTGCGGCGGGAACGACACCACGCGCTCGCGCAGATCCACCTTGGCCCGGATGCGGTCCGCGAACGGGATGAGGAACGTCAGCTGTCCCGACACCGTCCTCGAATACCGGCCGAGCCGCTCGATCACTGCGGCCTCGGCCTGCGGCACCAGTGCCACCGATTTGGCCACCACCAGGGCGACGAACAATACGAGCACGACCAACACGATGAGTGCTGCCATCTACGGTCCCCTCCACACGACGGCGGTAGCGCCGTCTATTTGCATCACCGTCACGGTCGTTCCCGGTGGATATACCTCGGTGCTGTCGAGCGGCCGCGCAGTCCACACGTCACCGCCGAGCTTGATCTGTCCCGCGTGCTCCGCGACTTCCTCGAGAACCAGCGCCTGTTTTCCGGTGAGCGCCTCGATCCCCATCGGCGTCGACGGCGGGGTCGCGAACTTACGCAACAACACCGGCCGCACTCCGAGGATCAGCACGAGAGACAGAACGCCGAACAACACCGCATCGACCCACACCGGGAAGTCGGTGACTGCGGTGACCCCCGCCGTGGCGAGAGCACCCCCGGCCAGCATGAGGAGGAAGAAGTCCCCCGTCAATGCTTCCGCTGCAGCGAGCAGGACACCCGCTACCAGCCAAATCAATGCAGCCACAACACCATCTAACCAGAACCCGGGTGTGAGGCGGTGACGAAGTCGACCAGCTGTTCGACCGCCCCGATCAGCGGGGCTTCGAGGTCACGGAAACTGTCGACCGCCGAATAGACCCGACGCCAGCCGTCGCGCGGCGTGCCCCAGCCCAGCTCGCGGCACACCCCGGTCTTCCAGTCCTCACCGCGCGGGATCTTCGGCCATGCCTCGATCCCGACCGCGCTGGGGCGCACCGCCTCCCACACGTCGATGAAGGGATGCCCCGTCACGAGCACATTCGGGCCGAGTCCCTTCGTCAGCTGTGTTTCCTTCGACCCGGTCACCAGATGGTCGACCAGAACGCCGACACGCCGGCCGGGCCCGGGCCGGAACTCTGCCAGCCGTTCCGCGAGATTGTCCAAGCCCTCGAGATGCTCGACGACGACACCCTCGACGCGCAGGTCGTGGCCCCACACCCGCTCGACGAGTGCCGCGTCGTGGACGCCCTCCACCCAGATCCGGCTGGCCAGCGCGGTGCGGGCCCGCAGCCCTTCGACTTTGGTCGATCCCGATGCGGACCTCGTTCGCGCGGGCCCGGCCGGTTTCGCCGCGGGCCGCACCAACGTGACCGGCTTCCCGTCGATCAGGAAGGCGGCTTCGCGCATCGCGAACAACCGGGTACGCCGCGCTCCGTCCTCCAGCCGGACGAAGTCACCGTCGTAGGTTCGCTCGAACCCCACCACCGCCCCGCAGAACCCGGTGCCCGCGTCCTCGACCACCAGATCGCGTTCGGCGGCCACCGTGGGCGTCACCGACTTCCTGGTCCGCGGGTGTCCGGAAAAGATGTCGCCGTATCTGTCGCCTCCGCTCACGGGCGCTGACGCTATGCCAGAGGTGCCGTTACACACACCCCGCCACGCCGACATATGCTCGTTTATCGTGACTTCACCCAGCGCCACTCTCACCGTGTGGGCCAGTGCCTGGCTCGCCGGGAACAGTGCACCCGACGACGTCATCGACGCTCTGCATGCGTGGGCGCCGATGCATCTGGTCTGCGCGGGTGACCATGTGACGGCCGGCCGCACCGGCCTGCCCTGGCCCGACCCGCAGGACCGGGGTGCCGCGGCGTTGTTGCAGACGATCCGCCGCGCCATCTCCGAGCCGGACACCGAGATCCGGCTCGTTCTACCCGGCCCGGGCGATGTGCGCGGCATTCCCGCAGGAACCACCTTCGCGGCCGCAGCGGTCAGTGCCGGCGAAGGCATCCTCATCGGGCCCCAGGGCCGTCCCGGAACGGGTCTGGTACCCCACGTGGAAGGACCCGACGTGCTGCGCTGGACCGTCTCCTGCCTCGAACAGCTTCCCGTCGACGCTCATCACACCGGTCTCGGCGAGGCCGAGTTCACCATGCGGGAAACGGTGCGCGACGCCGCGGCAGCGCTCGAAACCCTGCACATGCTCGATTCCGGCTTCGGCGCCGACCCGCGTGCCCTCATCGCGGATGCGTTGGCCGAGTCGGCGCTGCACCGGTACCCGGCCACCATCCCGGCCCGCGCCCTCCGAATCCTGGACTCCGCGGATCAGGTGGCCGCCATCCTCACCGTCGCCGAGCAGATGGCGCCGGCCCGGACCGTCACCGCATCGGCCGCAGCCTCCCTCGAGGACCTGCTTCGCCCACTGCGTTCCGCCGTGCGTTCGGCCCGAACCGCCGCAATCAATGCGTGTGCGCGGGACGCCCGGCCGGCCTGACCACGGCCTTGCAGCAGTCGGCAGCACAGGACCTGCCGTCGGCAGTAGAACCGAGGAGCGGTTCGGTACCGAGACGCCGGGCCGGTCTACCGTCGAGGTGCTCGCCCATCAGCTCCAGCACGAGTTCGGCGAAACAAGGATCCGTACCCGGAGTGGCCGCGCGCACGAAGTCGATACCCACGTCGGCAGCCTTCTCGCGGGCCTCGGTGTCGAGGTCCCACACGACCTCGAGATGGTCCGAGACGAAACCCACGGGGCAATTGATGACCGAACGCACTTCCTGGGCGGCCAGAGCCTCGAGGTGATCACAAATATCCGGCTCGAGCCACGGCACCTGGGGTGGGCCGGACCGGGACTGCCACACCAGGTCGAAGTCGCCGAAGTCGGCGGCGTGCGCGATCAGGCGCGCCGCCTCGGCCACCTGCCTGCTGTACAGATTGCCGCCCTCGTCGGGAGGGCCGGCGTTGGCATCCGCGGCGGCAGGTACCGAATGCGCCGTGAAGACCAGACGGGCGCCGGCGCGGGTTTCGGCCGGAAGCTGCGTGGTCGCCTCCCGCACCGCATCGGCGAACGCGTCGATCAGGAGGGGATGGTCGTAGTACTGGCGCAGTTTCACCAAGTGAGGTGCCGCGTCCCCGAAGGCGGCGCGCGCCCGTGCGATGTCCTCGTGATACTGACGGCAACCCGAATACCCGCCCCACGCCGACGTGGGAAACACCAATGCCGACCGGACACCGTCCGCGGCCATCTGCGCCACCGTGTCCTCGACCATCGGATGCCAGTTGCGGTTCCCGAAATAGACGGGCAGATCGACACCGGCATCGGACAGTGCCGCCTCGACCCGGGCGATGATGTCGCGATTGAGCGCGTTGATCGGCGACACACCGCCGAAGTGAAGGTAGTGCTCGGCCACCGCGTCGAGCCGCTCCGGCGGCACTCCCCTTCCCCGGGTCACATTCTCGAGGAAGGGTCGCACGTCCTCAGGCTTCTCGGGACCGCCGAACGACAACACGAGAAGGGCATCGAACTGTGTTTCCCGTTTCTGGACCATGGTGCCAATCCTGCGCGCTGCCGTCGGTGATCCTTACTGCGGGTCCTGCTACCCGGCCATCGCGTGGGCGCCGCCGTCGACGTAGATGATCGACGCCGTGGTGCCGGGCAGCCAGTCGGACAGGACGGTGCACACGGTCTTCGCGACCGGCTCCGGATCGTCGACGTTCCAGCCGATCGGCGCCCGCTCGGACCAGGCGGTGTTCAGCTTGTTCATCTCTTCGGCCGGTCCGGTGGCGGTGCCGGCGATCGCTTTGGCGGCGAGCGTCTTGATCGGTCCTGCGGCGACCAGGTTGGAGCGAATCCCGCGCTCGCCCACCTCCTTGGCCACATAGCGGTTGACCGACTCGAGCGTCGCCTTCGCCACACCCATCCAGTTGTAGAACGGCACGGCGCGCGCCGGGTCGAAATCCATGCCGACGATCGAAGCACCGTCGTTCAGCACAGGAAGCAGCGCTTTGGCCACCGACGCGTACGAGTAGGCGGACACCTCGAAAGCGACCCCGACGTCCGACCACGGTGCATCGAAGAACGGGCTGCCCAGGCAGGACCGCGGCGCAAAGGCGATGGAGTGCACCACACCGTCGATACCCTCCGGGGCGAGTTCGCGAACCCGGTCGGCGAGCGACTCGAGATGTGCGGGGTCCTGCACGTTCAGTTCGATGGCCGGCGGCACCGGCTGCGGCAGGCGCTGCGCGATGCGGTCGATCAACCGGAGACGGTCGAACCCGGTGATGATCACCTTCGCGCCCTGCTCCTGCGCCACCTTCGCCACGTGAAAGGCGATGGACGCGTCGGTGATGATGCCGGTGACGAGAATGGTCTTACCTTCGAGCAATCCGCCCATGAGGTGTCCTCCTGTAGGAAAAGTCCGGGAAGTGAAGTGGGTGGGTCAGTGACCCATGCCCAGGCCGCCGTCGACGGGGATGACCGCGCCGGACACGTAGGCCGAATCGTCGGACGCCAGGAAGCTGACCACCGCGGCCACGTCCTCCGGCTGGCCGACGCGCTGCAGCGGGATAGCCTGCACGGCCATGTCCCGGTACTTGTCCTCCATCGCTGCCGTCATGTCGGTGTCGATGAACCCCGGGGCGACCACGTTCGCGGTGATCGATCGAGAACCCAACTCGCGGGTGAGGGACCGCGCGATGCCGACCACACCGGCCTTGGAGGCCGCATAGTTCACCTGGCCGGGTCCGCCCGCGAGACCGACGACGGAACCCAGGAACACGAAACGGCCCCAACGCGCCCGCAGCATCGACCGGGTAGCCCGCTTGGCGACCCGGAATGCCCCGGTGAGGTTGGCGTCCACGACGCTCGTGAACTGCTCCTCCGACATCCGCATGATGAGGGTGTCGTCCGTGATCCCCGCGTTCGCGACCAGTACCTCTACCGGACCCTGATGCTCCTCCACTTCCTTGAAGGCGCGGTCGATCGACTCGGCGTCGGTGACGTCGCACTGGACGGCGAAGAGCCCGTCGGGCGCACCCGAACCGCGGTGCGTGACGGCGACCTTGTGGCCGTCCGCCGCGAGACGCTGCGCGACGGCGAGACCGATCCCACGGTTACCGCCGGTGACCAGCACCGAGCGAGGAGAGGACACCGTCCTTACCGACGAGTCAGTAGATTCTGGGTTAGACATGGGGAACAACCTATCTGTTCGAACATCGCTGGAAGAAAACGCCGGTCCGAATGGAACGTCAGGGCAGGCGTTGACGCAGAACAAGTGCAAGGATCAGCCCGGCGGTCGCCGACAGGACCCCGAGCACCAGCCAGGGCCGGCTGGCATCGCCACGGGTGGTCTCGAATCCGATCTGTTCCTCGAGGGTGTCGTAGACGTCACGCAACTCCTCGAGGCTGGACGCGGTGAAGAAACTTCCCCCGGACAGGGAAGCGATCTCCCGCAGAGACGGGTCGTCGACCGGCACCGGAATCCGCTCGTCCTCGATCTCGACCTTGCCGTAGCTGGTCCCGAAGGAGATGGTCGAAATCGGTACGTCCTTCTCCTTGGCCTGGCGCGCCGCAGTGAATCCGCCGCGGGGATCGTCCGGATTCTCGGGCACCGTCTGCTTACCGTCCGACAGCAGCACAATGCGGGCCGGTGGGGCCTGATCGCTGCCGCCGAGCACCGCTGCCAACGTCTCGATCGACTGCAGCGACGTGAAGATCGCCTCCCCCGTCGCGGTGCGCTCACTCAACTGCAGATTGTCGATGGCAACCTTTGTCGCTTCCCGATTTGTCGTCGGCGAGACGAGCACCGACGCCGTACCCGCGAAGGCGACGAGACCCAGGTTGATGCCCGGGGTCAGGCCGTCGGCGAACGACTTCGCCGCATCCTGGGCGGCGGCCAACCGGGTCGGTTCCACATCGGTTGCCTTCATCGAGAGCGAGACGTCGATGACGAGAATCACGGTGGCCCGGTTACGCGGAACCCGTTTGTCCTCGGTGGGTCCGGCGAGCGCGACGCTGAAGAACACCAGCGCCAGCACCATCAGCAACGCCGGAACGTGGCGAATGCGGCCCGGTCTGGACGGCGCCACCTTCTCGAGCAACGCGAAGTTCGTGAACCGCAGGGTGTGCTTGTGCCGTTGCCGCTGCACCCACACGTACCCGGCCACCAACGCAGCCACGACGAGGAGGAAGAGCAACCACCAGGGCGAGGTGAATTGAGAAAGGCTCACCGGCGAGCCCTCTGCGTCGTCGCGGTTCCGAAACTGTGCTTACGCGCCGAGACGAACCGGACGACGTCCGCGATCCAGTCCCGGTCCGTCCGCAGACTGAGCACCGGTGCGCCGCAACGTCGCAACGATTGCTGCACCTGCAGGCGATGTTCTTCCGCGGCCCGCGCGAAATCGGCGCGCAGCTGCGGTGTGATCGAGAATTCGCGGGTCCGTCCGGACTCCGGATCGTGCAGCACTACATCCCCTATGTCGGGTAGTTCCAGATCGCGCGGATCGAGCACCTCCACGCCGAGGACGTCATGGCGACCCGAGATTGCCCGCAGTGACCGTTCCCAGTCGATCGGCCCCAGAAAGTCGCTGATGACGACGGCGAGGCCCCGGCGCCGCTGAGGCCGGCGCAGCGACTCCACCGCGCTCTGCAAGTCGCCCCGGACACCGTCCGGGGCGTGCGGGGTGGTCGCGATCTGCCGCAACATGGCCTGGGCGTGAATGCGGCCACCGCGCGCAGGGATGCGGGTGGTCTGTGCACCGGTGGCCACGATGGCACCGACCCGGTTGCCCCCACCACTGGTCAAGTGGGTGACAGCCGCAGCAGCGGCCACGGCGAGGTCCCGTTTCTCGCAACCGGCCGTGCCGAAGTCGAGGCTCGAGGACAGGTCGATCACCATCCACGTCTCGAGTTCCCGGTCGGCCACCGACTGGCGAACATGCGGATGCGTGGTCCGCGCCGTGACCGACCAGTCCATCTGGCGGACGTCGTCGCCGGGCTGGTATTCGCGGGCATCACCCGGCTCGGAGCCCGGCCCGGGAATCAGACCGAGATGATCCCCGTGCAGCACCCCGTCGAGGCGTCGACGAACGGTCAGCTCCAACGTTCGCAGCGCGGCGGACAGTTTCGGGTCGCGCAGCTCGCCGGAACGAAAGGACGGCGGTGGGCCGGCGCTCTGCGCGCCGGCAGTACGCGCACTCACCGTGGCTGGCTCATTGCCGTCGGTCCGGGCACCGACGCAACCGGACCGGGTCCGGGATGCCCGGCCGGAGCGACCTGCGCAGTGGGCTGAGCGGCGATCTGCGGGAGCCCCACGGTCTGCAGAACCCGTGAGATGACGTCGTCCGGGGACACCTCGTCCGCCAGGGCGTCGTAGGACAGAACGAGGCGGTGACGCAGCACGTCCGGAATGACCTCCAGGACATCCTGCGGCACGACGTAGTCACGCCCCCGCAGAAGTGCCAGTGCGCGCGCCGACGAGATGATGCCGAGAGTGGCACGGGGCGAAGCTCCGTACGCGATCCAGCCGTCGACATCGGCGAGGCCGAACTGTGCCGGGGTACGGGTGGCCGCGATCACCCGGACGACGTAGTCGACGAGCGCATGATGCACGAACACACCACTGGCCACCTTCTGCAGACGGACCAATTCCTCGGGATCGAGTACCTGTTGCGGCTCCGGCGCCGCGACACCCATGCGGTAGACGATTTCTCGCTCTTCCTCCACCGAGGGGTAGTCGACGAGAATCTTGAACAGGAACCGGTCGCGCTGCGCCTCCGGCAGCGGATAGACACCCTCGTTCTCGATCGGGTTCTGGGTGGCCATCACCAGGAACGGGTCCGGCATGTGGTACCGCTTGCCACCGATCGAGACGTGCCGCTCCGCCATGACCTCGAGAAGGGCCGACTGCACCTTCGCGGGCGCCCGGTTGATCTCGTCGGCGAGTACGAAATTGGCGACGACCGGACCGAGTTCGGTGTCGAACTCCTCCCGGCCCTGCCGGTAGATGCGCGTACCGATGAGGTCGGTGGGCACGAGGTCGGGCGTGAACTGGACGCGCGAGAAGGAACCGCCGACCACCTTCGCGAACGTCTCGACGGCGAGCGTCTTCGCGACTCCCGGCACACCTTCGAGGAGCACATGCCCCTTGGCGAGCAGACCGACGAGGATCCGTTCCACCAACCGGTCCTGACCCACGATCACCCGCTTGACCTCATAGATCGCGCGTTCCAACGTCTGAACGTCCGCAGCGAGGCTGGGCGCGACGGCGTTTGCCGCAGTCTTCGGGGCGGCGTTCTGCACGGATGCACTCGCCGCGCCGGGAGGGGACTGAGGGCCCGACCCGTTGGCCGCGCCACCATTCTTCACTCCGTCCGGCGACGCCTTCGCGAGCGTCTCCTTCCGGGCTGCGCCCTCCGATACCGCATCATCACGTGAGGTCACCAAGAATCCACCGCTTTCACCTAGATCGTTCCGCCCGTTCACGTACTTGCTCAACTATTCCAGGTGCAAGCAACCCCCGCCGCAACCAAGCACGATCCGCACTGCGAACTACTTCGTCGACACCATGGCTTACGAGACCATACGCACAGCGTAGGGGGTCATGCCATCCCACCGCACGGGCGAAATCCGGACGGTGGATCCGGACTGCGGAGCCTCGAGCATTTCGTTGTCACCGAGGTACAGGGCGACGTGCTGACTGGCGTTGGGGCCGTAGAAGATCATGTCGCCGCGCTGCATCTCCTCCGAGGGCACCTGTTCACCGGCCGTGTACTGATACCCCGTGTAGTGCGGCAGTGAAATCCCGATGCCCGCGAAGGCATAGATCATCAGACCCGAGCAGTCGAAACCCACCTTGTTGAAATCGCCGTAACTGTCGGCGACACCCCCGTCGCGAATGCCTTTGGTCGGCCCGTTCTCGTCGCCGCCGCCCCACGCGTACTCGACACCGATCTGGGAAAGTCCCCGGTCGATCACCGTCTCGATCGCGGCGCTGCCGGTAAGGCCGGAGCCACTGTTCGACGACTCGCTGTCGGACTCGTCAGTCGTGGTCTCTTCGTCGTACTCGCCGGTCGACGTCTCGTCGTCGGCGGAGTAGTCCTCGCCTTCCTCGGTCGAGTCCTCCTCGATGGCGGTATGCGCCCGCTGACCGGCGGCGAGGGCCGCTGCGCGTTCGCGCGCCGCTTCGTTGGCCGCCACCCGGGCGGCGGCCTGCGCGGCCGCCTCACGGGCCGCCGCGGCGACAGCTGCCCTCTGAGCTTCCTCGGCCCGCCGCTGCTCGTCCCACGCCGCGTAGGCCTCACGCTGGCCTTGCAGTCCCGTGACGTTGCCGCGAGCCGCTTCCAGCTGGGCCTGCGCGGATGCTCGTTCGCTTTCGATCTGCGCCTTCTTGGCTGCCTGATCTTGCAAGGCCGCCCGGGCGATGGCGATGGCCTGCTCGGCGAGTGACTTCTTCGCCTCGGCCTGCTTGGCTGCGACATCCGCCTGCTGCTTCGCCTCGCGGGCCGAGGAGTCCCTGTTCGCCTGCTCCGTCCGCGCCCTCTGCAGTCCTTCGAGTACGGCGTTCTGGCTCGCCGCCAGAAGCTTCAACACCTGTGCACGGTCCAGGACGTCGCCGGGCCCCTTCGCCCCGAGATAGGTCGAGATCGACGAGACGTTGGTGCCCTGGGTGTAGCTCGATCGGGCGTACTTGTCGAAGTCCTTCTGGGCGAGCTCGATCTGCGCGCCCGCGTCCCGCAGTGCCTGCTGTGACGCCCCGACGACCCGCGCCGCAAGGTCGGCGGCACCACGCGCGTTCTGCAAATCCACGAGAGCGCGATTGACGTCTTCCCGTTTGATCGCCACCTCGTTGTCGAGCTGGGCGAGTTGCTGGTCGGCAGAAGCCACCCGGTTGATGAGATCGCTCACCTGCCCGACGCCCGCGGCTACTCGAGCGCCGGCCTGGGCGAGGTCGGAATCGGACGGATTGGGCGGCGGAGGAGGAACAGCGGCCGCCAAGCCCGGAGTGCTTCCCACCAGCGCCGCGACGATGCCCAGCCCGATGAGGAGGCGTACAGCTCGATGTCGCCTGCGGGAGAAGCCACGGTGCCCCAGTCCACCTCGTGCTTGTCGCTTCACAACTCTCTCCCTCGGTTCTGCACCGAACACGCAACCGCGCTCCACGCGAAGTGGCGCGCCGCGCCGTGCTCGTTGGGGGGAAGGAGATCCGGCAAGCCACATCGTTTCCGTGACTCGGACGACACCGATCGACACGAAAATTGCCGTCACCAATGACGTCAATGCACCGCCTGCGACACTTCTTCCCCAAGAGCGCCAAATGCACCGTACGACACTTGCGGACTCTATGGAAACTTTAGTCACAAATAACACATGGGTAATTTGACCAGCGGAAATGTGGAAAGAACGCGATCGGGGGCTGCTGTCGGCCATCGGTGCAGGCAGAGACGATCGAGGCCGAAGCGGATCGAATGCACCGCCGCGAACAGGTGAATCTATGCGTCGGTCACGGTTTCGGATGCTCTACAGGTGCGGACGTCGACGCGGCGGCGCCACTTCGGTCCCGCGGCGCCGAGTCCGGCGAGGCGCGCCGGCGTGATTTCGCGTAGAACGTCGCTGCCGCGGCGACAGCGACAACGGCCACGATCAGTGCCGTCATCAGCGCCCACGGCGGTCCGGGCGCGACGATCTCGTCCACGAATTGATCGGCCGCCACCACCGAGTCGCTGGTATAGGTGCGGTCCTGGCCTGATTCGAGCAAGACCCGGCTGATCGAGTCGCTGTACGTTCCGACCCAGCTAGGACTCAGAACGAGAACGGTGCCGCCTTCTTCCTGACCGACCTCGGTTGCGAGGTCGCGTAGTTGCGAGACGCGTTCCGGATCCTCGTCCAGAACCACGATGCTCAGCTCGATGCCGTGATCGGCGGCACGATCGACGACAGCGACGAGGTCCCTCACTTCGTCGGCCGGCGCCGAGACACCGTCATCGGACACATCGGTGACCACGTCCGCCACATCGAGGTCTTCCGGAAGATCCGCTGACAACGGCAGAGCCGTCGGAGCGGGAAATGCGGCACTGGAGGGAAGCACGGTGGCGACTGGGGCAGACATCTCTCATCCGGGTTTGCTGTAGGAACGTGGAGCCTCGCGTGAACACTACGTGAGGACAGGGCGATGTTTCGTTCCATCCGGCTGCACGGCTCGGCGGTGTCTGCTGAGATCGGGAGGTGACGGGAGTTTTCCCGCCCCGAATTCTCACAGGACAAGCGTACTGTTAGACTATCGGAGGTACCGCGGTATCAGCCGAGTCCGTTCATCGCTAGCACCACAGCGCGCCCGGATCAGCCTGCCCGCAGTGCCTCCAGCCGTCGACACAGCCCCGTCGGCGGCGACCCTCATAGACGAGTGGAGCTGACGTGAGCACGAGTATTGATTCGTTCGGCGCCAAAGGCACCCTCGAGGTCGGTGAGAACTCCTACGAGATCTTCCGCCTCTCGGCCGTGCCCGGTACCGAAAAACTTCCCTATGCACTGAAGGTTCTCGCCGAGAACCTGCTTCGTACCGAAGACGGCGCGAACATCACCGCCGACCACATCCGCGCCATCGCGAGCTGGGACCCGTCGGCTGAGCCGAACGTCGAGATCCAGTTCACGCCTGCCCGCGTGATCATGCAGGACTTCACCGGCGTTCCCTGCATCGTGGACCTCGCCACCATGCGCGAAGCGGTCACCGCACTCGGCGGCGACCCCGACAAGGTGAACCCCCTTGCGCCCGCCGAGATGGTCATCGACCACTCGGTCATCATCGACGTCGCAGGCCGCGCCGACGCCTTCGAGCGCAACGTCGACATCGAATACCAGCGCAATGGTGAGCGCTACCAGTTCCTGCGCTGGGGTCAGGGCGCATTCGACGACTTCAAGGTCGTCCCCCCGGGAACGGGCATCGTCCACCAGGTCAACATCGAGCACCTGGCACGCACCGTCATGGTCCGGAACGGCCAGGCGTACCCCGACACCTGCGTCGGTACCGACTCGCACACCACCATGGTCAACGGCCTGGGCGTGCTGGGCTGGGGCGTCGGCGGCATCGAGGCCGAGGCGGCCATGCTGGGCCAGCCCGTGTCGATGCTGATCCCGCGCGTCGTCGGCTTCAAGCTGACCGGTGAGATCAAGCCGGGCGTCACCGCCACCGACGTGGTTCTCACTGTCACCGACATGCTGCGCAAGCACGGCGTCGTCGGCAAGTTCGTCGAGTTCTACGGCAAGGGTGTGGCCGAGGTTCCCCTCGCCAACCGCGCAACTCTGGGCAACATGAGCCCGGAGTTCGGTTCCACCGCCGCGATCTTCCCGATCGACGCCGAGACCGTCAGCTACCTCCGTCTCACCGGCCGCACCGACGAGCAGCTCGCGCTCGTCGAGGCTTACGCCAAGGAACAGGGCCTGTGGCACGACGCCGACCGTGAGCCCGAGTACTCCGAGTACCTCGAACTCGACCTCGGTGACGTCGTCCCGTCCATCGCCGGCCCGAAGCGCCCGCAGGACCGGATCCTGTTGTCGGAGTCGAAGACTGCGTTCCGCAAGGACATCCACAACTACGTGGAGGAGAACTACCCCACGGGCCACTCGCAGCTCGACGAGGCCGTCGAGGAGTCGTTCCCCGCGAGCGACCCCGCCGCCCTGTCGTTTGCCGACGACGGTGCCGTCGACGTGCAATCCGCAGCCAACGGGTCCCAGGGACGTCCGAGCAAGCCGATCAAGGTCGTCTCCGAGGAGAAGGGCGAATTCGTCCTCGACCACGGTGCCGTCGTGATCGCCTCGATCACCTCGTGCACCAACACCTCCAACCCGTCGGTCATGCTCGGTGCGGCACTGCTCGCCCGCAACGCCGTCGAGAAGGGGCTGTCCGCCAAGCCTTGGGTCAAGACGTCCATGGCCCCCGGTTCGCAGGTCGTCACCGACTACTACAACAAGTCGGGCCTGTGGCCGTACCTCGAGAAGCTCGGCTTCTTCCTGGTCGGCTACGGCTGCGCCACCTGCATCGGTAACTCCGGACCGCTCGACGAGCAGATCTCGCAGGCCATCCAGGACAACGACCTGACGGCGACAGCCGTGCTGTCCGGTAACCGCAACTTCGAGGGACGCATCTCCCCCGACGTGAAGATGAACTACCTCGCGTCTCCCCCGCTGGTCATCGCCTACGCGCTGGCAGGCACCATGGACTTCGACTTCGAGCACGACGCCCTCGGTCAGGACACCGACGGCAACGACGTGTTCCTGAAGGACATCTGGCCCTCCCCGCAGGAGATCCAGGAGACGATCAACTCCTCGATCAGCCAGGAGATGTACGTCAAGGGTTACGCCGACGTCTTCAAGGGCGACGAGCGCTGGCGTGGTCTGCCTACCCCCGAAGGCAAGACCTTCGAGTGGGCCGAGGATTCCACCTACGTGCGGAAGCCACCGTACTTCGACGGAATGCCGAAGGAGCCGACCCCGGTCAGCGACATCAAGGGCGCCCGCGTCCTCGCGCTCCTGGGCGACTCGGTCACCACGGACCACATCTCCCCTGCCGGCAACATCAAGGCGGGAACGCCGGCGTCGCAGTACCTCGACGCGAACGGCATCGACCGTAAGGACTACAACTCCTACGGTTCGCGTCGCGGCAACCACGAGGTCATGATTCGCGGAACGTTCGCGAACATCCGTCTGCGCAACCAGCTCCTCGACGACGTCTCCGGTGGCTACACCCGCGACTTCACCCAAGACGGTGGACCGCAGGCCTTCATCTACGACGCGTCGCAGAACTACCAGGCCGCGGGTATCCCACTCGTCGTCCTGGGCGGCAAGGAGTACGGCTCCGGATCGTCACGTGACTGGGCGGCCAAGGGCACCAGCCTCCTCGGCGTCAAGGCCGTCATCACCGAGTCGTTCGAGCGCATCCACCGCTCCAACCTCATCGGCATGGGCGTCGTTCCGCTGCAGTTCCCGGCCGGCGAGTCCGCCGCGTCGCTGAAGCTGAACGGCACCGAGGTCTTCGACATCGAAGGCGTCGAGAAGCTCAACGAGGGTGTCACGCCGAAGACCGTCAAGGTCACGGCAACCCGTGAGAACGGCGAAAAGGTCGTCTTCGACGCTGTCGTTCGTATCGACACCCCCGGTGAGGCCGACTACTACCGCAACGGCGGCATCCTGCAGTACGTGCTCCGCAACATGATCAAGAGCTGAGGCGCACTAGGCGCTCCGCGCCTGTGAGCACTTTCGGCCCAGACCGGCACAAAGCGCTCACGACCACCGATAGTCGACCGTCTTGCCGACGGAGTGGTCGTGAGCGCTTTGCGCACGACGTGAGTAACCTCGCCCACGGCCGAAAGTGCTCACAGGCACCCAAACGAAGGAAGGGTGCCTGTGCCCAAGGTCAGTGAAGACCATCTCGCGGCACGGCGCAGTCAGATTCTGGACGGCGCCCGCCGATGCTTTGCGGAATACGGTTACGACGGTGCCACGGTCCGCAGGCTCGAAGAAGTGACCGGCCTGTCGCGCGGAGCGATCTTCCACCACTTCAAGGACAAGGACGGATTGTTCCTCGCGCTCGCACACGAGGACGCAACGAGGATGGCCGACGTCGTCGCGCAAGAGGGCCTCGTTCAGGTCATGCGCGACATGCTCGCTCAACCCGACCAGTTCGACTGGCTCGGCACCCGGCTCGAGATCGCCCGCCGCCTGCGCAACGACGCCGATTTCCGCCGAAGTTGGTCACAGCGCTCAGCTGAACTGACCGAGGCCACGATCGCGCGCCTCGCACGGCAGAAGTCGGCCGGACGTCTGCGTGACGACGTGCCCACCGACGTCCTGATCGGATATCTGGATCTCGTTCTCGACGGACTGGTCGCGCGAATCGCGTCGGGACAGGCAGGCGACAATCTCTCCGCCGTCCTCGACCTCGTCGAGGAATCGGTCCGGCGCCGGGACTGAACCCCAGGAGCCCTCAGGTCGGGCGGCGGTGAGCTCCACCCCTCCCCCGAAGCTCTACATGCGACTCGGCGAGCATGTTCCGTACAAACCCGTACGAACGTCCCATCTCCCGGGCGAGCGAGCGAATACTCGCACCGGCCTGGTACCGATCCTTCAACTCCGCCTGCAGATCGGCGCGGGGCGACCCCGTGATGCGAGCACTCTTGGCGAAAACACCGATGTCAGCCATGAATTCCTCCAGTCGACGAGCGACGGTGGTGGCTTCCACGGTAGAACGTCGCCGCGACGGGATCAACGCACGTCAGGCGAGCTGGATCAGTTCCAGATACTCCTGAGACCAGTGGTCTTCGGTGCCATCCGGTAGCAGGATGACCCGTTCCGGGTCGAGCGCCTCCGCCGCACCCGGGTCGTGTGTCACCAGCACCACAGCGCCCGTGTAGCTGCGCAGGGCATCCAAAACCTGCTCGCGCGACACCGGATCGAGGTTGTTGGTGGGCTCGTCGAGCAGCAGCACATTCGCCGACGACGACACCAGACCCGCCAACGCGAGACGGGTCTTCTCACCACCGGACAACGTGCCTGCGGGCTGCTCGAGCTGCGGACCGGTGAACATGAACGCCCCGAGCAGCGAACGCAGCTCCTGCTCCCCCGTGTCGGGCGCCGCGTGGCGGATGTTCTCCCACACCGAGGCATTGTCGTCGAGTGTGTCGTGCTCCTGCGCGAAATACCCGATCTTCAAGCCGTGCCCGGGGACGAGACCGCCGGCGTCCGGTGTCTCGACGCCACCCAGAATGCGCAGCAACGTGGTCTTACCGGCACCGTTGAGGCCCAGGACCACCACGCGGGAGCCCCGGTCGATCGCGAGATCCACTCCGGTGAAAATCTCGAGGGAACCGTAGACCTTGGTCAGGTTCTCCGCCATCAACGGCGTCTTCCCGCAGGCAGCGGGTTCGGGGAACCGAATGCGAGCAACCTTGTCGGAAACCCGTTCGGCATCGAGCTCGGACATCATCTTGTCGGCACGCTTCGCCATGTTCTGCGCAGCAACGGCCTTCGTGGCTTTCGCGCCCAGCTTCGCGGCCTGAGCGCGCAGGGCACCGGCCTTCTTCTCGGCATTGGCCCGCTCACGGCGCCGACGCTGCTCGTCCGTGGCCCGCGCGTCGAGATACTTCTTCCAGGTCATGTTGTAGACGTCTGCCTCACCGCGCACGGCGTCGAGGAACCACACCCGGTTGACGACGTCGTTGAGCAGTTCGACATCGTGGCTGATCACGATCAGTCCACCCTCGTGGCTCTGCAGGAACCCGCGCAGCCACGTGATGGAATCGGCGTCGAGGTGGTTGGTCGGCTCGTCGAGCAGAAGCGTCGTGTCCGACCGTCCGCCGCTGCCATCCGAGGCCGCGAACAGAATCCGGGCCAACTCGACACGGCGGCGTTGCCCGCCCGACAGGGTGTGCAGCTGCTGGCCGAGGATGCGGTCGGCGAGACCGAGACTGTTGCAGATACGCGCTGCTTCACTCTCCGCTTCGTATCCGCCCAGCGCGGAGAACCGTTCCTCGAGATTCCCGTACTTGCGCACGGCTTTATCCCGTTCGGCGTCGTCGACCACTTCGGCCATCAGAATCTGCTGCTTCTCCATGTCACGCAGCAACGCATCGAGGCCCCGCGCCGACAGAACGCGATCTTTCGCGAGAACGTCGAGATCGCCCTCCTTGGGATCCTGCGGGAGGTAACCGAGGTCGCCGGTCCGGACGACGGAACCGGCGTAGGGTTCGCCCTCCCCGGCGAGGATGCGAAGCGTCGTCGTCTTACCGGCACCGTTACGGCCGACCAGACCGATCCGGTCGCCGGGCTGCACCCGCAAGGCCGGCCCGGGCGCAGACAGCAACGTCCGCACTCCGGCTCGAACTTCCAGGTCGGTAGCGGTGATCAACAAGACTCCTAGGAAAAGCTCACATTTCGATGAGAAATACGCGCACAGAACGCACGAACCCCCGATTTTACCTCGAGCTTCTACCCAGCTAGAACACGCGTACCAGTGATTCCGCTAACGTTCGCCCATGGCTACGGACACAGGAGTGAACTCCTCGGCGGATCTACACGGACTCACCGCCCTCGTGACGGGCGCGAGCCGGGGAATCGGCAAGGCGATCGCGGCAGAGCTGCTCGCCAGCGTCGCGGGCATTCGTTCCACCGACGTAATCGCTGCGTATGGCGCGTCCAAGGCTGCGCTCATCCGGCTCACCGAAGAACTCGCGTGGCAACTCGGGCCCGGTATCCGCGTCAACGCCGTGGCGCCGGGAATCGTCAAAACGCAGTTCGCCACCGCGCTCGTCGCCGCCGGCGAAGAGCAGGTATCCGCCGGCTATCCGATGAAGCGGCTCGGCACACCCGAAGACGTCGCGGCCCTCGTAGCATTTCTAGTCTCACCTGCCGCAGCCTGGATCACCGGTGAAACCGTCCGCGTCGACGGCGGTCTCCTCGCTACCGGCTCGATGTAGCCCATCAGATCGGTGCCGGTGCATCTCCCCCACGACGTCAGCATTCCGTAGGGCCGCACGGCGTAGGCCGATCGCAGTCCCCACATCTCCGAGTGCAGATC
The DNA here is from genome assembly GCF_044389235.1 of Rhodococcus sp. NPDC019647. Classification (NCBI taxonomy): domain Bacteria; kingdom Bacillati; phylum Actinomycetota; class Actinomycetes; order Mycobacteriales; family Nocardiaceae; genus Rhodococcus; species Rhodococcus sp. NPDC019647. Next base: position 757,982 of record NZ_JBIRXS010000001.1, on the reverse strand, counting down.
GACTCCGCCCGCGCGGGCAGACCTGGGCGGCTGTCTTGTGCTGGTGCTGGCGGTAGTACGTCGAGTCGGAAACGGGGTTCTGAGGGTGATGACGATGCTTCAGGAATAACGGACCATGAAATAAATTCGGGATATTCCGGTGTTCCGTCCCATTCCGAGTCATATTGTGGATCCCACGGAGTTACCTCCGCGGGAATGTCTTCTTGCGCTCGCCGTGCCGACGCCCGGGAAGCGCAAAGGGCCGGCTATCGCGGCGGCGCGACTACTGCACTGCCGACTCCCCTACCCCGCCGGCAGTGCAGCGCGTGGGGCGTTCGGCCTCCCCCAATTCAGGTTCGGCACCGGCAGTGGCCTTTCGGACCGGTGATGTACGTGGGGTGCAGTGATGCTGGAAGGGGGTCACTACTGCCCCGCATCTACACCGCACAACTACCTGAATTCGGAAAATACTGCAGTTCCGTCCTGGCCGGACTCGGAAGCACCTCTACCGCGGTGTTCGTGAAAAGCTGGTCATCGTGGCAGCTGCATCACATCCGCCGAACTGGGACGTCGCGATCGTCGGGCTCGGCCCTGCCGGCCGCGCACTCGCCCACCGGGCCGCACTCCGTGGCCTCGCCGTGGTGGCGATCGACCCCCACCCCCGGCGTAGTTGGACCGCGACCTACGGCGCGTGGAAGGACGAGCTCCCCCACTGGTTGCCGGAAGCAGCGATCGCTACCCGGACCCAGCTCCCGACGGCATGGACTACACGCCGACAGTCGATAAGTCGCACCTATTGTGTCTTGAATACACCAATGCTGCAGTCAATACTGTCAGACGGAACAGCGACCGTAATCGCAGGTAGAGCCGTCGACCTCTCCCCCACTGCCGTGTTCCTCGGTGACGGGACGACCGTGGCAGCGCGCGTCGTGGTGGACGCGCGCGGCACCGGAGACAGCCCCGACCTGGCCCAGCAGACCGCGTACGGCGTTGTAGTCGACATGGGCACGGCCGCCGGCGCTCTGGACGGCGAGCACGCCCTGTTCATGGACTGGCGCACCGACAACGGCACCTCGTCGTCAGATTCGCCGTCCTTTCTCTACGCCGTGCCGCTGTCCGCCGATCGGTTCCTCCTCGAGGAAACATGTCTCGTCGGTCGTCCGGCTCTGCCGATGTCGGAGCTCGCGACAAGGCTCCACCGGCGGCTGCGACACCGCGGAGTTTCCGTTCCGTCACGCTCCGACGTGGAACGCGTCCGGTTCGCGGTCGAACCGCCCCACGACGCCAGCCGTACGGCGGGATCGGGGCAGGTGCGTTTCGGCGCCCGCGCAGGCTTGATGCATCCGGGCACCGGTTACAGCGTTGCCGCGTCCCTCAGTTGCGCGGACGCCCTGACCCGCGACCTCGTGGAGGGCACTTCGGATCGGCTGTGGCCCTGGAGGGCACGAACCGTGGCCTCGCTGCGGTCGATCGGGCTACGCGCACTCCTCCAGCTCAACCCGGAATCGGTACCGGAATTCTTCGAGCATTTTTTCGATCTTCCCGCGCATGTGCAGGCTGCCTATCTGTCCGACCGTGCACATCCGGCCGCGACGTTGTCGGCCATGCGACGCATGTTCCTCGCTTCGTCCGCGGATATTCGCGGTGCAATGCTGCGCTCGGCGCTTCACCGGGAAGTTCGATGAAGTGTCGCGCGAAGTCTGAAAGGGGACCATTATGGAACGCATGCGGTCGATATGGAAGGGCTCGATAGCGTTCGGTCTCGTCAACGTGCCGGTCAAGGTGTATTCGGCAACCGAGGATCACGACATCAAGTTTCACCAGGTCCATGCCAAGGACGGCGGGCGGATCAAATACAACCGGGTGTGCACTGAATGCGGCAATGTCGTTCAGTACGCCGATATCGACAAGGCCTACGATTCCGACGACGGTGTCCGAGTAGTCCTCACGGACGACGATTTCGGGAAGCTTCCTGCCGCCGAGAAACACGAAATTCCGGTTTTGCAATTCGTGCCCACCGACCAGATAGATCCCATTCTGTTCGAGAAGAGCTACTATCTCGAACCGGATTCCAGCTCACCGAAGGCGTACGTGCTGCTGGCGACCGCGCTCTCCGAAAGCGACCGTACGGCGCTCGTGCACTTCACGCTGCGTCAACGCACTCGTCTGGCGGCGATGCGCTCCCGGGACGGCGTCCTGGTCATTCAGACGCTGCTGTGGCCCGACGAAGTACGTGAAGCGTCCTTTCCGTCGCTCGACAACGTCGACAAGCCGAAGGCGAAAGAACTGGCGATGGCGGAAACGCTGGTCGACAGCATGGCCGAGGATTTCGATCCCACCGAGTTCACCGACGACTACCAGGTTCAGCTACGGGAACTGCTGGACGAGATGATCAGCTCGGGTGGCAAGAAAGTCATTCCCGTCGCGGAAACCGAGAAGGCCGGTGAAGACGCCGAGGTGGTCGACCTGGTAGCAGCGCTACAACGCAGTGTCGACGCCGCCGGCAAGAAAGCGGCTCCCGCGAAGAAGAAGCCTGCCAAGAAAGCCCCTGCGAAGACCGCCGCCAAGAAGACCGCGTCGAAGTCCACTGCCTCGGAACGCAAGCGCGCTTGAACGGGCACACACATGCAGGGCCCGGCGAGATCTTCTCGCCGGGCCCTGCATGTGTGTGGCGGTACCGTCAGACGGTGAAGCCGAGAGCGCGTAGTTGCTCGCGCCCGTCCTCCGTGATCTTGTCCGGACCCCACGGCGGCAGCCACACCCAGTTGATCCGCAAGTCGTTGCACAAGCCGCTGCGCACGAGTGCGCCACGCGCCTGATCCTCGATGACGTCGGTCAGCGGGCACGCCGCCGAGGTGAGGGTCATGTCGAGAATGACCACGTCCTCGTCTTCGGTGATGCCGTAGACGAGTCCCAGATCGACGACGTTGATGCCGAGCTCCGGATCGACGACGTCGCGCATCGCCTCCTCGAGTTCCTCGAGCCGCTCAGGTGCGGGAACCACCCCTGCGGTGGAGGTTTTCTCGGCCTGGTCGGCAGTCGGCTGCTCCGTTCCGGCAGCGACATCCGTTTCCGGGGTCTGCGTCTCGCTCATGATGCCTGTCCTCCGATTCGAGCTGGTTCGCCGTCTTCTGTCGCGACCGAACCCTGGTCGGCCACAATCTGAACAACGGCGTCCTTGAATGCCATCCATCCCAGCAGCGCGCATTTGACGCGGGCCGGGTACTTCGAGACGCCGACGAAGGCGATGCCGTCACCGAGGACGTCCTCGTCTCCCTCGACGGTACCGCGACTGCCGACCATCTCGCTGAACGCCGCGACCGTCTGCAACGCCCGGTCCACCGGCATTCCCACGACCTGATCGGTGAGAACGGAGGTGGATGCCTGGCTGATGGAACAACCCTGGCCGTCGTAGGACACGTCGGCGACCGTGCCGTCGTCGGTCACGTGCACCCGCAGGGTCACTTCGTCGCCGCACGTGGGGTTTACGTGGTGCACCTCCGCACCGAACGGCTCCCGCAGGCCGCGACCGTGTGGATGCTTGTAATGGTCCAGGATCACTTCCTGGTACATCTGTTCCATTCTCACGCGGGCGCCTCCCCGAAGAAGTCCTGCGCTCGACGGATCGCAGTAGCCAGCGCCGCGACCTCGTCGAGTGTGTTGTACAAGGCGAACGACGCACGGGCGGTGGCCGCGACTCCGAACCTCCGGTGCAGTGGCCACGCGCAATGGTGTCCGACGCGGATGGCCACGCCCTCGTCGTCGAGAATCTGACCGAGGTCGTGTGCGTGGATCCCGTCGACCACGAATGAGACGGCGCCACCCCGGTCCGCTGGCGAGGTCGGACCGATGATCCGTACTCCGTCGATGGCTCCGAGAGCCTCGAGCGTGGCTTCGACGAGCGTGTGCTCGTGCGCCGCGACGGCGTCCATCCCGATGTCCTCGAGGTAGCGCACCGCTGCGCCGAGACCGACTACCTGCGACGTCATGGGCACGCCAGCCTCGAACCGCTGCGGCGGTGGCGCGTATGTCGTGCGCTCCATGGTGACGGTCTCGATCATCGATCCGCCGGTGATGAACGGCGGCATCGCGTTGAGCAACTCGCGCCTGCCGTAGAGAACGCCCACCCCGGAAGGCCCGAGCATCTTGTGACCGGAGAACGCCGCGTAGTCGACACCGAGCCCATGAAAGTCGACAGCCATGTGCGGCACAGACTGGCATGCGTCCAGCACGACGAGAGCGCCGACGGCGCGGGCACGCCGGACCAGCTCCTCGACCGGCGCGACTGCTCCCGTGACATTCGACTGGTGCGTGAACGCGATGACCTTGACTGCGTCAGTCAACTCGAGGGAGTCCAGATCGATCCGGCCGTCGTCGGTGACTCCGTACCAGCGCAGCGTGGCGCCCGTGCGCCGGGCAAGTTCCTGCCACGGCACCAGGTTCGCGTGGTGTTCGAGTTCGGTGATCACGATTTCGTCGCCTGGTCCGACGTGCCGATCGAAACGGTCGTCACCGAGCACGTGCGTGACGAGGTTCAGCGACTCCGTCGCGTTCTTGGTGAACACCAATTCGTCGCTGTCTGCACCGACGAAAGCCGCGATGGCCGCACGCGCGTTCTCGTAGGCATCGGTGGCCTCCTCCGCGAGTTGGTGCGCGCCGCGGTGCACCGCCGCGTTACATGTCGTCAGAAACTCCCTCTCGGCGTCGAGCACCTGAGTCGGGCGCTGCGATGTCGCGCCCGAATCGAGGTACACCAGCGGTTTTCCGTCGCGCACCGTTCGAGCCAGGATCGGGAAATCCTCCCGGATTCTGGTGACGTCGAACACGCTCACCGAGGTGGTCATCTGCGTTTATGCTCCTTGCGTTGCGGCAGCCTGGGTGAAGCGCTCGTAGCCGTTGGCCTCGAGCTCGTCGGCCAGTTCCGGCCCGCCCGACTCGACGACACGTCCGCCGACGAACACGTGCACGTACTCGGGCTTGATGTACCGCAGGATGCGGGTGTAGTGCGTGATGAGCAGGATTCCGCCGTGGTCGCGCTCCTTGTAGCGGTTGACTCCCTCGGAGACGACACGCAGAGCGTCCACGTCGAGGCCGGAGTCGGTCTCGTCGAGAATCGCGATCTTCGGCTTCAGGAGACCGAGCTGCAGAATCTCGTGGCGCTTCTTCTCGCCACCCGAGAACCCTTCGTTGACGCTGCGCTCCCCGAAGGACGGGTCGATGTCGAGCTCGGTGAGAGCCTCCTTGACTTCCTTCACCCAGTGGCGCAGCTTCGGCGCCTCGCCGCGCACGGCGGTGGCCGCGGTGCGAAGGAAGTTGGACATCGACACACCGGGAACCTCGACCGGGTACTGCATGGCGAGGAACAGGCCGGCGCGGGCACGCTCGTCGACGGTCATCTCGAGGACGTTCTCACCGTTGAGGGTGATCGACCCGGAGGTCACCTGGTACTTGGGGTGCCCGGCGATGGCGTAGGACAGCGTCGACTTGCCGGAGCCGTTGGGCCCCATGATCGCGTGGGTCTCGCCGGAGCGCACCGTCAGGTTGACGCCCTTGAGGATGTTGATGGGTTCCGCGTTCTCGTCGGTGTTCGCAACGTCGACGTGGAGGTCCTTGATTTCCAGGACGGAGATTTCGGGGGAAGCGTCAGGGGTAGACATGGGAATCCTTCGAAGAAATGGGCAGTAGTGGTCGAGCCGCGTCAGACGCCGACAGCGGCGAGTTCGGCCTCGACGGCGGCTTCGAGACGCTCGCGGATCTCGGCGACGGCGATCTTGTTGATGATTTCGTGGAAGAACCCACGCACGACGAGTCGCCTCGCCTGGTCTTCCGGGATACCCCGCGCGCGGAGGTAGAACAGCTGCTCGTCGTCGAATCGACCGGTGGCACTCGCGTGCCCGGCACCGACGATCTCGCCGGTCTCGATCTCGAGGTTCGGGACCGAGTCGGCTCGCGCTCCGTCGGTGAGGACGAGGTTGCGGTTCAGCTCGAACGTGTCCGTACCCTCGGCAGCTGCTCGGATCAGCACGTCGCCGATCCACACGGTGTGCGCGTCGTGCTTGCCCGAGTTCGGGTCGCCCTGCAGCGCACCCTTGTACACCACATTCGACTTGCAGTGGGGCTGTGAATGATCCACCAGCAGGCGCTGCTCGAAGTGCTGTCCGGCATCGGCGAAGTACAGGCCGAGCAGTTCGGCGTCGCCACCGGGACCGTCGTACTTGACGGTTGCGGACAGTCGCACCAGGTCTCCACCGAGGCTGACCGCGTTGTGCCGCAGCACCGCATCGCGCCCGAGGCGCGCGTGGTGCGCTGCCACGTGGACGGCGTCGTCGGCCCAGTCCTGCACGGCGACAACGGTGAGGCGGGCGCTGTCGCCGAGAATGAACTCCACATTCTCCGCGAAGGTTCCGCTGCCCCGTTGGTCGAGCACGACAGTGGCCTTGGCGAACGCCTCGAGCCGGATCTGCAGGTGGCCGAACGCCACGTTGCCTTCACCGGGACCCGTGACCGTGATGTTGATCGTCTCGGGAACCTCGACCTCACGGCCGACGGTCACGACGGTGGCCGACTCGAATCCCGAGTACGCCTGCGCGGCCACACGGTCGGCGGGCACGCCTGCCTTGCCGAGCCGGGAATCGTCTCGGCCGACGGTCTCGACCTGCACCGTGTCCGGACCCGCGACATCAACGGTGACGGCACCGTTCGCTACGGCCGTTCCGTCGTGCAACCCGCGCAGGCGACGCAGCGGAGTGAATCGCCAGACCTCGTCGCGACCCCCCGGAACTTCGAAGGCTTTGACGTCGAAGGAGGTGAAAACCTCACCCTTGTTGACGATCGGCGAGCCGGTCGCGGTTCGCTCTATCCGCGGATTCTCTCCCGCGACAGCGCCTTCGACGCCAAGCTTCTCAACACCGGTTTCTGGCGTGGTCACTAACCCACCGCCCCTTCCATCTGCAGTTCGATCAGGCGGTTCAGTTCCAGGGCGTACTCCATCGGGAGCTCCTTGGCGATCGGCTCGACGAAGCCGCGCACCACGGTGGCCATGGCCTCGTCCTCGGTCAGCCCGCGGCTCATGAGGTAGAACAGTTGGTCGTCACTCACCTTGGAGACGGTCGCCTCGTGGCCCATCGTCACGTCGTCCTCGCGGATGTCGACGTAGGGGTAGGTGTCGCTACGGCTGATCTGATCGACCAGCAGCGCGTCACACTTGACGGTCGACTTGGACCCGTACGCTCCCTTGTTGACCTGAACGAGTCCGCGGTAGGACGCACGTCCACCGCCGCGAGCCACCGATTTGCTGATGATGGTGGACGACGTGTGCGGCGCGAGGTGGAGCATCTTCGCACCGGTGTCCTGGTGCTGTCCCTCTCCCGCGAATGCCACGGAGAGAACCTCGCCACGAGCGTGCTCGCCCATCATCCACACGGCCGGGTACTTCATCGTGACCTTGGAGCCGATGTTGCCGTCGACCCATTCCATGGATCCGCCGGCCTCGACCTTGGTGCGCTTGGTCACCAAGTTGTAGACATTGTTCGACCAGTTCTGAATGGTCGTGTAGCGGCAGTGGCCGCCCTTCTTCACGATGATCTCGACCACGGCGGAGTGCAGAGAATCCGACTTGTAGATCGGCGCAGTGCAACCCTCGACATAGTGCACCGACGCACCTTCGTCGACGATGATCAGTGTTCGCTCGAACTGGCCCATGTTCTCCGTGTTGATACGGAAATACGCCTGAAGCGGGATGTCCACGTGCACGCCCGGCGGCACATAGATGAACGATCCACCCGACCAGACGGCCGTGTTCAGGGCGGAGAACTTGTTGTCACCGGCGGGAATGACCGTGCCGAAGTACTCACGGAAAAGCTCGGGGTGCTGCTTCAATCCGGTGTCGGTGTCGATGAAGATGACACCCTGCGACTCGAGGTCTTCACGGATCGAGTGGTACACAACCTCGGACTCGTACTGTGCTGCGACACCTGCCACGAGGCGCTGCTTCTCGGCCTCGGGGATGCCCAGCTTGTCGTACGTGTTCTTGATGTCCTCAGGCAGATCTTCCCAGCTCTCGGCCTGCTTCTCGCTCGAGCGCACGAAGTACTTGATGTTGTCGAAGTGGATGCCCTCGAGGTTGGAACCCCAGTTCGGCATCGGCTTCTTGTCGAAGGTCTTCAGCGCGCGCAGGCGGACGTCCAGCATCCAGTCGGGCTCGCTCTTCTTCGCGGAGATGTCGCGCACGACGTCCTCGGACAGACCGCGCTTGGCGCTGGCACCTGCCGCGTCCGAATCGGACCAGCCGTACCCGTAATGCCCGAGCGAGGCGATGGTCTCTTCCTGCGTGAGCGGTTCGGCGTTTGCCGACGCAGCGGATGTCACCTGGTCTGATGTGACGGTCATGCGAGCTCCTTCCGGAGTCTTGTTACGTGACCGGCGAGGGCTGGTCGCCGGGGGTCGGTGGCTATGGGGTGTATCGGCGGCACTATTTCGGCCCCGCCGGCGGTACGAGTGGAACGTGCGTGGTGCAGGCGCAATCACCGTTCGCGATGGTGGCGAGCCGCTGAACGTGCGTGCCCAGTAATTGCGCGAACGCTTCCTGCTCGGCGTCGCACAATTCGGGGAACTCCTCGGCGACATGCGAGACCGGGCAGTGGTGCTGGCAGATCTGGACACCGTTTCCGACCGGGCGCGTGGACGCCGCGAATCCGGCGCTCGTGAACGCATCCGCAATGGCATCCGCGGTCTGTTCGAGATCCTCGGGGGTCTGAGCGGAGGCGGGCTCGACCTCACCGACGATTGCCTGGACGCGGCGCCGGGCGAAGTCGGTGATCGCAGCGTCTCCACCAACTTCGCGCAGTTGACGCATCGCTGCACCGGCAAGATCGTCATAGGCGTGGCCGAGCCGCCCGCGACCCTTGGCGGTGATCTGGAAGTATTTGGCGGGGCGTCCGCGACCACGATGGCGCGCCGCACCTGCGGACGCTTCCCGGGCCTCGCCCGACTCCAGCAGCGCGTCGAGGTGGCGACGTACACCCGCGGCGCTGAGACCGAGCCGAGTGCCGATCTCCGACGCCGTGATGGGCCCATCCTCGAGCAAGAGTTTCACCACGGCCGCCCTGGTGTGACCTTCGTGGCCGGCGGCGACGGGAGATGCAGTGCCGGCCGGCAACGCAGAGGAACGCGCCTGAACAGCGCTTTCCTTGCTCACTCGGGTGGTCGCATCCGTTTTCACAACACCAGTGTGACGGAATTCCGATCGCAGGTCTACTAAGGGTGCCCTGCCTTACACCTGTGATTATGTACCCGTTCCCGGCGGGAATACTGGCCGGACGAACTGTGTTCGAACCACCGCTACGCTTCCTGTGTGCCGCAGATCCCCGAGAACCCGGACTCGTCCCGCGTCCAGCCGATCCGCGCGGCTCGCGTGGCTCTCCGACACTCCACCGCATTCGGACGCCGGGCACTGGGAATCGACGGCCGGTCGCCGCGTCCGTCCGTCGCGGCCGTTCTCCACGGTGACGAGGTGGAAACCGCCGGACTCAACGCGCAGGAGACCGCGCAGCTGCGCGGAATCCGCAGATTCGGCGCCACCGGGGCCGTGTTGATGGCGGTGGGTGCGCTCGGCGCCGGCGCCCAACCGGTGTTGCAGAACCCTGTGCAAGGGCTGCGATTCATCGGCCTTCCGGCGAGAATCCCGAGTGTCGCACTGACACTGACCATGACCGGAACCGTGATGATCGTCCTCGCGTGGCTGCTGCTGGGGCGATTCGCGATCGGCAACCTGCAGTCGGGTCCGGTCCGGCGGTTGAACCGCTCGCAACTCGATCGCACCCTGCTCTTGTGGGTGATTCCACTGTCCGTGGCGCCACCGATGTTCAGCAAGGACGTCTACTCCTACCTCGCGCAGAGTGAGATTGCGTCACGGGGGCTCGATCCGTATGCCATCGGTCCGGCGGGCGCACTCGGTGTCGACCACGTCCTCACCCGGACCGTTCCCACCATCTGGCGCGACACCCCCGCTCCTTACGGTCCCCTGTTCCTCTGGATGGGCCGGGGAATCAGTGCTCTGACCGATGACAACATCGTCGCCGGCATCTTCCTGCACCGGCTGCTCGCACTGGCCGGCGTAGCGATGATCGTGTGGGCACTGCCGCGGCTGGCGCGGCGCTGCGGCGTCGCCGAGGTGAGCGCGTTGTGGCTGGGCGCGGCCAATCCACTCCTGCTGTTCCACCTCGTCGCCGGCATCCACAACGAGGCCTTGATGCTCGGATTGATGCTCGCCGGCATCGAACTCGCGCTGCGGTCCATCGAACACGCCGGACCGATTCGTGGCCGATCGCTACTACTGCTGCTGTCGGGAGCAGCGCTCATCGCCCTGTCGTCGACGATCAAGATCCCGTCCCTGCTGGCACTGGGCTTCGTCGGGATGGCGTTGGCGCGGCGCTGGGGTGCGAACCTGCGAGCGGTACTCACCGCGGCAGCCCTGCTCGGCGGCGTCGCACTCGTCGTCACACTCGCCATCAGCACATCCAGCGGGCTCGGGATCGGGTGGGTCCACACGCTCGGGACGGCGAATGCGGTTCGCAGCTGGATGTCGATCCCCACCCTTCTCGGCCTGGGCACCGGACTCGCCGGGGTCCTCCTCGGCCTCGGCGACCACACGACCGCGGTGTTGAGTCTCACTCGGCCGATCGCGTCGGTAGTGGCCGCGTTCATCACGCTCCGCATGCTGGTGGCCGTCCTCATGGGGCGCATTCACCCGGTCGGCGCACTCGGTGTGTCGCTCGGGGCGGTGGTACTGCTGTTCCCGGTGGTCCAGCCCTGGTATCTCCTGTGGGCAGTCCTCCCGCTCGCGGCGTGGGCGACGGCACCGGCCTTCCGGGTGCCTGCCATTGCGTTCTCCTCGGTGGTCAGCGTCATCCTGATGCCCAACGGCGGCGAATACCAGCCGTTCGTCATCGTCCAGGCGGCCATCGCGACCGTGTTCACGGCGGGAACTTTGATCGTCATCACGCGCAACCGGCTGCCCTGGCGTGTCGGGCCGGAACCTGTCCGCGCCGTCACCGACACACTCCGACAGCCCGCCGCAGGCGCGGACGTCGAAAGCCGGGGCACCGGCCGGGTCACACCAGGCCAAGGCTTACGCTGATTCCCCGTGACCTCGCGAACGCCCGGATCGGCGCAACCCGCTGTACGCCTGGAAGGCGTGGTGAAGACCTTCGACGGCGTGCGGGCAGTGAACAACCTCGATCTGCTCGTCGAACAGGCGCAGGTCGTTGCGTTGCTGGGTCCGAACGGGGCAGGCAAGACCACTACGGTCGAGATGTGTGAGGGCTTCGTCCGGCCTGACAGTGGACGCGTCCAGGTACTCGGCCTCGACCCGATCGCCGACGCGGGGCAGGTTCGCGCACGGATCGGCGTGATGCTGCAAGGTGGCGGCGCCTACCCGGGGTCGCGGGCCGGGGAGATGCTCGACCTCGTCGCCGCTTACTCCGCGGATCCGCTCGACCCCGACTGGCTGTTGCGCAGCCTGGGTCTCGAGGATTCCCGTCGTACCCCGTACCGCCGGTTGTCGGGTGGGCAGCAGCAACGGTTGTCGTTGGCGTGTGCCCTGGTCGGTCGCCCCGAACTGGTATTCCTCGACGAACCGACCGCCGGGCTCGACGCCCAGGCGAGGCTGATGGTGTGGGAACTCATCGACGCCCTGCGCCGCGATGGAGTCGGTGTGCTGTTGACGACGCACGTCATGGACGAAGCCGAAGAACTCGCGGATCAACTCGTCATCATCGACCACGGGTCGGTCGTGGCGGCCGGCACGCCCAGCGAGGTGACGAGCCGCGGCGCCGAGGGTCAGCTCCGCCTTACCGCGCCGGCCGGCCTCGATCTCGCCCGGCTCACACTTCCGGACACGTTCCGTGTCTTCGAGTCCACACCCGGGACCTACCTTGTGGAGGGTCCGATCGATCCGGCGGTGGTGGCCGCGGTCGCCTCCTGGTGCGCTGATCTCGGCGCATTGATCCATGACATCCGGGTCGACCAGCGCAGTCTCGAAGACGTGTTCCTCGAACTGACCGGCCGGGAACTGAGGGGATGACCATGAACGCCAGCGACCGTCTGACGGACAACCGATTCGCGCCGGGCACTTTTTCCCCCGATCCGCGTCCCAGCGCGGCCGCAGTCATGCTTCGAGCACAAACCGCTCTCGAACTGAAACTTCTGCTGCGCAACGGCGAACAGCTTCTGCTGACGATGTTCATTCCGATCACCCTGCTGGTCGGTCTGTGTCTACTTCCTATCGGTGACCTCGGAGCGACCCGGGTCGACAAGGTGGTCCCGGCTGTGATGATGGTGGCCGTCATGTCCACCGCCTTCACAGGCCAGGCAATCGCCGTCGGCTTCGACCGCCGCTACGGCGCCCTCAAGCGGTTGGGCGCCACTCCCCTTCCGACCTGGGGAATCATCGCGGGAAAAAGCGCCGCGGTCGTCCTCGTCGTGGCACTGCAGTCGGTTCTGCTGGGTGCGATCGGCGCCGCCCTCGGATGGCGGCCGAGCGTGTGGGGTCTGGCACTCGGGGCGGTGGTCATCGCGCTGGGGACGGTGACCTTCGCCGCCATGGGGCTACTCCTGGGCGGAACGCTGCGGGCCGAGATCGTTCTGGCGTTGGCGAATATTCTGTGGTTCATCATGGTCGGCGTGGGAAGCGTCGTCTTCGTCACCGGTGAGCTCTCCGTGTTCCTTCACACAGGCGCCAGGCTGATCCCGTCCGGCGCTCTGGCCCTGGCGTTGGACGCCGCGCTCAGGGGAGCGATCGACGGAGTCAGCGTCATCGTTCTCCTGGTATGGGGCGTCGCCGCCGGGGTTCTCGCGGCGAGGACGTTTCGGTTCACATGAGGATGTTCGCGCGCCGAATCTCCGGTCGGGCCCGTTCCGTTGCCACAGTTCTCGTGGTGCTGGGTGCGCTGCTGGCCTGTGTCGCTCCGCCCGCCGGTTCCGCACCTCACTGGGGGCCGCCGGCCCCACCGAATCCGTATCTGGGCCCAGCAGGCACCTCGACCATGCACGGTGACGCCGGTTCCACCGACGTCACCCCGCTTCCAGGCCCCGGCGCCGGTCGGCATTCGCTCTCCGCGTATCCACTGGTATCGGCCTGCCCGACCTTGCTCCAGGGGTCCGATCGGCTCGTCGTCGCACTCTGCACCGCAGTGGCCGGGCAGGTTCCCACAGTTCACCTCATCGACCCGGCGGCCCCGGCTGCACCGTTCGGTCGCTCGCTCGCTCGATTCGAACTCGCGAAAGGCAGTCTCCTCGGCGGCGTCTACGCGTATCTCGACAACGACAATCGCCTGGTCGTGGTCGACGGTAACCGACAACTCCTACGACTCGGCCACTCGAGGGACGCCGGCGGCGCCTGGCGGCTGACCGTTGATTCCCGGGTCGACCTGTCCGGCAGCGTCCCCCCGGGTGACAACGTGACCGGCCTGACGCCCGACTGGAACGGCAACGTGTGGTTCGCCACCGGAGGTGGAGTGGTCGGTGCGGTGGACCGCGCAGGCATCGCCCATGCTCGCGCCCTTCCCGCCGGCGAGGAGGTACAGAACAGCATTTCCAGCTCACCCGCCGGTATCGCCGTGGCCAGCACACACGCGCTGTACCAATGGTCCTTCCGGGACGGTGACCTTCACCTCGACTGGCGGCGCGACTACGACCGAGGCGGCTCCCGCAACCCGGGTCAGCTCAGCTGGGGTACCGGTTCCACTCCCACCTACTTCGGGCCGTCCACCGGCAGCGATTTCGTCGCGATCGTGGACAGCGCCCAGCCCCGCGCGCAGCTGCGCGTGTTCCACACCGAGTCCGGCGACGAGGTGTGCACCCTGCCTGTGCTGGCGGATCCCGGCGGAAGCGAGAACTCTCCTGTCGGTGTCGGCAACTCGGTGTACGTGGCCGGAACCTACGGTTACCCGTATCCGGTGGTTCCCGACGGTGTCGGTCCGGCCGAACCCGCGAGTGCACCCTTCACCGGGGGTATGGCCCGGATCGACATCGATCCCATCGGTTGTCACGAGGTATGGAGCAACGACGTCCGCAGCGCTGCGGTCCCCCGCCTCTCGACCGGCGACGGTCACCTGTACACGGTGATCCGTGAAGGCCCTGCGGTCACCACACCGCTGGACGGCTTTTCCTTCGCCGTGATCGATCCCGCCGACGGGTCGCTCGAGCACACCAGTCCACTGCCGGGCACAGCCGTCAACGACACCCTCCAGATGTCCGGTCTCGTCACCGACACCGGCGACTTCTGGCAGGGCACCGTGACCGGCATACTGCGGATACGCGCGGAGTAGTTGGCCGTCACCGGAGATGCCGCGCGAAAGCGGGCGCGGGACGAATCGAGTTCTCGACCCCCAGCCCAACGACAGCGTGTAGTTGATCGCCCTCTACCATCGACATCGTGCTATCTCGCGGGTTTCTGAGCCTGGTCGACCGACTCCCACTTCCATCGCTCGCCGTGCAGCGTGTCATCGCCTTCGCGGTGATCCTCACGCAGGGTGGAATCGCCGTCACCGGCGCCGTAGTACGGGTGACGGCCTCAGGCCTCGGTTGCCCCACCTGGCCGCAGTGCTTTCCGGGAAGTTTCGTCCCGGTCGGGCACGGTGAGGTCGCGGTGCTCCATCAGGCCGTCGAATTCGGCAACCGGATGCTCACCTTCGTCGTCGTGGTCGCCGCCGCACTGATCGTCCTGGCAGTGACTCGCGCACGCCGCCGCAAGGAAGTGCTTGTGTACGCCTGGCTCATGCCGCTCGGCACGGTGGTGCAAGCCGTCATCGGCGGCGTGACCGTCTTGACCGGCCTGCTCTGGTGGACGGTCGCAGTGCATCTCCTCGCCTCCATGGCGATGGTCTGGGTGGCCACCGTGATGTATGCCAAAATCTCCGAACCCGACGAAGGCCACGTCATCGCCGTGATTCCCGCGCCGCTGAGGTGGCTCACGGCACTGTCCGGTGTCGCGCTGGCCGGAGTGCTGGTCGCCGGAACCCTCGTCACCGGGGCCGGCCCGCACGCTGGCGACAAGAGCCTGGATCGCGTCGTTCCCCGCCTCGAGGTCGAGATCGTCACCCTCGTACACCTGCACTCGCAGTTGCTGGTCGGCTACCTGGCCCTGCTGGTCGGCCTGTGCTTCGGCCTCTATGCCGTGGGGGCCGACCGCACGGTGAAGGTCCGACTACAGGTCCTGCTCGCCCTCGTGGTGGCGCAGGCACTGATCGGAGTCGTGCAGTTCTTCACAGACGTTCCCGCCGCCCTCGTCGCCTTCCATGTGGCCGGGGCTGGGCTGTGCACCGCAGCCACGGCCGCGGTGTGGGCTGCGGGACGCACCCGGGAGCACGTTCCGCAGCCCGCGACTGCAAGGGTCTAACGCTCGTTACGCGCCTTGGGGAATCGTGTCTGCCGCGCGACCCAGCCGGCCATCTTCTGGAAGTGCCCCTTCCGGGGAGTCACGATGCTGGTGAGGGACCGGTCCCATTCGCCGATCGTCACGTTGTCGACAGCGGCGACCACTGCGTTGGCGGTTGCCAGATCGTTCACCAACTGATCGCCGAGGATGCCGTCGGCTCCGACGAGCGTGATCCGGACACTGGCGAGACCGACCGGCTGGATCACGGCGCTGGCGGATCCACCGTGCTCGCTGACGAACTTCTTGATTGCATCGACCGTGTGGGACGGCAGTGAAGGCGCCGCGCCGGCTGACGCCTCTTCGGCGTGGGTATCGGTACTCATGCCCTGAGAATACTGGGCGGTAGCCGCCACCTGCCCGTCAGGTTCCGGGCGGGTCGCACGTGTAGAACAGAAACCATGCGCGCAATACAGGTTTCACGTCTCGGTGGTCCCGACGTCCTCGAACCGGCCGACGTCCCCGAACCCCGGATCGGGCCCACGGATCTCCTCGTTCGCACCGAGGCGATCGGCATCAACTACATCGACACCTACTTCCGGTCCGGCCTCTACCCGCGCACGCTTCCCTACATTCCCGGTGACGAAGGCTCCGGTGTGGTGGAGTCGGTGGGCACCGAGGTGACGGACTTCGAGACCGGAGACAGGGTGGCCTGGTGCACCGCTCCCGGCAGTTACGCCGAGAAGGTGCGGGTGCCGGCCGCAGCAGCGATCGCCGTCCCCGACGTCGTGCCGGCATCGCAGGCCGCGTCCGCGTTGTTGCAGGGCATGACGGCGCACTACCTCGCGTACTCCACTTACCCCATCCGCGAAGGGGACACCGTGCTGGTGCATGCCGGAGCGGGTGGTGTCGGCCTGCTGCTGACCCAGCTCGCGACCCGTCTCGGGGCGCGCGTCATCACGACGGTGTCCTCGGATACGAAGGAAGAGCTTTCCCGGAGCGCGGGGGCACAGGAAGTACTGCGATACGACGAGGACATCGCCGCCCGGGTGCGGGAGCTGACCGGCGGTGAGGGCGTCGCGGCCGCCTACGACGGCGTCGGCGCCTCGACATTCGAGGCGAGCCTGGCTTCGGTTCACATCCGGGGCACGCTCGCACTGTTCGGCGCCGCGAGCGGTCCGGTGCCGCCGTTCGACCCGCAACGGCTCAATCCGGCAGGCTCGCTGTTCCTGACCCGCCCGACACTGGCACACCACATCCGCGACCGCGCGGAATTGGTGTGGCGAGCGGGCGACGTCTTCGCGGGTGTGGCGGACGGCGCGCTGACAGTGCGCGTCGGCGCCGAATACCCGCTCGAGCGAGCGGCAGATGCACACTGCGATCTGGAGGGACGGGCGACGACGGGGTCGATCGTGCTTCGGCCGTGACCGGGACGGATCAGGTGAACAAGCTGCTGACGGTCGGCAGCCCGAGAACGGAGTCGACAGCCAGACCGACGAAGACGACGGCCAGGTAGTTGTTGGACTGCAGGAAGAGCCGGAGCGGCTTCACGGCCGCTCCGCCTCGCACGCTGCGATACAGCTGGTGCGCCATCAGAAGGAACCAGGCGCCGGCGACGAGGGTGACGGCCGCGTAGACGACCCCCGCTGCGGGTACCAGCGCAAGGGACGTAACGACCATTGCCCAGCTGTACAGCAGGATTTGTTTGGTGACGTGCTCCTCGGTCGCGATGACCGGGAGCATGGGCACGCCCGCCGCCTTGTAATCCTCCTTGTAGCGCATCGCGAGCGCCCAGGTGTGCGGCGGCGTCCAGAAGAAGATGACGAGGAACAGGACGAGTGGTTCCCAGTCGAGCGAGCCGGTGACGGCCGACCAGCCGACCATGACGGGCATGCAGCCGGCCGCGCCGCCCCACACGACGTTCTGCCAGGTCCGACGCTTGAGCACCATCGTGTAGATCAGCACGTAGAACGCGATGGTGAGAACGACCAGGCACCCGGAGAGGAGATTGGCCCGCCACCACAACCACAGGAACGACGCGACACCGAGGGTCATGCCGAACACGAAGGCGTGCGACGTAGGCACAGCTTCGCGCGCCAGCGGGCGGCGGGCCGTGCGTTTCATGACCTTGTCGATGTCGGCGTCGACGACGCAGTTGAGTGCATTCGCGCTCGCCGCGCCCATCCAGCCGCCGAACAGTGTGCTCAGGATGAGCAGGATGTCGACGTTGCCGCGGTCCGCGAGGAGGATCGCGGGAATGGTGGCCACGAGGAGGAGCTCGATGACCCGCGGTTTGGTGAGCGCGATATAGGCCAGAACCTTGCCCGTGGCGCGGCCGATCACCGTGCGAGTGTTGGTCACGCGGGGGGCGGCGCTGGGGCTACCGAAGCCGTGTCCGCTCGGCTGATGCCCTGTCCGCACGTTCTCTCCTCGCACCACGCGTAATTCCACATCTGATAGCCGGTGTCTGCCCGCACGCCGCCCAAGGACAGCCGGGGTCTACTACAACCGATGGTAGACCGCCCCAATGCACGAACCGAATCGACCCGGATAGGACTGCACACTAGGCTGGGGTGGCACAAGAGGCTCACGCATCCTCAGGCTCCACGTTCACCCATGTCAGGAGACTTCTGCCCGTGTCGATCACAGACGACATCCACGTCCTCACGCAACCGGTTCACCCAGCAGACTGGACCGAACTGGACACCAAGGCCGTCGACACCATCCGCGTACTCGCCGCGGACGCGGTGCAGAAGGTGGGTAACGGCCACCCAGGCACGGCCATGAGCCTCGCACCCCTCGCTTACACGCTCTTCCAGCGCGTCATGCGCCACGACCCCACCGACGCCGACTGGATCGGCCGCGATCGTTTCGTCCTCTCCTGTGGGCATTCGAGCCTGACGCTCTACATCCAGCTCTACCTCGCCGGCTACGGCCTCGAACTCGACGACCTGAAGCAGCTGCGCACGTGGGGCTCGAAGACCCCGGGACACCCCGAGCACGGTCACACCCGCGGCGTGGAGATCACCACCGGTCCACTCGGTCAGGGTCTGGCCTCTGCCGTCGGCATGGCGATGGCGGCTCGCCGCGAACGTGGCCTGTTCGACCCGGAGCCCGCACCCGGTGAGAGCCCGTTCGATCACCACATCTACGTCATCGCCTCCGACGGTGACATCGAAGAAGGTGTGACCTCCGAGGCGTCGTCGATCGCCGGCGTTCAGCAGCTGGGCAACCTCACCCTGATCTACGACGACAACAAGATCTCCATCGAGGACGACACCGCGATCGCCTTGTCCGAGGACACCGCCGCCCGCTACGAGGCGTACGGCTGGCACGTCCAGGTCGTCGAGGGCGGCGAGAACGTCGTCGCGATCGAGGAAGCGCTCCAGAAGGCTCGCGACGTCCTCGACCGCCCGTCACTGATCCTGCTGCGCACCATCATCGGCTACCCGGCGCCCACCAAGATGAACACGGGTGCCGCCCACGGTGCGGCGCTCGGCGCCGACGAGGTTGCCGCAGTGAAGACGGCACTCGGCTTCGACCCCGACAAGACGTTCGAGGTCACCGACGAGGTCATCGCGCACACCCGCAAGGTCGTCGAGCGCGGCGCCCAGGCGCACAAGGAATGGCAGGCCGGCTTCGACGAGTGGGCTGTGCGCGCCCCCGAGGGCAAGAAGCTCCTCGACCGCCTCACCGGTCGCGACCTGCCCGCCGGCTGGGCCGACGTACTTCCGACCTGGGAGCCGGACCCCAAGGGTGTCGCCACCCGCAAGGCGTCCGCAGCGGTCCTGAACGCTGTCGGACCGGTGCTCCCGGAACTCTGGGGCGGTTCCGCCGACCTCGCCGAAAGCAACAACACCACCATCAAGGGCTCCGACTCGTTCGGCCCCGCCTCCATCTCCACGTCGATGTGGAACGCCGACCCCTACGGCCGGACCCTGCACTTCGGTGTCCGCGAGCACGCCATGGGGTCGATTCTCAACGGCATCGCCCTGCACGGGCCCACCCGCCCCTATGGCGGCACCTTCCTGGTGTTCAGCGACTACATGCGTCCCGCCGTGCGGCTTGCGGCGATCATGAAGACCCCGGTCACCTACGTCTGGACCCACGACTCCATCGGCCTCGGCGAAGACGGCCCGACCCACCAGCCGATCGAGCACCTCGCCGCGCTGCGCGCAATCCCGGGCCTGAATGTGGTGCGCCCCGGTGATGCCAACGAAACCGCCCACGCCTGGCGGGCCGTCCTCGAGAAGGGTGCCGACGAGGCGACCCGCGCGCCCTCCGGCCTGGCCTTGACTCGCCAGGATCTGCCCGTCCTCGAAGGAACCAGCTACGAGGGAGTGTCCCGTGGTGGCTACGTCCTCGCCGATGCCTCCTCCGGTGTTCCCGAGGTCATCCTGATCGGCACCGGTTCCGAACTCCAGATCGCCGTGGCCGCCCGCGAGACCCTCGAGGCCGAGGGCATTCCCACGCGGGTGGTGTCGATGCCGTGCGTCGAGTGGTTCGACGCCCAGGACGAGGCCTACCGGGACGGTGTGCTGCCTCCGACCGTCAAGGCCCGCGTCGCAGTCGAGGCCGGCATCGCGATGCCGTGGTACCGCTTCGTCGGCTCGGATGGTGAAATCGTCTCGATCGAGCACTTCGGCGCCTCTGCCGACTACAAGACCTTGTTCCGCGAGTTCGGTTTCACCGACGAAGCCGTCACCGCGGCCGCACAGCGCTCGCTCTCCCGAGTGAAGGGATAAAAAAACGTCATGACTCAGAATCCGAATCTTCAGAAGCTCTCCGAGGCCGGGGTCTCCGTGTGGCTGGACGACCTCTCGCGTGACCGCATCGAGTCCGGCAACCTGGCCGAACTCGTCGCCACCAAGAGTGTCGTCGGCGTCACCACCAACCCGTCCATCTTCCAGGCCGCGCTGAGCAAGGGCCACGTCTACGACGCGCAGGTGAACGAGCTGGCCGAGCGCGGCGCCGACGTCGAAGCCACCATCCGCACGGTCACCACCGACGACGTGCGCGCCGCCTGCGACATCCTCGCCCCGCAGTACGAAGCGAGCCACGGAGTCGACGGCCGGGTCTCCATCGAGGTGGATCCGCGGCTGGCACACGACGCCGACAAGACCGTCGCGCAAGCGGTGGAGCTGTGGAAGATCGTCGACCGGCCCAACGTGTTCATCAAGATCCCGGCCACCGAGGCCGGGATCCCCGCCATCGCGAAGGTCATCGGCGAAGGTATCAGCGTCAACGTCACCCTGATCTTCTCGGTCGAGCGGTACGAACTCGTCATGGGCGCCTACCTCGACGGGCTCGAGGCGGCCAAGGCAGCAGGACACGACCTTTCCCGCATCCACTCGGTCGCGTCGTTCTTCGTCTCCCGCGTCGACACCGAGATCGACAAGCGACTCGAGGCGATCGGTACGCCGGAGGCACTCGAACTCCGCGGCAAGGCGGCGCTCGCCAACGCACGACTGGCGTACGCGGCCTACCAGCAGGTGTTCGAGGTCCAGCCGCGGTTCCAGGGACTCCTGGGCGACGGCGCGCGGCCCCAGCGTCCGCTGTGGGCGTCGACGGGTGTCAAGAACCCCGACTACTCCGACACCCTGTACGTCACCGAGCTGGTGGCACCGAACACGGTGAACACCATGCCCGAGAAGACGCTCGACGCCGTCGCCGACCACGGTGACATCACCGGTGACACGGTGTCCGGCACCGGAGCCCAGTCGCAGGAGGTCTTCGACAAGATCGCCGCCGTCGGCGTCGACTTGACCGACGTCTTCCTCGTCCTCGAGAACGAGGGTGTCGACAAGTTCGAGGTGTCGTGGAACGAGCTGCTCGAGGCCACGGCGGAGCAGCTCCGTACAGCAGGGCAGAAGAGCTGATTCGTGAGGGTGCCCGCAGCGTCAGACGATTGGGTCAATCCGCTCCGCGACGGTAGGGACAAGCGCCTACCGCGCATCGCCGGGCCGTGTGCGCTGGTGATCTTCGGTGTCACCGGCGACCTCGCACGGCGCAAGCTGATGCCGGCCGTCTACGACTTGGCCAATCGTGGTCTCCTCCCCCCCGGCTTCGCCCTCGTCGGGTTCGCCCGGAGGGACTGGGACGACCAGGATTTCGGCAAGGTCGTGCACGACGCGGTGCGCGAGCATTCGCGCACCCCGTTCCGGGAAGATGTGTGGGATCGGCTGTCGGAGGGCCTGCGGTTCGTGCAAGGCTCCTTCGACGACCCGGCATCGTTCTCGCAGCTTGCGTCCACCCTCGACACACTCGACCGCGAACGTGGGTCCGGCGGCAATCACGGGTTCTACCTCGCGATTCCGCCGGCCGCGTTCCCGGTGGTTCTCAAACAGTTGTCGGAAGCCGGGCTCGCACAGTCCGACGACGGCCAGTGGAAACGAGTAGTCATCGAGAAGCCGTTCGGCCACGATCTCGACAGCGCTCGCGAGCTCAACGCGGTCGTGAACCAGGTCTTCCCCGAGGACACCGTCTTCCGGATCGATCACTACCTGGGCAAGGAAACCGTTCAGAACATCCTGGCACTGCGATTCGCCAACCAATTGTTCGATCCGATCTGGAACGCCCACTATGTGGACCACGTCCAGATCACGATGGCCGAGGACATCGGTCTCGGTGGACGGGCCGGCTACTACGACGGAATCGGGGCGGCGCGCGACGTCATCCAGAACCATCTCCTTCAACTCCTCGCCTTCACCGCGATGGAGGAGCCGATCAGTTTCGAACCGTCCGAACTGCAGGCGGAGAAGATCAAGGTTCTTTCAGCAACCCGGCTCGCGGAGCCGCTTGACGAAACTACCGCCCGCGGCCAGTACGCCGGCGGCTGGCAGGGCGGGCTTCCGGTGGTCGGTCTGCTGGAGGAGGAGGGCTTCGCTACCGACTCCACTACCGAGACCTTCGCCGCGATCACGCTCGAGGTCGATACCCGGCGGTGGGCGGGAGTGCCCTTCTATCTGCGAACCGGAAAGCGACTGGGCAGGCGGGTCACCGAGATCGCCGTCGTGTTCAAGCGTGCACCGCACCTCCCTTTCGACCAGACGATGACGGAGGAACTCGGCCAGAATGCTCTCGTCATCCGGGTGCAGCCGGACGAGGGTGTGACCATGAGATTCGGGTCCAAGGTTCCCGGGTCGAGCATGGAAGTCCGGGACGTCAACATGGACTTCAGTTACGGGCAGGCCTTCACCGAGTCGTCTCCGGAAGCGTACGAACGTCTCATTCTCGACATGTTGCTCGGTGAGCCGTCGCTCTTCCCCGTCAATGCGGAGGTCGAGCTGTCGTGGGAGATCCTCGATCCGGTACTCGCGCACTGGGCCGCGGAGGGCAAACCGGAACCCTACGAGGCCGGAACGTGGGGCCCACACTCGGCGGACGAGATGATGCGCCGCACCGGCCGCGAATGGAGAAGGCCGTAGATGATCATCGACATTCCCTCGACTACCACCGGCCAGGTCAACAAGAAGCTGGTCGAGCTACGTAAGACCGGCGGTGCTGTCACGCTCGGCCGCGTGCTCACCCTCGTGGTGTGCACGCGCGACAGCGACAACTCCGAGGACATCATCGATGCAGCCAACGAGGCGAGCCGGGAACATCCCTGCCGTGTGATCGTCGTTGCCCGCGGTGAGCGGGAAGCGGCGCCGCGGTTGGACGCGCAGATCCGTGTCGGTGGCGACGCCGGCGCATCCGAGGTCGTCGTGCTCCGACTCTTCGGCGAATTGGCCGACCACGAAAGCAGCGTGGTGGTCCCCTTCCTCCTGCCGGACACACCTGTGGTCGTCTGGTGGCCCGAGATCGCTCCGGCCGTTCCTGCACAGGACCCCGTGGGCAGGCTTGCGATCCGCCGCATCACCGACGCCACAGGCCGCGACGATCCGACGGCGGAAATCAAGGGCCGGCTCACGTCGTACACGTCCGGTGACTCAGATCTCGCGTGGAGTCGCATCACGTACTGGCGCGCGCTGCTCGCGTCCGCAGTCGATCAGCCGCCGCATTCGGCGATCACCTCCGCAGTGGTGTCGGGTCTGGTGGACGAACCCGCTGTCGATCTGATCGCCGGGTGGCTGGCGAGCCGGGTCGACATGCCGGTGAGTCGCAGGACCGGACCGCTGTTCGTGGAATTGAGCTTTGCCGACGGCGGATCGCTGACCATCAGTCGTCCTCAAACGGGAACGACCGCAACACTGTCGCGGACCGGGAAACCGGACGCGCTGGTGGCCCTGGGCCGACGGGCAACGCGTGACTGCCTGGCGGAGGAACTGCGCCGACTCGATGCCGACGAGGTCTACGAAGCCGCATTGTCCGGCCTGACGAAGGTGACGTATGAGTGACATTCACGTAGAGATCCATCCCGACACGGACACGCTGGTGGCTGCGGCCGCCCGGCGTTTCGTCGACACGGTCGTCGCCGCCCAGAAATCTCGTGGGTCGGCGTCGGTGGTTCTGACCGGTGGCGGTACCGGGATCGGGATGCTCGAGGAGGTGCGGAAGAATCCCGGTGACATCGACTGGCATGAACTCGACATCTATTGGGGAGACGAACGATTTCTGCCCACCGGTGATCCGGAACGCAACGACGTGCAGGCGCGGGCCGCGCTCCTCGACCACGTCGATGTCGACCCCGACCGGGTCCACACGATGCCCGTGTCCGACGGTATCTACACCGACGACCCGGAGGCAGCTGCGGTCGCCTACGCGCAGGTATTGGGTGCGCACGCCGACGGCAAGCAGGTTCCGGTGTTCGATATCCATCTCCTCGGCATGGGCGGCGAGGGTCACGTCAACTCCCTCTTCCCCGACACCGACGCGGTACGTGAAGAACACCGATTCGTCGTTGCGGTGACCGACTCCCCCAAGCCGCCGCCCGTCCGCATCACCCTTACCCTTCCCGCTGTGCGACACGCCGACGAAGTCTGGCTGGTCGTGTCCGGGGAAGCCAAAGCCGAGGCGGTGGCCGCCGCCGTCGCGGGCGCACCCCCGGTGGAGATACCCGCCTCCGGTGCGCGGGGACTGACCGCCACACGTTGGCTGCTCGATTCTTCTGCCGCATCCCGACTGCCGAGCTGATCCACTCACAGGTGGGGGTCCTCGTCGTCCTCGGCAGGCAACGTCGCCGAGGGACGAGGGCCCTTCTCCGCCTCGATCCGCGTCACGTGGCATGCGGTACTGATCCGGCCGCCGCGGTGCGCGCTCGATCGGCCCGTCCCCCTCTGTCCGAAGCCCCCTCGCCAGTGCTGAGGTTCCCCCGCGCAGCGCCCCATCCTGTAACCCCATTCCGCCTCGAGAGGGTCACGGTCTGTCCCGTTTCGACCCCTTTCCCCGTTTGACGCAGTGGGCCGACAATCGGTTCCCCCGGACCGAAAGTCGCGTGGCGGCGTCGGTGCAGGACAGCTAACCGCTGTTCCGGAGCGCGGTGGCCAGCCCGTTCATCGTGAGCTGGATACCGCGGCGGGTCTGGTCGCTGTCGTCGCCGGCGCGGTATCGGCGCAACAACTCCACCTGAAGGTGGTTCAGTGGTTCGAGGTACGGAAAGCGATTGTGCACCGACCGTTCGAGCCCCGGGTTGTCGGCGAACAACGTGTCGTTTCCGGTGATCGTCTTGTACATCCGGATGGTGCGTTCGTGCTCCTCGGTGATCATCCCGAACACCCGTTGTCGCAGCCCCTCGTCGGGAACCAACTCCGAATAGCGTGCCGCCAGACCCATGTCGGATTTGGACATCACCATCGCCAGGTTGGACAGGACCGTGCGGAAGAAGGGCCACGTGTCATAGAGCCGTGACAGGGTGACAACCTTCTCGGGGTCGCCGGCGGTCCACTGCTCGAACGCGGAGCCGGTGCCGTACCACCCTGGCAGCATCACCCGCGACTGGCTCCAGGACAGCACCCAGGGGATCGCGCGCAGGTCGGCGATCGACGTCGTCTGCTTCCGGGACGCGGGCCGGCTGCCGATGTTGAGTGCCCCGATCTCCGCGACGGGCGTCGACATCTCGAAGTACTGAACGAATCCTGGTGTGTCATGGACGAGTTCGCTGTACGCACGGCGCGCGAGTGCGGCGAGTTCGTCGAGGACGCGATAGGCGGGTTCGGCGGCGGCGCCGAGTCCCTCCACGTCGAGCAGGGTGGCCTCGAGGGTTGCCGCGAGAAGGGTTTCGAGGTTGCGTTGCGCGAGCCGGGGTTCCGCGTACTTGGCGGCGATCACCTCGCCCTGCTCGGTGATGCGCAGCGAGCCTGCGACGGCTCCCGGCGGTTGTGCGAGGATCGCCTCGTAGCTGGGTCCGCCGCCACGCCCGACGGTGCCACCGCGACCGTGGAAGAGGCGCAATCGTATTCCCGTTTTCCGGGCCGCCTCCACCAGGTCGAGCTCGGCCCGGTACAGCGCCCAGTTCGCAGCGAGATACCCGCCGTCCTTGTTGGAGTCGGAGTATCCGAGCATCACTTCCTGCGAGTCGCCCCTCGACGCCACGAGGGCCCGGTAGAGCGGAATCGCGAGGGTCGCCTCGAGCGTGGATGCGCCGTGCTGGAGGTCCTCGATCGTCTCGAAGAGCGGCACGATCCCCACCGGACACGACGGGTTCTCCCCCGGCCCGGGATCGAACAGCCCCACTTCCTTGAGCAGGATCGCCGCCTCGAGCATGTCGCTGACCGAGGTACACATACTGATGATGTAGTTGGGCACCGCTCCGGACCCGAGCGTCCGCACCGCCTCGGCCCCGGCCTCGAGGATGGCGAGCTCCTTGGTGGTCAGTTCGCTGAACTCCGCCTTCGCTGCCGTCAGTGGGCGCCTCGTGGAGAGCTCCGCGGTGAGCAAGTCGACCCGTTCGTCCTCGGACAGCGACGTGTAGTCGGGATGCACCCCCGCCCAGGCGAGCAGCTCGGCGACCACCGTTTCGTGCACCTCCGAGTTCTGGCGCATGTCGAGGCCCGAGAGATGGAACCCGAACACGTCCACCGATTCGCGGAGTCGGGCGAGGCCGTCGTCGGCGATCGTGCCGTCGCCGCCGCGGCGCAGGGACTCGTCGACCACATCGAGTTCGTGGAGCATTTCCGGCGGTGAGTTGTAGGGCGCGAGCCCGAGGTCGAGGGCGTACGCGGGCATCTCCCCGAGGATACGGAGCGCGGTGGCGGTCAGGCGGCCGCGGATCCCGCGGACCGCACGCCGGTACGGCTCGTCGGCACGGAACGGTGAGTCGTCCTGCGAGGCCGCTGCCAGAAGATCGAGGCCGGGAGTGACCGTTACCAGGCGGGCAGACATCGACAGTTCCCGTTCGAGCGTCGCCAGTTCGCACAGATGATGCTCGACGGCGGTTGCGGCGGCGCGGCTCGTCGCCTGCCTTACGACGTCCGCGGTGACGTTGGGATTGCCGTCCCGGTCGCCACCGATCCACGACCCCGGCCGGAGAATGGGTTCCCGCCCGAGATCGGTGTCGGGCCATCGGACTTGGAGGGCGTTGCGGAGTTCGGCATTGATCGCGGGCACGACCTCGAAGAGCGCGGCGTCGTAGTAACGCAGCCCGACTTCGATCTCGTCCTGAATACGCAAGCGGGACAGCCGGATCAGTGCGGTCTGCCACAGGGTAAGGATTTGGCGCCGAAGCCGCACATCGACGTCGGCGATCTCCGACTCGGTGAGCGCGGTCCGCTCCCGGAACCGCATCAACTCAGTGATCCGCGTCTGGGTGTCGAACACCGTCCGTCGACGCGTTTCGGTGGGGTGGGCAGTGATCACCGGTGAGACGAGCGCCCCACGTAGGGCTGTCGCGACCACTTCTCGGTCGAGGTCGGCGGCATCGAGCTTCGCGAACGTGGCCGCGAGAGTGCTGTCGGGAGCTGGTTCGCCCGCTGCCACGTGCACAGCCCGGCGGCGTTCCCGGTGAATGTCCTCGGCGAGATTTGCCAGAAGAGCGAAATGGCTGAAGGCGCGGATGACGGGGAGGGTGTCCCCGGTGGCGACGTGCGTGAACATGTCGGCCAGTTCGGCGCGGTCGATTTCCGAACGCCGAACACGGAACGATTCGACCCGGGCCTTCTCCACGAGATCGAAGATGTCGTCGCCGGCCTGTTCGCGGACGATCTGACCGAGAATGCCGCCGAGCAGCCGAATGTCTTCGCGGAGTGGTTCGGTGGCTTCACGGGGGGTTTCGGTCATGCACCCAGTATCAACTGCCACTGCGGGGTCCGCACGATGAAGCTGCGGGGTCCGCACGATGAAACGGCGGGGTCCGCGTGGGGAAGGTTGATCAGCCGAACTTGATCTCCAGGCCGATGCCGATGATCGAGATCAACCAGATCAGACCGGTGAAGACGGTGAGGCGGTCGAGGTTCTTCTCGACCACGGTGGAACCGGACAGGCTCGACTGGACGCCGCCGCCGAAGAGGCTGGACAACCCGCCGCCCTTACCGCGGTGCAGGAGCACCAACAGAATCAGCAGCAAGCTGGTGGCAACCAGCAAGATATCCAGGAACAGTTCCATGTCTGTCTACGTCCACCCATCGAGTAGCAACAACTACGACCTCGTACACCCTACAGGCGCTTCGCGCTCGTGCGCCTTTCTGGTAGCCGTGGCTACCAGAAAGGCGCACGAGCGCCGGAGGCGCCTCAGGGCAGGGGGCCGCCGGCAGCGATCGCCGACAGCGTCGCGAACTCGTCGGCCTTGAGTGAAGCGCCGCCCACGAGGGCGCCGTCCACGTCGGACTGCCCGACGATCTCGCCGACGTTCTTGGCGTTGACGCTTCCGCCGTAGAGCACACGGACCGTGGAGGCCACCGCAGGGGTGGCCAGTTCGCCGAGGGCGGCACGGACCGCAGCACACACTTCCTGCGCGTCCGACGCACTGGCGACCCGGCCGGTGCCGATGGCCCACACCGGCTCGTATGCAATGACGACCTTCGCGACGTCTTCGGCGGACAGCCCGGCGAGCGAACCCCGCAACTGTTCGACGTTGTACGCCACGTGCTCGCCGGCCTCACGAATGTTGAGACCCTCACCGATGCAGACGATCGGGGTGAGTCCGTTCTTCAGTGCTGCCTTGGTCTTGGCCAGCACGGTGTCGTTGTCCTCACCGTGCAGGGTCCGACGCTCGGAGTGTCCGACGACGACGAACGTGCACCCCAGCTTGGCCAGCATGGAACCGCTGATCTCGCCGGTGAAGGCACCCGAGTCGTGCGCCGACACGTCCTGCGCCCCGTAGGTGAGCAGGAGCTTGTCACCCTCGACGAGAGTTTGGACACTGCGGATGTCGGTGAACGGTGGGAGCACCGTCACGTCGACCTTGTCGAAATATTTGTCCGGCAGCGAGAAGGCAATCTTCTGAACCAGCGCGATGGCCTCGAAATGGTTCAGATTCATCTTCCAGTTGCCGGCGATCAGCGGCTTGCGCGCCATCAGCCCTCCAGAACCGAGATGCCGGGCAGGTCCTTGCCCTCGAGGTATTCGAGGGAGGCTCCACCACCAGTCGAGATATGCGAGAAGCCGTCCTCGGGGAGATCCAGCTGACGCACCGCGGCCGCGGAGTCGCCGCCACCGACGACGCTGAAGGCGCCCTTGCCGGTGGCCTCGATGATGGCCTCGGCAACACCCTTGGTGCCCGCCGAGAACTTCTCGAACTCGAACACACCCATCGGGCCGTTCCAGAACACCGTCTTCGCGCTGGTGAGGATCGCCGCGAATCGGCGCACCGACTGCGGTCCGATGTCGAGGCCCATCCAGCCGTCCGGGATCTCGAGTACCGACACGGTCTTGGACTCGGCATCCGCCGAGAAGGAGTCCGCGATCACCACGTCCTGCGGGATGTGAATGACGTCGGCGTACCGGTCGAGTAGCCCCTTGCAGGTCTCGATCATCGACTCCTCGCACAGCGAGTTGCCGACCGAGACGCCTTGCGCGGCCAGGAACGTGTAGAACATGCCGCCACCGATGACGAGGGTGTCGACCTTGGGGGCCAGTGCCTCGATCACCGCGAGCTTGTCCGACACCTTCGACCCGCCGAGCACCACCGCGTACGGCCGTTCGGCGTCCTGGGTCAGCTTGCCGAGAACCTCGACCTCCGCGGCGACGAGTGTGCCCGCGTAATGCGGAAGCAACTTGGCCACGTCGTAGACGGACGCCTGCGCGCGATGGACGACACCGAAGCCGTCGGAGACGAAAGCACCGTCGTCTCCGACAAGCTCGACGAGCGCCTCGGCGAGCTTGGTGCGCTCCGCCTCGTCCTTGCTCGTCTCGCGCGCGTCGAAGCGGATGTTCTCGAGCAGGAGCACGTCGCCGTCCGTGAGACCCTCGGAGCGGGCCAGAGCGTCCTGGCCGACGACGTCCCCGGCGAGCTGGACGTTGCGGCCGAGTACCTCCGCCAGCTTCACTGCCACGGGTGCGAGCGAGAACTTGGGATCGGGTGTGCCGTCGGGACGGCCCAGGTGGGCGGTGACGATGACCTTGGCCCCGGCTTCCGCCAACGCCTTCAACGTGGGGGCGGACGCGATGATGCGGCCGGGATCGGTGATCTTGTCACCGTCGAGCGGAACGTTGAGGTCGGAGCGCACCAGCACGGTGCGACCCTCCACCCCAGCGTTCAGCAGATCCTGGAGAGTCTGAACTGCCACTGTTATTTGACCTTTGCTCAGAGAGACTTGGCGACGAGACCGATGAGGTCGGCCAGGCGGTTGGAGTAGCCCCACTCGTTGTCGTACCAGGACACGACCTTCGCCTGATCCTCGATGACCTTGGTGAGTCCCGAATCGAAGATGGAGGAGTGCGGATCGGTGACGATGTCGGAGGACACGATCGGCGCGTCGGTGTACTTGAGGATGCCCTTGAGCGGTCCCTCGGCCGCAGCCTTCATCGCGGCGTTGATGTCCTCGACGCTCGCCGACTTCTTCAGGTTTGCGGTGAGGTCGGTGACCGAACCCGTGGGGATCGGCACGCGCAGCGCGTAGCCGTCCAGCTTGCCGAGGAGCTGCGGAAGCACGAGGCCGATCGCCTTGGCCGCACCGGTACCGGTGGGAACCACGTTGAGAGCGGCGGCGCGGGCCCGACGCAGGTCGCTGTGCGGGCCGTCCTGCAGGTTCTGGTCCTGGGTGTAGGCGTGAACCGTGGTCATGAGCCCCTTGACGATGCCGAACTCGTCGTCGAGCACCTTGGCGATGGGCCCGAGGCAGTTGGTGGTGCACGAGGCGTTGGAGATGATGTTCTGGCTGCCGTCGTACTTGTCGTCGTTGACGCCCATCACGATGGTGATGTCCTCGCCCTTTGCCGGGGCGGAGATGATGACCTTCTTGGCGCCCGCGTCGAGGTGACCCTTCGCCTTCGCGGCGTCGGTGAAGATACCGGTGGACTCGACGACGACGTCGACGCCCAGGTCACCCCACGGAAGTGCCGCGGGGCCTTCCTTGATCGCGAGAGCCTTGATCTTCTGGCTTCCGACCACGATCGTGTCTTCGCCCTCGAGCGAGACGTCGTGCGGAAGACGACCCAGGATGGAGTCGTACTTCAGGAGATGCGCGAGCGTTGCGTTGTCCGTGAGGTCGTTGACCGCCACAATCTCGATGTCGGTGGTTCCGAGCGCCTTCTGCGCATCCACCGCCCTGAAGAAGTTACGCCCGATACGGCCGAAACCGTTTACGCCTACCCGGACAGTCACAATCTGCTCCTTTGCGCATGATTCTGGTGTACAGCTCTGCTGCCCCGCACCACTCGAATCCACGTGTGCATGGCCGGGCGCGAGGGTCCATCGGTCGATGTGTTTCTTACCCTAGTGCTCAGGATCGCCCGGCGCGCACTCCACCCACGCCCAGCACAGTCCCGCACTCGGGCATGCGGGCCGGACAGCTACGCGTCGTCGAGAAGGTCTGCGGTGACGGCCGACTCGGTGTCGGGGATCCCGGTTTCCTTGGCTTTGCGGTCCGCCATGGACAAAAGACGCCGAATCCGCCCTGCGACAGCGTCCTTCGTCATCGGCGGGTCGGCGAGCTGGCCGAGCTCTTCCAGCGACGCCTGACGGTGCTCGACGCGCAGATGCCCGGCCGCCGCCAGGTGGTCCGGCACCTCGTCGCCCAAAATCTGGAGTGCCCGTTCGACGCGGGCTGCGGCTGCCACTGCCGCACGGGCGGAGCGCCGCAGGTTCGCGTCGTCGAAGTTGGCCAGCCGGTTGGCGGTGGCCCGAACCTCACGGCGCATCCGGCGTTCTTCCCACACGAGGCGGGTGTCCTGCGCCCCCATCCGCGTGAGCAGAGCCCCGATGGCCTCGCCGTCGCGAATGACGACACGGTCGGTGCCGCGGACTTCTCGTGCTTTCGCCGAGATCCCGAGCCGGCGAGCAGCGCCGACGAGCGCGAGCGCGGCCTCCGGACCGGGGCAGCTGACTTCGAGTGCCGAGGATCGTCCCGGTTCGGTGAGCGAGCCGTGCGCGAGGAACGCACCTCGCCACGCCGCCTCCGCATCGGCGACACTGCCGCCGACGACCTGGGCCGGCAGACCGCGCACCGGACGTCCCCGCAGGTCGAGGAGCCCGGTTTGACGGGCGAGGGCCTCACCTTCCTTCGCGACACGCACGATGTACCGCGACGACTTTCGGAGTCCTCCGGCGCTGAGGACATGGACGTCGGCGCTGTAGGTGAACAGGTCGAAAATTTCCCGGCGCAGTCGCCGAGCCGTGGAGCCGAGGTCGACTTCGGCCTCCACCACCACACGGCCACCGACGATGTGCAATCCCCCGGCGAACCGCAGCAGCGACGAAACCTCGGCCTTCCGGCAACTCACATGAGTGACGACGAGACGACTGAGTTCGTCTTTGACCTCTGCTGTCATTGCCACGAAGCGCTCTCCCTTTCCTCTGGTGTCTCGGCCACAACGCTCCCCCGAGACCCCGGGTCGGGGCCGCTCCAGAGCTGTTCGAGAACGGACGCAAGTTTGCCTGCATGGTGCGTGTGGGTGCCGTGTTCCGACACGTCGGCGTAGACGACGCGGGCCCGGAACTGCTCCGCGGCGCGGTCGAGATGCTCGCGTTCCCGGCCCGGGGGGACGGACGCGGAATCGACGACCACGAAGTCGACGGTGAGCCCCGGTGCGTGCCGGGACAGCACGTGTAAGTGCCGTTCCGTGGAGAAACCTGCGGTCTCACCGGGCTCCGGTGCGAGGTTGAGCACCAGCACCTTCCGGGCGACGGTCGCGATCAGGGTGTCGAGAAGTTCGGGTACCAGGACGTGCGGGATGACACTGGAAAACCACGATCCCGGACCGAGGACCACCATGTCGGCGGCCTCGATCGCTCGCACCGCGTCGGGACATGCCGGTGGGTTCGCGGGCAGCAACCGAACGCGCCGCACCTTGCCCGGGGTGGTCGCGACCGCGACCTGCCCGCGGATGCAGCGGCTGACTCGCGGGTCGGCCTCGAGGCCTTGCACGTCGGCTTCGATATCGAGTGCGATCGGCGACATCGGCAGCACCCGGCCGTCGATGCGGAGCAACCGGGCGAGTTCGTCCAAAGCGGCAACGGGGTCGCCGAGGACTTCGGTCAGGCCGGCCAGCATGAGATTTCCCACCGAATGCCCGGCCAGAGCGCCGATACCCCCGAACCGGTGCTGGATGGTATCCGTCCAGTCCTGCACGTCCGGGTCGTCCGCAGCGAGCGCCGCCAGCGCCATCCGAAGATCTCCGGGCGGGATGACGCCCAGTTCCGCGCGCAGGCGACCCGACGAACCCCCGTCGTCCGCGACGGTGACGACGGCAGTGACGTTCCGGCTGAGCCGGCGCGCCGCACTCAGCGTGGCGAAAAGCCCATGACCTCCACCGAGCGCGACCACTGCGGGGTAGGCGTGCTCCGCCGTCATTCGCGCCCCAGATCACGGTGAACGACACGCACGCCGAGACCGGAGTCGTTTCCGAGCCGGCCTGCCAAGGCCTCGGACATCGCGACACTGCGATGCTTACCGCCGGTGCAACCCACCGCGATGGTCATGTAACGCTTCCCCTCCCGACGATATCCCGCGATCGTCAGATCCAGCAGATGGTGATAGGTGGTCAGATAGTCGTCCGCGCTGTCCTGCGACAACACGTAGTCCCGCACGTCCGGGCTCTGTCCCGTGTGCGGGCGCAGTTCGGGGATCCAGTGCGGATTGGGAAGGAACCGGACGTCGCAGACCAGGTCCGCGTCCATCGGAAGACCGTACTTGAAACCGAACGACTGGACCGTCACCTGCATCGTGCGGTGCTCGGCGTCCCCAAAGGCGTCTTCGATCTTCTGCCTCAGCTGGTGCGCGGCGAGGGACGAGGTGTCGATCACCAGATCCGCGGCGGCCTTGACCTTGGCGAGTTGGTCGCGCTCGGCGGCGATGCCCTCGGACAGGGTGCCCTGGGCGCCGCCCCCGGACAGCGGATGACTTCGCCGCACCTGCTCGAAGCGGCGCACCAACACCTCGTCGGACGCATCGAGGTACAGCACCCGGGTGTGCACCGGCTTGCACTCCAGCTCGGTGAGAACCCAGCCGAGGTCTCCGGTGAACAGCCTGCTCCGCACGTCGATGACCACCGCGAGGCGTTCGAGTCGCGAATCGGATTCCAGACTCAGATCCACCATGCGGGAGATCAGTTCCGGTGGCAGATTGTCGGCGACGTACCACCCGAGGTCTTCGAGAACCTTCGCGGCGGTTTGCAGTCCCGCCCCCGAAAGCCCGGTGACGAGAAGGAAGTCCATCGGCCGAACCGTGGGTGGACGGTCGCTCTGCGCGTGCTGATCGTTCACTCGACACCTGTCCGTTGCGAAGCGTGTAGCCCTACTGTGTCGCGCTGTGCCGGCGGCTCCTGCTCTGCGGCCGGGTCCTGCTGTGCTGCCAAGTCGTGCCGGATGTCTGCGCCGTTCTCTTCTGTGCTGCCGGTTCCATTGCGATCGGGTTCATCATCCCCCACTCCCGCCACCGCCGCAGACGGTTCCCCGGCCCCGAGGGCGCTGAGGACGGCCTTCGCCGTGGTCGTGCCGATCCCGGGCACCGCCGTGATCTCCTCGACAGTGGCCTGCTTGAGGCGGGCGACGGAGCCGAAATGGGTGACCAGCGCCTTGCGGCGGGTATCGCCGAGACCGCGTACGGAGTCGAGCGCCGATGCCGTCATCCGCCGCGAGCGCTTGCTGCGGTGGAAGGTGATGGCGAACCGGTGCGCTTCGTCCCGCACCCGCTGCAGGAGGTACAGGGACTCACTGGTCCGGGGCAGGATCACCGGATCCTCCTCCCCGGGTACCCAGACCTCTTCGAGTCGCTTGGCGAGCCCGATCACCGCGACATCGGTGATCCCGAGTTCTTCGAGAACGGCGGATGCGGCCGCCACCTGCGGCGCACCCCCGTCCACCACGAAAAGGTTCGGCGGGTACGCAAACCGTCGCGGACGCCCGGTCTGAGGGTCGATCGCCGCCTCGGGTGCGAGATCGCCGCCTGCGGAGCCTTCCCCCGCCGCCTCGGCCTCCGCCCTCAGCACACCGACGTCGCGGTTGTGCCGCAGGAAACGCCTGCGGGTGACCTCGCCGATACTCGCGACGTCGTCGGAGCGGCCGTCGCCGGCGGCCTCCTTGATCGCGTAGTGGCGGTAGTCGGACTTGCGGGGCAAGCCGTCCTCGAAGACGACGAGTGATGCCACGACGTCCGTGCCCTGCACGTGGCTGATGTCGACACACTCGATGCGCAGGGGGGCGGAATCCAGATCGAGAGCCTCCTGGATGCCCTGCAGTGCAGCCGACCGGGAGGTGAAGTCACCAGCGCGTCGCAGCTTGTGTTGCGCCAGCGCCTCCTGCGCATTGCGCTGCACCGTCTCGGCGAGGGCCTTCTTGTCGCCGCGCTGCGGCACTCGCACCCGGACTCCTGATCCGCGCAACCCGCTCAGCCACTCCTGCACCTGCTCGGTGTCGTGT
The DNA here is from genome assembly GCF_044389235.1 of Rhodococcus sp. NPDC019647. Taxonomy (NCBI): domain Bacteria; kingdom Bacillati; phylum Actinomycetota; class Actinomycetes; order Mycobacteriales; family Nocardiaceae; genus Rhodococcus; species Rhodococcus sp. NPDC019647. The sequence continues at coordinate 722,736 of NZ_JBIRXS010000001.1, read as the reverse complement.
GGCAGTACCGGGACGAGCACCTCTCGCGGGACGCCGTTGCTTTCGCTCTCGCCGTCGGCGCCGCCCGCCAACGCTGCCTGCTCGCCGTAGAACTGAGTGAGGAACTGCTCGACGAGAAGCGGTAGGTCCGAACCCGCCTCGGAATCGACCGTTGCCCAGTCGATGACGTCTCCGGCTTTCTCGACCACCCAGCCGCGCTGCCCGCGGACCCGGCCACCGCGCACGTGGAACACCTGGACCGCCGCTTCGAGTTCGTCGGTCGCGAAGGCGACGAGGTCGGCATCGGTGCCGTCGCCGAGCACCACCGCCTGCTTCTCGAGTGCCCGCCGTAGCGCGCCGACGTCGTCACGCAGCCGCGCCGCCAACTCGAAGTCCAGCTCTTCCGACGCCTTCTGCATGCGTGCCTCGAGCTCGCGGACCAGCTTGTCGGTGCGGCCGGACAGGAAGTCGCAGAAGTCCTCCACGATCTGCCGGTGTTCCGCCGCCGACACGCGCCCCACACAGGGCGCCGAGCACTTGTCGATATAGCCGAGCAGACAGGGCCTGCCGATCTGGTTGTGCCGCTTGAACACTCCGGCCGAACATGTCCGGGCCGGGAACACGCGCAGCAGCAGATCCAGGGTCTCGCGGATAGCCCAGGCGTGGGAGTAGGGACCGAAATACCGCACCCCCTTACGACGCGGACCGCGGTAGACGAACAACCGCGGGAACTCCTCGTTCAACGTGACCGCGAGCACCGGGTAGGTCTTGTCGTCACGGTACCGGACGTTGAACCGCGGATCGAACTCCTTGATCCAGTTGTATTCGAGCTGGAGTGCCTCCACCTCGGTGCTCACCACGGTCCACTCGACGCTGCCCGCAGTGGTGACCATCTGACGGGTACGCGGATGCAGCGTCGTGACGTCGGCGAAATAGGAGTTCAACCGCGAACGAAGACTCTTCGCCTTCCCCACGTAGATGACCCGGCCGTGCGGATCGCGGAACTTGTATACCCCCGGCGCCACCGGAATCGTTCCGGTCGCGGGGCGATATGTCGAAGGATCGGGCACCCCTCCACGTTAGTCGGCGCCACCGACCAACCCCGCATCCGCGACGGCCGGAACAGGCCGGCCCGTCAGGACGGTGCGTACTCCGACACGAGGTCACGGAAGCGGTGCACGGCGTCCACCGCGTAGTCGCGGTCGTTCGACTGGATCGCCATCACGGGAACGTATTCGTCGTCGGGGAGTTCTATCCGCGCCCATGCGGCGCCGTCGGGAAACGAGAGTCCCTCGTACAGGTCCCAGTCGACGATCCGTTCGCCCAGGACGTTGCGGACAGCGATGCCGCGGGGGCCGACGCGCAACCGCGGACGTGTGAGCAGAAGCACCGCCCCGGCGAGCAGACACCCGATGCCGACGAAGGCCACCTGATCCGCGAGCCGGAAGTAGACGCCCGTCGAATCACCGCGCAGGAGAATGGCGAACGTCACGTGTAGGACGACCATGAGAATCGCCACGCCGATCGCGTACCGACTCGACTTGCGTGGTCGCGAGACGAACTGCCACTCGGTTTCCGAGGAGGTCATGCGAGCGCATCTTCCGTTCGTTCCCGGCGCAGGCGCGCCAGGGTGACCGCGGTGTCTAGCGCCGCAGCGCACGCCTGCCCGCCCTTGTCCTCCACCGCACCGGGCAGGCCGCTGCGGTCGATCGCCTGCTGTTCGGTATCGGTGGTGAGAACACCGTTGCCGACGGGAGTGCTCTCGTCGAGGGACACCCTCGTCAGGCCGGCGGTCACCGCGTCGCAGACGTATTCGAAGTGCGGGGTTCCTCCGCGGATCACGACACCGAGGGCGACCACGGCGTCATGAGTGCGGGCCAGTTGCTGGGCCACCACCGGCAGTTCGATCGCACCGGCCACGCGCACGAGGGTGACTTTCTTCACCTTCGCGTCCGCGGCGACCCGCTGGGCACCGGCGATCAGCGCCTCCGAGATCTCCGCGTGCCAACTTCCCGCCACGATCGCCAGCTCGAGGTCCTGAGCCTCACCGAGTTGCAGGTCGGGCAGACCTTCACCACTCACAGCAGCTCTCCCGCTTCGAAGTCGTCGAGCCCGATCAGGTCGTGCCCCATCCGGTCGCGCTTGGTGCGCAAGTACGTCAGGTTCTCGGCGTTCGCGCGCAGCGGCATCGAGACACGCTCGGTGATCTGGAGGCCATAACCGTCGAGACCGACCCGCTTGGCCGGATTGTTCGTAAGCAGCCGCATCGACGAGATGCCGAGATCGACCAGGATCTGCGCACCGATCCCATAGTCGCGGGCATCTGCCGGCAGACCCAGCTCGAGATTGGCGTCGACGGTGTCCGACCCGGCGTCCTGCAACTGGTAGGCCTGCAGCTTGTGCATCAGTCCGATGCCGCGACCTTCGTGCCCCCGCATGTAGAGCACCACGCCGCGACCTTCCTGCGCCACCATGTCCAGCGCGGCGTCGAGCTGAGGACCGCAGTCGCAGCGCAGTGACCCGAACACGTCACCGGTGAGGCACTCCGAGTGCACCCGCACCAGGACGTCGCTGCCGTCACCGTCGGGACCCGGCAGGTCGCCGCGGACGAGCGCGACGTGCTCGACGTCGTCGTAGATGCTCCGGTATCCGACGGCGGTGAACTCGCCGTGCCGGGTGGGGATCCGTGCGGCCGCGACGCGTTCGACGTGCTTTTCGTGCTTGCGACGCCAGGCGATGAGATCGGCGATGGAGATCAGCGCGAGATTGTGGTCGTCGGCGAAGACCCGCAACTCGTCGGTCTGGGCCATGTGACCCTCGTCCTTCTGGCTGACGATCTCGCAGATCACGCCCGCCGGCCGGAGGTCGGCCATCCGGGCCAGGTCGACGGCGGCCTCGGTGTGGCCGGGGCGGCGCAGCACCCCGCCCTCCTTGGCGCGCAGCGGCACGACGTGGCCGGGACGGGTGAAGTCCTGCGCTCCGCTGGACGGGTCGGCGAGCAACCGCATGGTGGCGGCGCGGTCGGATGCGGAGATCCCGGTTCCGATGCCCTCACGGGCGTCGACGGTCACCGTGTACGCCGTGCCGTGCTTGTCCTGATTGGTGGCGTACATCGGGGGCAGACCCAGCCGGTCGCAGTCCGCACCGTCGAGGGGCACACACAGGTAGCCGGAGGTGTATCGAACCATGAAGGCAACCAACTCGGGGGTGGCCTTCTCCGCCGCGAAGATGAGGTCTCCCTCGTTCTCCCGGTCTTCGTCGTCGACGACGACGACAGCCTTGCCTGCGGCGATATCCGCAACGGCGCGCTCGATACTGTCGAACCTGGTCACGTGCTCGGTCTCCAAAGTCTTGACTTACGCATCTTCGAATACAGCAATCGCATCCGTCGGATGCTTCTCAACAGTACGACTCAGCGGCCGGCGGCTTGCAGGCGCTCCACATACTTGGCGATCACGTCGACCTCCAGATTGACGGGTGTGCCGACCGGCGCCGCGCCCAGTGTGGTCAGGTTCAGCGTGGTGGGGATCAGCGAGATTTCGAAATACTCGTCGCCGCGCTCCCCGCCGAGCGCCGACACGGTCAGCGATACCCCGTCGACAGTGATCGATCCCTTCTCCACTACATACTTCGAGATCGCGTCGGGCAGAGCGATCCGCACCACTTCCCAGTTGTCGGACGGGTTCCGGCTGATGATGTGACCGGTACCGTCGACGTGCCCCTGAACGAGGTGACCGCCGAGCCTGCTGTTCAGCGCTGCCGCCCGCTCGAGGTTGACCCGGCTCCCGACATCGATCTTCTGCAGACTCGACCGGTTCAAGGTCTCCTGCATGACGTCGGCCGTGAACGACCCGTCGGCGAGCACTTCGACGACGGTGAGACACACACCGTTCACGGCAATCGAGTCTCCGTGCGACGCATCGGAAGTGACCACCGGACCGCGGACCGTAAACCGTGCGGCGTCGGCCAGCTCTTCCTTGGCGACGACCTCACCCAATTCTTCGACGATTCCGGTGAACACGGTGGCTACTCCTCGTTTTCAGGGCTGACAGTGATATTCAGGGCTTGCTGGACAGGGCGGTGTGCTCCGGCAGTGCCGGAATCAAACTCAACAACAAATCGGGGCCGATTGTTTCGACGGACTCGTGGTGGAACCGCAGTGCGCCGTCGATCGTGGACACCCCCGCCTCCGACACCGCGGGCCTGCCGGCACCGAGTACCAGCGGAGCGAGGTAGGCCTGGATCCGGTCGACCCGGCCTGCGGCAAGGAAGGCACCCGCCAACCGGGGCCCGCCTTCGAGCAGAACGTCGGTGTACTCGGCGAGGGCGGCGACGACGTCGTTCACATCGTGGGTGCGGAGCAGCAGCGTGGGCGCCGAGTCGTCGAGAACCCGAGCACGCGCCGGAAGCTCGGTCCGGCCCACCACCACCCGCAGCGGTTGGTGGGCCGCGAGAGACCCGTCGGGCAGCCGAGCAGTCAGCCGTGGGTCGTCGGCGAGCACGGTCCCCGTGCCGACCACGATCGCGTCGAGCTTCGCGCGGTCGGCGTGGACCCGCGCCCGGGCATCGGGACCGGTGATCCACTTGCTGGTTCCATCAGCTGCGGCACTACGGCCATCGAGGGTCGCCGCGTATTTCCAGGTGATGTGCGGACGGCCGGTGCGTTGCCGGTGCAGCCAGGCCCGGAGCGGCTCGCGCTCGACTTCCTGGGCGCGCAGTCCGGAGGCGACGGCGACGCCGGCGGCCGCCAGAGTTTCGGCGCCACCGGCCGCCTCGGGGTTGGGATCAGCCACCGCATAGTGGACGGCCACGACCCCGGCCTCGATCAGCGCGGTGGAGCAGGGCCCCGTGCGGCCGTGGTGGTTACACGGTTCCAGAGTGACCACGACCGTGCCTCCGCGCGCCGCGTCACCCGCCTCCCGCAACGCCACGACCTCGGCGTGGGGACCGCCCGGGGGCTGGGTCATTCCCACCCCGGCGATACGCCCGCCGGCGTCGAGCACGACAGCACCGACCGCGGGATTGGGGCTGGTGAAACCACGGGCCGACTCCGCGGCGCCGATGGCGATCAGCATCGCGGCGTCGAGGTCTGCGGCGGAATTCTCGTGGGGCACGTTCACGGCGCGGCTGGGCCGTTACCGCGAGATGCTCAGGTGCGGAGAGGCTTTGGCCGCACTGGCTCGAAGCGCCTGCACCGCTTCGGCGGGATCGGAGGCGCCGTACACGGCGGACCCGGCGACGAAGCAGTCGACTCCCGCCTCGGCGGCGGCCTCGACGGTGTCGGCGTTGATGCCACCGTCGATCTCCACGATCAGCGTCAGCTCACCCGAGTCGACCAGCCGGCGTACTGCCTTCGCCTTGGACAGCACCTCCGGGATGAAGGACTGTCCGCCGAATCCGGGCTCCACGCTCATGACGAGAAGTGTGTCGAAATCCTTCAGGATTTCCAGGTAGGGCTCGATCGGCGTTCCCGGCTTCACACTGAGTCCTGCTTTAGCGCCGGCCGCCCGAATGTCGCGGGCCACCGACCGCGGGTCGTCGGTGGCTTCGGCGTGGAAGGTCACGTTGTGTGCGCCGGCTTCGGCGTAGGGCGGTGCCCAGCGTCCCGGGTCGTCGATCATGAGGTGGCAGTCGAGCGGAATGTCCGTCGCCGCGAGCAGGCTCTTCACCACGGGAAGACCGAGCGTGAGGTTCGGGACGAAATGCGCGTCCATCACGTCGACATGAAGCCAGTCGGCACCGGCGACCGCGGTCGCCTCCTCGGCGAGACGAGCGAAATCTGCAGACAGGATGGACGGTGCGATCATCGGGGTTGCCACGCGCCGGAGTTTAGTCGCACGCGGAAACGTCTCGGACCACGCGGTCGGACCCCGCGAGAAACGTCGTTGCCCGCCGTCACGATTCCGCCATACTGGGGCCATGGCGACCTGGGCGGACGTGGTGGACATCGGGAGGTCACTGCCCGCAGTGGAGGAAAGCACGTCCTACCGGACCCCGGCGCTGAAGGTGGCCGGCAAGCTGATCGCGAGACACCGCACGGAGTCGGACGGCGGGCTCATGGTGGTGTGCGGTCTCGACGAGAAGGCCGCTCTCCTCGAGGAGGGAAACGCTTTCTACACCACCCCCCACTACGACGGGTACGGCGCGATTCTGGTCCGTCTCGACGAGGTCGGCCTCGACCAACTCACGGAGCTTCTGCAGGATGCCTGGCGGATCAAGGCCTCTGCTCGGCTCCGCAAGCAGGTCGACCGTCCCTGATCGCCGAGTCCGGGGGGGATCGTAGGGCGTGGTGCGACGCCGGCGCGAAACCCGGTACGCAGACTCAGACCCCTAGCTTGAGACCCGCTCCCGCGTCGACGCGGAGCTGCTGTCCGGTGACGAACCGCGACTCGTCGGACGAGAGGTATACCACCGCGTGGGAAATATCCTCGGGCTCCACCCACGGCGTCGGCATCGCCTGCATGAAGGGGAACGTCACCTTCGCGTCTTCGGCCGTCGGGTTCTCGAGGTCGGGCCGGAACGTGCGGAACATCGGCGGGCTCTGGAGCATGTCCGTGTTGCAGTTGGTGGGATGGATGGCGTTGACGCGAATGGACTTCGGGCCCAGGGTGAGCGCCAGCGAATGCGTGTAGGTCTGCAGCATCTTCTTGGCCAGACCGTATCCGTCTCCGCCCGGCCCCTGGAGTGCCTGCTGACCGTTGAGGCCGGTCTGGGGGACGAGGCCGGCGACCGAACCGGTGGCGATGATCGACGCGCCACCGCCGAGATGCGGCAGAGCGACGTGGATGGTGTTGACCACACCCACGAAGTCGACGTCGAATGCGTCCACGAATCCTTCGACCGGCACATCGTTGCCGAGTGGGGCGATACCCGCGTTGGCGACCACCACGTCGAGCCGCCCGAGTCTGGCGACGGCGGCGTCGAGTTCCCGTTTCAGCGCCGCGCGATCACGCACGTCGACCTTCGCCGTGACCACGCGACGTCCCGCCTTCTCGACGAGCTTCCCGGTCTCTTCCAGATCGGCCGGCGTCGCGAGGGGATACCCGTTCGATGCAATGTCCTCGCAGAGGTCGAAAGCGATGATGTCGGCGCCCTCGTCGGCGAGGTGGACGGCATGACTGCGCCCCTGCCCCCGTGCTGCGCCGGTGATCAGAACTACTTTCCCCGCTACCCGATTCATCGTGAGTCCTCCACTCGCTTGTGACAGACGACCTTCGTCGCGAGAAAGTAGAACACGTTTTAGCTCAAATGGGAACAGGTTCTAGTTATCTGAACGAGCGTCCGATCACGGTCACTCCATCGGCTTCCGCAGCGCAGCGAGGAACATCGCGTCGGTGCCGTGGCGGTGCGGCCACAACTGCACACTCGTACCGTCACCGAGTCCCGGAACGCCCGGGACCAGCGCCCTCGTGTCGAGCGCTGTCACGCCATAGCGACGTACCGCATCCGCCACCACCGCCACTGTCTCCGACAGGTGCGGAGAACACGTGGAATACACGACGACACCACCCGGGCGCACCAACCCCAGCGCCGAGGCGAGCAGTTCCCGCTGCAATTTCGCCAGACCGGCCACATCGGACGGCTGCCGACGCCAGCGTGCCTCGGGGCGGCGCCGCAGGGCACCGAGACCGGTGCACGGCGCGTCGACCAGGATTCGGTCGTAACCACCGGCAAGCCCGGGATCACGCCCGTCCGCGACATGCACGTCGACGGGGAGTTCCCGCGTCGTCTTACGAATGAGGTCGGCGCGGTGCGCCACCGGCTCCACCGCATCGAGTCGCCCGCCCTCGATACCTGCGAGTGCGCCGAGAAGCGCGGCTTTACCACCGGGTCCGGCACAGAGATCGAGCCAGCGCCCGCAGTCCGTTCCCTCGAGTGGGGCCAGGGCGAGTGCCCGGGCCACCAGCTGACTGCCCTCGTCCTGCACACCGGCCAGACCCTCGCGCACAGCGTCGAGCTGGCCCGGGTCGCCACCGTCGAGATACACCGCATACGGCGAGTACCGGCCGACCTCTCCCCCGGTGACCAGAGCCAATTCTTCCGCCGAAATCTCACCCGGCCGCGCGACGAGGTGAACGGCCGGACGGGAATCGTCGGCGATCAGGGCATCCTCGAGTTCGCCGGCGTCGGGCCCCAGCGCGTCCGCGAACACCTGCGCGATCCAGGCCGGGTGCGCATGCTCGAAGGCCAGCCGCCCGATCGGGTCGGACGGCGCCAACCGCTCGACCCACTCCGCTTCCGACCGCTCCGACACCCTGCGCAACACGGCGTTGACGAACCCGGCCTTGCCCGGACCCGCCTCTGCGCGGACAAGGTCGACGGAGGTGGCGACGGCGGCGTGCGGGGCCACCCGCGTACGGAGAAGCTGGTAGGCGCCCAGCTGGAGCACATCCAGCAGCGGGCCGTCGACCTCCTCGATCGGGCGGCCCGCACAGTCCGCGATGACCGCGTCCAGCAGTCCCCGCGCTCGCGCCGCACCGTAGGCTAATTCCGTGGCCAGCGCGGCGTCCCGGCCGTCGAGTCGCCGTTCCCGCAGCAGTCCGGGGAGGACCAGGTTCGCGTAGGCGTCCCGTTCACGCACTGCCCGCAACACGTCACGCGCAGCGAGCCGTGGCTGATCCAGACCCGCTTGGGCGGCATCGGGCCGACGTGCCTGGCGCGGCCGATTGTTGCTCGCGCCTGTTCCTGCCCTCTTGCCGCGTGCGGGTCTTCTCGAGTCGCTCACTGTGCCCGTACCTTCGCGTCGAGTCGTGCGCCCCGCGCCCAGTCGAGAGCGGACATCTGTTTTTTTCCTTGAGGCTGGATCCGGTCCAGCCGGACTGCCACCGTGGAGGTTCCGACGAGGAATTCGCTCTTGGTCACGGAGATTTCTCCGGGCTCGAGCCTGTCGTCGGTGAGGGTCAGCGGGCCGACCTTGACGCGCACGTCCCCGATCGTCGTCCATGCTCCCGGTGCAGGTGTCACCGAGCGGACATGCCGATCGATCACCACAGCTGTTCTGTCCCAACGGATTCGGGCTTCCTCCACGGTCACCTTGGGTGCATACGAGACGCCGTCCCCCGGCTGCGGAACCGCGGTGATCGTGCCGTCCGCCAGTCCGTCGAGAACGGATTCGAGGAGAACCGCCCCGCTGTCGGCCAATCGGCCGAGAAGGTCACCCGCGGTATCGGTAGCGCGGATTCGCTCGGTCACGACCCCGTACACCGGGCCCGTATCCATTCCAGCCTCGAGCCGGAAGGCGCTGGCGCCCGTCATGTCGTCGCCGGAAGCGATTGCCGCCTGCACCGGCGCCGCACCCCGCCAGGCGGGCAGCAGCGAGAAGTGCAGGTTGACCCAGCCGAGGGCCGGAATGTCCAGCACCTTCTGCGGAAGCAACGCACCGTAGGCGACGACGGGAGCACACTCGGGTGCCAGGTCGGTCAGTCGCGCGAGGAACTCCGGATCGGAGGGTCGCTCGGGCGTGAGCACCTCGATACCGTGCGCGTCCGCAAGGGCACCGATCGGCGATCGGACTACCTTCCGCCCTCGCCCGGCCACCGCGTCCGGCCGCGTGATCACGGCGACCACCTCGTGACGGGCGGAACGGATGAGTCGCTCGAGAGACGGCACAGCGGGTTCGGGTGTACCGGCGAAGACTAGGCGCACGTCGGCGACCCACACAGCTGACGACGGACCGCGGTGCGGGCCGAAACGATACTCACGAAAAAAGCTCCCCTTGGGTCGACGGTGTGACGACCAGTCTAGGGAGTCGTGCGCCTCACGATGACACTGCGATGCGCAACCACGATGACACTGCGATGCGCAACCACGACAAACCGGCGGGCTCCAGGAAAATGTCGCGGCACGATGTCGAAATCGCGAGCACAGCTCCGTCCCAGGGGTGCAATGCGGGCCACAATGGGCCCTACACCACACCGAGGAGAAGACGATGGCCAAGTACCTGCTGCTCAAGCACTACCGAGGCGCACCGGCACCGGTCAACGACGTACCGATGGATCAGTGGACGCCAGAGGAGGTTTCGGCCCACATGCAGTACATGGAGAACTTTGCCGCTCGGATCGAAAGCACCGGCGAATACGTCGACAGTCAGGCACTGTCACCGGAAGGAACGTTCGTCCGGTACGACGGCGAGGGGCGTCCGCCGGTGACCGACGGCCCGTTCGCGGAGACCAAGGACCTGATCGCGGGCTGGATGGTGATCGACGTCGAGACCCGCGAGCGGGCGCTCGAACTCGCCGGTGAATTGTCTGCAGCTCCGGGCGCGGGCGGGAAGCCGATCCACGAGTGGCTCGAGGTGCGCCCGTTCCTGACCGAGCCGCCCACGATCACGGAGTGACCGAGGTGGACGAGGTCGTGCTGCGGACCCTCACCCCCACGGTGATCGGGATCCTCGTCCGCCGCGGAGCCGACTTCGCGGCGGCCGAGGACGCCGTGCAGGACGCTCTGGTGGAAGCGGTGCGCGTGTGGCGGGCCGATCCGCCGCGAGATCCCCAGGGCTGGCTGATCACCGTCGCCTGGCGCAAGTTCCTCGACGCCACCCGCACCGATACCTCCCTGCGCCGACGCGAGGCGCTCGTCGAGGTGGAGCCCGCACCGGGCACGGCACGGTCGGTCGACGACACACTCCAGCTGTACTTCCTGTGCGCGCATCCTTCCCTGGCACCGGCGTCGGCCGTCGCGCTCACGTTGCGCGCGGTCGGCGGCCTGACCACGCGTCAGATCGCGCAGGCTTACCTCGTACCCGAGGCGACGATGGCCCAGCGGATCACCCGGGCCAAGCGGACCATCTCGAAAGTCCGGTTCGACCAGCCCGGTGACGTCGCCACGGTGCTGCGTGTGCTCTACCTCGTCTTCAACGAGGGTTACTCAGGCGATGTCGACCTCGCCGCGGAGGCGATCCGGCTCACCCGCCAACTGGCAGCCGAGGTCAGGCACGAGGAGGTGGCGGGCCTGCTCGCGCTGATGCTGCTCCACCACGCCCGACGCCTGGCACGGACCGCCGCCGACGGTAGCCTCGTGCCTCTCGCCGAGCAGGACCGCAGTCTGTGGGACACCCGCCTGATCGCCGAGGGCATCGACGTACTACAGGCAGCCCTCGCCCGCGACCGATTAGGCGAGTTCCAGGTCCAGGCAGCCATCGCCGCGCTCCACGCCGATGCCCGTACCGCCGAGGAGACCGACTGGGTGCAGATCGTCGAGTGGTACGACGAACTGGTGCGCCTCACCGACAGCCCGGTAGCGCGCCTCAATCGGGCTGTCGCAGTCGGCGAGGCCGGCGGTCCGCGGGCCGGCCTGGCCGCCCTCGCGGAGATCGACCCCGCCCTGCCTCGGTACGCCGCCGTCGGGGCATACCTCCACGAGCGGGACGGTGACCCCGTGACCGCTGCACGGCTCTACGCCGACGCTGCCCGATCGGCGTCCAGCCTCGCCGAACGCGACCACCTCACGCGACAGGCGGCGCGACTCAACGCGCAAGTGCGCCGGTGACAGGCCACACTCGCGTCTGGATATCAGAAGTTACTGTCGACGACTACCTGGGGAATGTCCGCGCCGATCGGAACGAACTCGCATCGCGCAATCGGAATAGCGTTGGGGTCCAGAGCAGTTCGGATGAGATCCAACGCGAACGGATCATACGGTGCCCGGAAATGCCCCGACCCGTCCTGCGGACACAGGTCCTGGATGACGAGGTTCACCGCCCCGTCGCCGTGCAGCGCCATGTTGGAATACGGCTGGATCATTTCGTCGTAGCGCGAACTGACGGTGGTGTAGGAGACACCGGGAACCGTGTCGCCGCCGGCATTCAGTCCGGTCATGAACGGTGACCCCTGCATCTGCTGACCGACCGCCACAGAGGTGAGCTCGGTGACCACGTCCAGCCCACCGGGGAGCGCCTGGAACATCGGGGCGAGCCCGAACATCACACCGCCGTAACTGGGGGAAGCGAGCCCTACCCACTGATCGACGAAGCGCGCACCACCGAGCTTGTTCACGTAGTACCGGCTGACGTTCGCTCCTTGCGAGTATCCGACCACGTCGACTTTTTCCGCACCCGTCGACTCGCGGACCTGGGCGACGAATCGGCCGAATTCTCCGGCGCTGTCGACGATGTCTTCGGTGCCGTACGTGTCGGCGCCGGGTTTGCCGCCGTAATTGAGGGCGAAGACGCAGTATCCGTCCGCCGCGAGCAAGGGGGACAACGCCGCCCAGTCGGTGTAGGCGCTGGCGTCGGTGCCATGCGCGAGAACGACGGGCTCGGGATGCTCGGGCGCGGGCGTACAGGAGAAGTCGTTCGATCCGGCGGGAGCGCTGCCCGGATGCGCTTTCGCGTACGCGGCGGCCGCGCTGCGCGCGCTCTGCGGGACCCCGACACCCGCGGGCACTTCGAGTCTCGACGCCGGAACGTCTTCGGCCTGGGCTGTGGTCAGCCCGGCGGAAGACAGCAAGGCAACACAAGCAGCGACCGTGACAACACCTCGAAGGTTCATGATCTCTCCCCGACACCGCGGTTATTCCCTGTGAACTTTCCCAGAGTGTGCCCGTGGTGTCGCGACGAGAGTGGGACCCTGCGCGCGGTGTGTCGCTAGGAGTCGGCGCTCTTCGTGTCGCCGGAGTCCTGTTCGTCCTCCGCGAGAAGCCGGTACAACGCACGCCGGGTTTCGGTGAGAATGTCTCCGGCGCGCCGGATCTGGTCCTCATTCCCTACAGCGGCGACCTGCCCTGCCGCGCCCATGAGCTGCCCGATCAGGCCGCGCAGGTCTTCCGCCGGCCGGCCGACACTCTCGCGGACGTCGTCCCAGGGGGTGCCGAGCTCAGCGGTGTTCGCCTCGACGAACGTCTTCCCTTCCTCGGTCAGTCGAGCGGTCTTGCGTCCCGCGACCTTCTCGATGAGAACGAGCCCCTCGTCCTCGAGCTGCGACAGTGCGGGGTAGATCGACCCGGGGCTGGGCTTCCACACCCCACCACTGCGGTCGACGATCTGCTGGATGAGCTCGTACCCGTGCATCGGTTCCTCCGCGAGCAGCAGGAGGATCGCCGAGCGGACATCACCGCGTCGCCCCCTGCCACCGCGGCCCCGGCCTCGGCCGAACGCCATACCCGGACCGAATCCGGGATCTCCGTCCGGACCGAACGGCCCGCGACGGTGCCCGTGACGGTGCGGGCCCTCCGGGCGGCCCGTCCGCTGGTGCGCGAATCGGTCCCTGTGGGAACCGCGGTGTCCGAAATGAAAGTTCTGCATGTCAGCCTCCTCAGGCTTATCGATGATGCATCAACGATATATCGTCAAAAACGCTCGCGCAACCATCGGGGATGAGTTCATCGGGCATCAGCCGATGTGGATGGGGTCGATCTGGACTCGCACCGGATGCGATTCCCGCCGGGCACTGCGCACCGCTTGAGCGGCAGACAGCGCCTCCGCCAACGGTTTTCCCTCACCACGGGGTACGCGCACCAGCATCCGCTCGATATCGGCCGGCTCCGGCGATTCACCGGCGACAGGCAATCGGGCCCCCGCTGGCAGTTCCACAGGGCCCAACAATTCCGCGTTATCGGGGAGTTCGGCCAGGTCCAGGAGCTCCGAGACAGCCTTTGCGCTGCCGTCGACGGCCGCCAGATGAATCGCCGGCGGAAACCCGACTTCTGCCCGTTCTTCGTACTGCGCGCGGGCGTGACCGACCGGATCCCAGCGGACCAGTGCTTGCACCGTCGGAATACCCGAATCGGCTACGACGACAACCTGGCCACCGTCACCGAACGGCTTCACGAGGGCCGAAGCCGTCATCCAGCGCCGCAGGGTCTCCTCAGCCGCTCGCAGATCCGGACGTCCGAGCAACGCCCAGCCGTCCAGGAGCAGTGCGGCGCCGTATCCGCCGGTCATCACCGGTTCGGCGCCGACGGTGGAGACCACCAGCGCCGGCCCCTGCTCGACGACGTCGATGACATCGCTTCCCCCGGACATCCGGACCGGTACACCGGGAAACGCTCGCCCGAGTTCCTCCGCCGTCCGGCCTGCTCCTACCACCACGGCCCGCAGCGCTCGGGCGCCGCAGGCGTGACAGCGGTGCGCGGCGTCCGCGACTCCGCACCATCGGCATGCCGGTGTGCCCGCCCCGTCCGGACCGGCGGCCGACGGAAGCGCCAAGGGCCCGTTGCACCGTCTGCAGCGGGCAGGAGCGCGGCATTTGCCGCACGCGAGACTCGGGACATACCCCCGGCGGGGCACCTGGACCAGCACTCCCCTGCCTGCACCGAGCGCCTCGCGTGCCGCGGCGAAGGCAATGGCAGGCAGGCGGGCAGCGCGGGCTCCCGGGTCTCTGGCGAGCGCGTGATCGCTGTCAGCGAGGGCGGTGATCTTGGGGGCGCGGGCCCGGACCACGTCGCGGGACGCGACCAGGTCGTGTGCCCATCCGGAGTCGACGAGGGCCTGCCCCTCGGCGGTGCGGGCATGCCCCGCCACCACCATTGCGCTTCCGCCGGCGTACGCCCGTAGGAGCGCCACCTCGCGAGCGTGGGGGTAGGGCGCCCGCGGCTCGGAGTGACTGTCGTCGCCGTCGTCCCAGATGACGATCAGACCTGTCCGAGGCGTCGGCGCGAACACGGAACTTCGGGTGCCCACGACCACTTTGGCGGTCCCGCGCAGGGCGGCAAGCCAACGCCGGTACCGCAGCGCGGGGCCGAGACCCGCGGCGAGACCGACGACCCGGCTACTGCCCAGCAGGGACTCCACGGCCGCAACCACCCGATCCAGATCGCGCTGATCGGGCACCACGATGACCGTGCTGGTGTCGGCACCGGCGGCGATTGCCGACAGTTCGGCCAGTCGTGCCGGCCAATCTTCGCCGGGCAGCGCCTGCCAGACGGCCCGCGGACTCCGCTGCTCCGCAAGGGCGGTCAGGAACGCCTCACCGTGAACGTACTGGGCCCACGCTTCTCGGTCGACGGCGTGTTCCGGTGTCGGTGCGGATTCCGGCGCGGCCTCGGCTTCTGCCCGGGCATGCCGGGGCGGGATGGCCAGGCGCAGCACATCCGCTCGGGTACCCGCGTACCGAGCGGCAACGAGTTCCACGAGCCGGGTGATCTCCGGAGTGAGTACTCGCTCCGGGGAGATCACCCGTTCGAGCCAGCCGAAGCGTCCCTGGTGATCGCTGGTCGCCGTCCGGGAAACCACGAAACCGTCCACGAGACGCCCCGCAAATCGGATGCGCACGCGCACACCCGGCTGTGCCTGCTCGTCGAGCTCGCGAGGAACGAGGTAGTCGAACTCACGGTCGAGGTGCGGGAGCGGCAGCATCGGCAGCACCCGCGCCACCGGATCGACCTCCGCCGCAAGCTTGGCTGACGTCACAGCCGGCCCTCCACCGGGAGGGCGCCCGCAGCAGGGCTGCTACCGATCAGAGACCTGCAGCTGCGCGCAGCTTCTCCGCCCGGTCGACGCTCTCCCAGGGAAGATCGATGTCGGTACGGCCGAAGTGCCCGTACGCGGCGGTCTGTGCGTAGATAGGGCGCAGCAGGTCGAGGTCGCGGATGATGGCGCCCGGACGCAGGTCGAAGGTTTCGGTGATCGCCTGTTGGATCCGCACCGGATCGGTCTTCTCGGTTCCGAACGTCTCCACGAACAGCCCGACGGGCGCAGCCTTGCCGATCGCGTACGCCACCTGAACCTCAATGCGATCCGCGAGACCTGCCGCGACCGCATTCTTGGCGACCCAGCGCATGGCGTAGGCGGCCGACCGGTCCACCTTCGACGGGTCCTTGCCGGAGAACGCGCCACCACCGTGACGGGCCATTCCGCCATAGGTGTCGACGATGATCTTCCGCCCGGTCAGCCCGGCATCACCCATCGGGCCACCGAGGACGAACTTGCCCGTCGGATTGACGAGAAGTCGAATGTTCGACGTGTCGAGCTCCGGCATCCGGAGGTCGGCGAGCACCGATCCGAGAACCTTCTCCCGCAGATCCGGTGTGAGGAGGTTGTCGAGATCGATGTCGGCAGCGTGCTGCGTAGAGATGACAACGGTGTCGAGGCGGACGGGCTTGTCCCCGTCGTACTCGATGGTGACCTGCGTCTTTCCGTCCGGCCGCAGGTACGGCAGGACGCCGGACTTACGGACCTCGGTGAGGCGACGTGAGAGCCGATGAGCCAGCGCGATCGGCAGCGGCATCAGTTCCGGGGTGTCCGTGGTGGCGAACCCGAACATCAGTCCCTGGTCGCCGGCCCCCTGCCGGTCGATGTCGTCGTCGGTCAGGCCACCGGTCCGGGCTTCGTGTGAATGGTCGACGCCCTGCGCGATCTCCGGGGACTGCGCACCGATCGCCACGTTGACGCCGCAGGAGTTGCCGTCGAAACCCTTCGCCGAGGAGTCGTACCCGATCTCGAGCACGGTGTCGCGCACGATCTTGGGGATGTCGGCGTAGGCGGTGGTGGTCACCTCGCCGGCGACGTGGACCTGTCCTGTGGTAACCAGGGTCTCGACTGCGACCCGGGCGCGTGGGTCGTCCGTGAGGAGGGCGTCGAGGATGGAGTCGCTGATCGCATCACAAATCTTGTCCGGGTGCCCCTCGGTCACAGACTCACTGGTGAATAGCCGACTACCGGACTGGCTCACAGAATTCCCTCTCGACAGTTGTCTTCTGGACAGCGCTTGGAAACAGCTTAGCTATGTACCATCGCGAACGACCCTAGCGGCACCCCGGTGTGAGTGACACCTTTACGCTCACCGAAACAACCGAGGATTCGTCCTCAGTGTGCCCGGAACAGTTGCTCGACGGCATCGAGCACCCGGCTCGCCATCAGTGCCTTCGAGCCGTGTTCGAGAGCCGACTCCGAACCGTCCGAGCCGAGCAGCCAGCCGTCGTTGTGGTCGACTTCGAAGGCCTTACCCTCCCCGACGGCGTTGACGACCAAAAGGTCGCATCCCTTCCGGGCGAGCTTGGCGCGCGCATAGGTGAGGACGTCTCCGTCCGCGTCACCGGTCTCGGCGGCGAAACCGACGATCACAGTGGCCGACGGGATCCCTCCTTCGGCCCGGGACTGCACCAGACCGGCCAGAATGTCCTCGTTCTTGGTCAGCGCGATGGAGTCGGGTTCTCCGGCGCCCTTCTTGATCTTGCTGGCCACCGTGGTGGACGGCCGGAAGTCGGCGACCGCGGCCGCCATCACGACCGCATCGAACTCGGGCGCCTGTTTGGCGACGGCAGCACGCATGTCCTCGGCGGTGCGCACGTGGACGACGTCTACGGCGGCCGGATCGGCGAGGCCTGCCGTGTACCCGGACACCAGCGTGACGTCGGCGCCTCGCTGTACCGCGAGACGGGCGATGGCATAGCCCTGTTTGCCGGAGCTGCGGTTGCCGAGGAAACGCACCGGATCGAGCGGTTCCCGGGTGCCACCGGCCGAGACGAGGATCCGACGCCCTTCGAGATCGCGCGGCAACGCGTCGGGCCGTTCGAGGAGCAACGAGGCGAGTCCGACGATCTCGTCCGGCTCAGGCAGTCGGCCAGCTCCGGTGTCCTTGCCCGTCAGGCGACCGGATGCCGGCTCGATCACCGTCGCCCCACGCAGGCGCAGGGTTGCCACATTGGACACCGTGGCGGGATGCTCCCACATCTCGGTGTGCATCGCGGGCGCGAACACCACGGGACATCGTGCGGTGAGCAACGTCGCGGTGAGCAGGTCGTCGGCCCGTCCGGCCACGGCACGGGCCATCAGATCCGCGGTGGCAGGCGCGATGACCACGAGGTCCGCTTCCTGCCCCAGGCGGACGTGCGGCACCTGCGGAACGTCGGCGAATACTCCGGTGTGCACGGGATTGCCGGACAGTGCCTCGAACGTCGCCCGGCCCACGAACTCGAGGGCGGACTCGGTCGGGATGACGCGCACGTGGTGCCCGCTCTCCGTGAACGCGCGGATGATCGCGCAGCTCTTGTACGCCGCGATGCCGCCGCCGACGCCGACGACGATTCGCTTACGCGCGACTGCGGAAGGGGCAGATTCGGAGAGACCCGTCGCGAGCCCGGGGCTCGCCGCCTTGTCGGGCACGGCAGTTCCTCCGCTCACTCGCCTTCGGTGTGCTCGAGCAGATCGGAGTGGATCTCACGCAGCGCGATGGACAAGGGCTTCTCCTGCAGGCCCGGCTCCACCAGGGGGCCGACGTACTCGAGGATGCCGTCACCGAGCTGGTTGTAGTAATCGTTGATCTGACGGGCACGCTTGGCCGAGTAGATGACCAGCGCGTACTTCGACGAGGTGCGTGCGAGCAGCTCGTCGATCGGAGGATTCGTGATTCCGAGCGGTGTGTCATAGGCAGGCAGGGCGCCATGGCTGGGGGTTGCGGACGCGACTGCGGGGGTGCTGCTCACTCGGTATCTCCTGAAATAGTTCTGGCTAGTGGATGTGAGAACTAGTGGTCTACCCGGACTGTTCCCGGGGTCCAACCAACAAGGATACCAACTCGTCGCACGATCGGCTGACATCCTCGTTGACGATGACCTCGTCGAACTCGTCCTGAGCCTCGAGCTCGACCTTCGCGGTGGCGAGACGACGCTCCACCACTTCCGGCGATTCGGTGCCCCGGCCGGTCAAGCGCTCGACCAGTGCTTCCCAACTGGGCGGGGCCATGAAGACCAGAAGCGCCTCCGGCATCGCAGCCCGCACTGCCCGGGCGCCCGCGAGATCGACCTCGACCAGCACCGGTTTTCCCTGCTCGATGGCGCGGCGGACCGGTTCGGCGGGGGTCCCCGACAGCTGGAGGCCACCGTGGATCTCCGCCCACTCGAGCAGCTCGCCCGACTCGATCATCCGCTGGAATTCGTCGCGAGAGGTGAAGCGGTAATCCTTGCCGTCCACCTCGCCCGGGCGTGGGTTGCGTGTCGTCGCGGACACGCTGAAGACGAGCTCCGGCAGCCGTTCCCGCAACAATCTCACCACGCTGGACTTACCGACAGCCGAGGGGCCGGCCAGGACAACCAGCCGACCCCTCCGCACTGCGGTCTTTCTTTCTGACACTCGAACGTCAGCTACCACTGTCGTGCTCAGGCCTCGAAGTCGAACCTGGCGAGCAGGGCCTTACGCTGCCGATCGCCGAGGCCACGGAGGCGACGGGTCGGAGCGATCTCCAGCTCGGTCATGATCTCCTGCGCCTTGACCTTGCCCACCTTGGGCAGTGCCTCGAGCAGCGCCGACACCTTCATCTTGCCCAAGATCTCGTCGTCCTCGGCGTCCTTGAGAACCTGCTTGAGGTCGGTGCCGCCACGCTTCAGGCGCTCCTTGAGCTCAGCCCTGGCTTTACGGGCAGCAGCTGCCTTCTCCAAAGCAGCAGCGCGCTGCTCATCAGTCAACTGGGGAAGGGCCACGGTTCCTCCGTCTCGTCGTTGGCAAATAGTCCAAACCACTGGATAACCAGCAGCGATAGCGACCGTACTCACGCCCGGCGCCGATTGCGAACCCACCCCCCGAGGTCAAAGCCGGATTCCGGTGGGCTATGAGAGTGCGGACTCAACCTCGTCACGAACCTTCACAGCGGCCGCACGCAGGGCCGTCACCGACGGACCCTCACGGAGAATACCGCGAGAACTGTTCGGCAGCAGCAACTTCCGGGAATCGGGAAAAATGTCCGCAAGGTCACGTGCTGTGGCACCCTGGGCACCCAGTCCCGGCGCCAGAATTGGTCCGGAAAATTCTGACAAATTCAGACCGTGTCCGCGTGTCGCACCGACTACCAGCCCGACCAGGTCGGATTCTGCCGCATTGTGCTCGGTCGCCGCATTCACCACGGACTGCGCCACCGACACGCCCCCGGCAACGTCAGCGCCCTGCAAGTCCCCGCCCTCGGGATTCGAGGTGCGAGCAAGCACGAACAGCCCACGGCCCTGCTCCGCCGCCAGCGAGAGGGCCGGTTCGAGCGCACCGAACCCCAGATAGGGCGACACCGTCACCGCATCGGAAGACAGCGCCGAGTCCGGGCCGAGCCACGACTGCGCGTAGGCGGCCATCGTCGACCCGATGTCACCGCGTTTGGCATCCGCGACGACGAGCGTCCCGGCCTCCCGGAGGACACAGATGGTGCGTTCGAGCACCGCGTACCCGGCCGAGCCGTACGCTTCGAAGAACGCCACCTGGGGCTTCACGACGGCCACCTCACCGACGAAGGCCTCCACGCAGATCTCGGCGAAGGCCTCGAGCCCCTCCGCATCGACGGGAAGGTCCCACGCCTCGAGCAACCCCGGGTGCGGGTCGATGCCGACGCACAGGCGGCCGCGGTGCTCGACCGCGGCCCTCAGCCGAGCACCCCACGCCTGGTCGTGGTGCCGGTCCGTCACGAGGTGAGCGAACCCGTGTCGGAACCCTCGAACCCGGCCGGTGAGCGCAGCCGGGCATGCAACGCCTGCAGCGACTGAACGCCGATGTCGCCGCGGATCGCGGCCTCGATGCCCTGGACCGCAGCGGACGCGCCCTGCACGGTGGTGACGCAGGGGATGTTCACGCCGACGGCCGCGCTGCGGATCTCGTACCCGTCCACCCGGGGACCGGAGTTGCCGTACGGGGTGTTGATCACCATGTCGACCTCACCGTCACGGATCTGGTCGACGATGGTGCGGGCGCCCTCCTCGAGGGGCTCGCCGGAGTGCTTGTGCACGTCCTCGCAGACGATGCCGTTGCGGCGAAGGACCGCCGCGGTGCCCTCTGTTGCGAGGATCCGGAAACCCAGGTCGGCCAGCCGCTTGACCGGGAAGATCAGCGACCGCTTGTCCTTGTTCGCGACCGACACGAACACCGACCCGGAGGTGGGGAGTGACCCGTACGCAGCTGTCTGACTCTTGGCGAACGCGGTGCCGAAGTCGGCGTCGATACCCATGACTTCGCCCGTCGACTTCATCTCGGGACTCAGCAGTGTGTCCACCCCGGTGCCGTCGGCGCGCCGGAACCGGTTGAACGGGAGAACGGCCTCCTTGACGGCGACGGGTGCGTCCGCCGGGGTGGAACCACCGTCACCGGTGGCTGGAAGGAGTCCGGTTTTCCGCAACTCCGCGATGGTCTCGCCGAGCATGACGCGGGCGCAGGCCTTGGCCAATTGTACGGCCGTGGCCTTCGACACGAACGGCACGGTCCGGCTGGCACGGGGGTTGGCTTCGAGGACGTACAGGATGTCGTCCTTGAGGGCGTACTGCACGTTGAGCAGCCCCTTGACGCCGATACCCTTCGCGAGCGCCTCCGTCGAACGGCGGACGTTCTCGAGGTCGGCGCGCCCGAGGGTGATCGGGGGCAGGGCGCACGCCGAGTCGCCGGAGTGAATGCCGGCTTCCTCGATGTGTTCCATCACTCCCCCGATGTACACCTCGTTCCCGTCGCAGAGCGCGTCGACGTCGATCTCGATGGCGTCTTCCAGGAACCGGTCGACCAGTACGGGCCGGTCGTCGGAGATCTCGGTGGCGCGGGAGATGTAGCTCTCGAGGGAGGCCTCGTCGTAGACGATTTCCATGCCTCGGCCACCGAGCACGTACGACGGTCGCACGAGCACCGGGTATCCGATGCCGGCGGCGATGTCGCGAGCACCGGCGAACGTGGTCGCCGTTCCGAACTTGGGCGCCGGCAATCCCGCCTCTACCAATACCTTGCCGAACTCGCCACGGTCCTCGGCGAGGTCGATGGCCTCGGGGCTGGTCCCGACGATGGGCACTCCTGCGGCTTTCAGCCGTTTCGCCAGACCCAGCGGTGTCTGTCCGCCGAGCTGCACGATCACGCCGGCGACGGTGCCGGACAGCGACTCCGCCCGGTACACCTCGAGCACGTCCTCGAACGTGAGCGGCTCGAAGTACAGCCGGTCGGCGGTGTCGTAGTCGGTGGAGACGGTCTCCGGGTTGCAGTTGACCATCACCGTCTCGTAACCGGCCTCGGACAACGTCAGGGCCGCGTGGACACAGGAATAGTCGAACTCGATGCCCTGACCGATGCGGTTGGGGCCCGAACCGAGGATGAGGACCTTCGGACGCTCCGTCTGCTGAGCCACCTCCGACTCCGCCTCCGGATCGAGCTCGTAGGTGGAGTAGTGGTACGGCGTCTTCGCCTCGAACTCGGCTGCACACGTATCCACGGTCTTGTAGACGGGGTGGATGTTCCACTGCTCGCGCAGAGCCCGAACGGAATCTTCGTCACCCAGCTCGGGGCGAAGCGCCGCAACCTGCCGGTCGGAGAACCCGTGGTGCTTGGCGCGCCGCAGCACGCGCTCGTCCACCTCCTCCACCTCGCGCAGCTCGCTACCGAGCTCGTGGATCTGCAACATCTGGTCGAGGAACCAGGGATCGATTCCCGTGGCGTCGAACAACTGCTCGAGGGTGGCACCCAGACTCATGGCCTTCTCGATGCCGTACAGCCTGCCCTCGTGCGGCACGGCGAGCTCGGCGAGCAGCGTGTCCAGGTTCTCGGTGGCCACCTGCGGCCCGGTCCAGAATCCGGTCTGCTTCGTCTCCAGCGAGCGCATGACCTTCCCGAGCGCCTCGGTGAAGTTGCGGCCGATCGACATGGCCTCACCGACCGACTTCATCGTGGTCGTGAGAGTTGCGTCGGCACCGGGGAACTTCTCGAACGCGAAGCGGGGAGCCTTCACCACCACGTAGTCGAGCGTGGGTTCGAAGCACGCCGGAGTTTCCTTGGTGATGTCGTTGACGATCTCGTCGAGGGTGTAGCCGATGGCGAGCTTCGCCGCGATCTTCGCGATCGGGAAGCCCGTCGCCTTGGACGCCAGCGCACTCGACCGCGACACCCGCGGATTCATCTCGATGACGACGAGGCGGCCGTCGGCCGGGTCCATCGCGAACTGAATGTTGCAACCACCGGTGTCGACGCCGACCTCGCGCAGGATGTCGATCGACAGGTCGCGCATCGCCTGGTACTCGCGGTCGGTGAGAGTCATCGCGGGAGCGACGGTCACCGAGTCACCGGTGTGCACGCCGACGGGATCGACGTTCTCGATGGAGCAGACGATGACCACGTTGTCGCGGCCGTCGCGCATCAGCTCGAGTTCGTATTCCTTCCACCCGAGGATCGATTCCTCGATGAGCACGTTGGCGGTGGGCGACGCAGCCAGTCCGCCACCGGCGATGCGGGCGAGGTCCTCGTCGTCGTACGCCATGCCGGACCCCAGGCCACCCATGGTGAACGACGGCCGGACCACCACGGGGAAGCCGAGTTCGGCCACCGTGTCGCGGACCTCGTCCATCGTGTAGCAGACCCGGGACCGGGCCGACTCGCCACCGACCTTGGCGACGATGTCCTTGAATTTCTGGCGGTCCTCGCCGCGCTGGATCGCTTCGAAGTCGGCGCCGATCAGTTCGACGTCGTACTTCTCGAGGATCCCCTGCTCGTGCAGGGCTACCGCGGTGTTGAGCGCGGTCTGACCGCCGAGGGTCGCGAGAACGGCGTCGATGGGGTGACCGTTCGCGGCCTCGAGGGCGATGACCTTCTCGACGAACTCCGCCGTGATCGGCTCCACGTAGGTGGAGTCGGCGAACTCGGGGTCCGTCATGATGGTGGCCGGGTTCGAGTTGACGAGGCTGACCCGCAGGCCCTCTTCGCGCAGCACCCGGCACGCCTGCGTACCGGAATAGTCGAACTCGCAGGCCTGGCCGATGACGATCGGGCCGGAGCCGATCACCAGGATGTGGGAGAGATCTGAACGGCGTGGCATTACTTCTTGACTCCCTCGAGCAGGCTGGTGAATCGGTCGAACAGGTAAGCAGCATCGTGCGGGCCGGCGGCGGCCTCAGGGTGATACTGCACCGAGAAGGCCGAGCCGTCGAGCAGACGGACTCCTTCGACGGCGCCGTCGTTGGCGCAGGTGTGGCTGATCACCGCCCTGCCGAAGGGCGTGTCGAATTCCTGCCCGGCCTCCCCCTCGAGCGCGAACCCGTGATTCTGTGCGGTGATCGCGATGCGTCCGGTTTCATGTTCGATCACCGGGACGTTGATTCCGCGGTGACCGAATTTCATCTTGTAGGTGCCGAGGCCCAGCGCGCGGCCCAGGATCTGATTGCCAAAACAGATACCGAACAGGGGCAGGCCCTGCCCGATTACTTCCTTCGTGAGATGTACGGCGCCGTCCGCGGTGGCCGGGTCGCCCGGACCGTTCGAGAGGAACACGCCGTCGGCCTTCAGGTCGAGGATCTGCTCGAGCGTCGCATCGGACGGCAGAACGTGTACGCGGATACCCCGCTCGGCGAACATGCGCGGGGTGTTGGTCTTGATACCCAAGTCGATCGCGGCGACCGTGAAGCGGGCCTCGCCCCCGGTCGGCTCGACAACATACCCGCTGGTCGTGCTGACCTCACCCGCGAGATCGGCGCCGAGCATCGACGGCTGGCTCTTCACGCGCTCCAGCAACACCTCCGGCTCGGCGAGCGCATCTCCGGAGAACACTCCGGCCCGCATCGACCCCCGGGTGCGCAGGTGGCGCACGAGGGCCCGGGTGTCGATGCCGGCGATCCCCACGACACCCTGCTTCACCAGTTCGTCCTGCAGAGACCCGGTCGCGCGCCAGCTCGAAGTGCGGCGCGCAGGATCACGGACCACGTAACCGGCGACCCAGATCTTCGCTTCCGCACTGCTGCCGGTGGGACCGACGGACTCGTCGTCTTCGTCGTTCCAGCCGGTGTTGCCGATCTGGGGCGCCGTGGCCACCACGATCTGGCGGTGATAGCTGGGGTCGGTCAGTGTCTCCTGGTAGCCGGTCATGCCGGTGCTGAAGACGGCCTCGCCCAGTGTCTGCCCGACGGCACCGAACGTGGTGCCGCGAAAGATCCGGCCGTCCTCGAGGACCAGTACTGCCGAGTCGGTGTCATAGCCGCTCATGCGTTCTCTCCGTTCTGCTCGACCTCGCCAGAGCTCGCCGCATTCGCTGAATCTTCACTGTCTGTGGTGCCGCCCGACTCGCCCGAGTTGACCCAGGCGGGGTAGACGGACTTGTCGTCGCTGCGGAATCCGGTGTCGATCTCGGTGCCGGACGGCAGTGCCCATCGGATCACCAGGAGTCCGTCCTTGCTCATGACCTTGCCGGCGAGGCCACGCTCCGTGCGCACCGCACGAATCGCGTCCTGCGGGATCCAGATCGCCGAGGCGCCGTCCCTTTCGAGCAGGACGCCGGAGTGGTACCGCGAGATTTCACCGGCGGCCCGGAACCCGAGGTCCCCGACCGCAATTCGGTCCTGCCAGCTGGGTGCAAGCGTGCTGCCCACGTAGAGTCCGGTGGCCGGCGCGATCGTCTGCGCACCGAGGTGGGCGGGAACGGACGGCAGCTGACCGATGCGGTCGGCCTGCCGACGGGCCCGGCCACGCCACCCGACGTACATGAGGTAGATCGCCAGCGCCCAGAAGGCGGCCAGCCCGACGATCCAAAGGATTCTCTCCATCACTGCCCTCCGCCGCTGTGTACGGGAGTGCGGACGTCACCATTCCGCGCGGTGATCCGCCCCCGAAGGATGGTGGTGGTGACCCGCGCCGGCAGCGTCATCGACTCGTACGGCGTGTTGGACGCCACGCTGGCGAGTGCGGGCCCGTGCACAGTCCATTCGGCATCCGGATCGACCAGCACCAGGTTGGCCGGTTCACCGACGGCGATGGGCCGCCCCTGGTCGTCGAGTCCGACGATCTCTGCGGGACGTTCGCTCATCACGCGGGCCACCCCACGCCAGTCGAGCAGGCCCGGCCGGACCATGGTCATCGCGACGATCGACAGCGCCGTCTCCAGACCCAGCATGCCGGGACGGGCCGCGGCGAACTCGCAGCACTTGTCCTGCTCGGCGTGCGGGGCATGATCGGTGGCGACGCAGTCGATGACTCCCTCGGCGAGACCGGCGCGCAACGCCGCGACATCACTGGCTTCGCGCAGCGGCGGGTTCACCTTGTTGACGGCGTCGTACGTTTCGAGACGTGAGTCGTCGAGAAGCAAATGGTGCGGCGTCACCTCGGCGGTGATCGAAATGCCCTGCCCGCGAGCCCATTTCACCAACTCGACCGTTCCGGCGGTGGAGGCATGGCAGATGTGGACACGGGCGCCGGCATCCCGGGCGAGCAGCGCATCACGGGCGACGATCGATTCCTCGGCTGCACGAGGCCAGCCGGCCAGGCCCAGCCGGGCCGCGGTCGGGCCTTCGTGGGCGACGGCACCGACGGTCAGCCGGGGTTCTTCCGCGTGCTGGGCGATGAGCACACCGAGTGAGCTCGAGTACTCGAGGGCGCGGCGCATGAGCAGTGGGTCGTAGACGCAATGACCGTCGTCCGAAAACATCCGGACCCGGCCGGACCCTGCAGCCATCGTCGCCATCTCGGCGAGTTGCTTCCCCTCGAGCCCGACGGTGACGGCCCCGACCGGATGCACGTCGACGAGCCCGACTTCCTGCCCCCGGCGCCACACGTGGTCGGTGACGACCACCGAGTCGGCGACGGGGCTGGTGTTGGCCATGGCGAACACTGCCGTGTACCCACCGAGCGCAGCCGCAGCCGAACCGGAATCGATGGTTTCGGTGTCTTCGCGGCCCGGCTCACGCAAATGTGTGTGCAAATCGACGAATCCGGGCAGCAGAATCTGGCCGGCCGCATCGAGGACCTCGGTTTCTGCAGCAGCGGACTTCGCGGCGTCCGCGCCGATGGCAGCGACGAGTCCGTCGTCGAGCAGCACATCCGTGGGTTCGCCCTCGCCGTACAGCAACGCGTTCTTGATGAGCACTGTCTCTCCTGTTTCTGTCGAGTTGCTCATCCGGCAACTTCCTCGGCACCGACCAGCAGTCGGAACAGCACGGCCATACGCATGTGCACTCCGTTGGTGACCTGTTGCAGCACAGCGGCTCTCGGGGAGTCCGCGACTGCGGAGGCGATTTCCATACCGCGCAGCATCGGGCCCGGGTGCAGCACGACGGCATGCTCCGGGAGCAGAGCGAGGCGCTTCTCGGACAGTCCGTAATTGATCGAGTACTCACGCTGGGACGGGAAGAATCCCCCGTTCATCCGTTCCGCCTGCACGCGCAGCATCAGGACCGCATCGAGCCCGGGGAGTTCGGCGTCGAACGAGTGGGCAACCGTGACCGGCCAGGACGAGGCCCCGACCGGAAGCAGCGTGGGCGGTGCCACGAGAACGACCTCGGCACCGAGCATCGACAGCAGCAGCGCGTTGGACCTGGCCACCCGGCTGTGCAGGATGTCACCCACGATGGCGATGCGCTTGCCCTCGATGTCCCCGAGGCGCTGCCGCAGCGTCAGTGCATCGAGCAGCGCCTGAGTGGGATGCTCATGGGTGCCGTCCCCCGCGTTGATGATCGCCGGTCCGCCGTCGTCCTGGCCGGCCGTCCACGAGGCGATCTGGTGAGCGGCGCCCGAAGCCGGATGGCGCACGATCAGCGCGTCGGCGCCCGCGGCACGCAACGTCATCGCCGTATCACGCAGCGATTCGCCCTTCGAGACCGACGAGCTCGAGGCGCTGACATTGATCACATCCGCGCTCATCCACTTGCCCGCGACCTCGAAGGACACCCGGGTCCGCGTCGAGTTCTCGAAGAACACGGTCATGACGGTCCGGCCGCGCAGGGTCGGCAGCTTGTGAACCTCGCGCCCGAGGAGGGCCTGTTCGAAGCGCTCCGCCTCGTCGAGAAGCTCGACCGCCGATCCTCGGGTCAGGTCCGCAATCGACAACAGGTGCTTCACTTAGCTCTTTCCCCCGGAGATCATGACCGCGTCACGGCCGTCGTGTTCGCCCAGGAGAACCTTGACGTCCTCGGTGCGGGCGGTCGGCACGTTCTTCCCCACGTAGTCGGCGCGCAACGGCAGCTCCCGATGGCCGCGGTCGACGAGGACCGCGAGCTGAACAGCGCGTGGCCGTCCCAGGTCGCGCAGGGCGTCGAGAGCCGATCGGACGGTGCGACCCGAAAACAGCACGTCGTCGACCAGCACCACCAGCGCGTTGTCGACACCGCCTTCGGGGACGGAGGTCCGCTCGAGGGGGCGGTGCGGCTTGGTGCGCAGGTCGTCGCGGTAGAGGGTGATGTCGAGTGAACCGACCGGCGGACGCACACCCGAAAATTCTTCGATCTTCGCAGCAAGACGCGCCGCGAGGGTCGTACCGCGGGTGGGTATCCCGATGAGGACGACGCGAGGCGCTTCACCGTCGGCGGCGTCGATCGCGGTCTTCTCGATGATCTGATGCGCGATACGCGCAATCGTGCGGCCTACATCCGCTGCGGACAACAACTCACGCGCGGGCTCGACTACCGGTGACGACTTCGGTGTTGCTTCTGCCGGTTCCTCGGCAGGGCGGGACCCTTCGGGCACGCGCATACAACGACCTCCTTCTCCGCCTCACTGGACGGATCGTTAAAGGATGCCTGACGCGGCCAGCTTAGCAGCGCGCCGAGTTGCGCCAGGCCGGGGCCCCGGCCTCCGGTTCCCGCCCGCCGCTCGGCTGAGGGACGCCGCGGGACCGGAGTGAGGCAGATCAACCTACGAACGCGGATCGTCCGGCTCGTCGCTTCCTGGTTCGGCACGCCGGGAGGTGGCCGCGGCAGCCGACCGCACCTGCGGGGCAACCAGCACCACCTGGCCGAGGACGCCGTTGACGAATCCCGGCGAGTCGTCGGTGGAAAGCTGTTTGGCCAGCTCCACCGCTTCGTCCACCGCCACGACCGGCGGGACATCGGTGGCATGGAACAGCTCCCACACGGCGATCCGCAGAATCGCCCGGTCCACCGCCGGCAGCCGCTCGAGCGTCCAGTCCTGCAGGTGCGAGGAGATCACCGCATCGATCCGGTCGAGGTTTTCGGCCACGCCGGTGACCACGGTGACGGTGTACGGAGCGACGGGCGCAACGGACTCGTCCTTGCCGGACATGTCCGCCCGCTCGGTCGCGAGATCGACCGGGTCGAGGTCGCGCGCTTCCGCTTCGAAGAGGAAGTCGACGGCGCGCTTACGGGCCTTGTGCCGTGCGCCGAGCTTTTTATGGGTACCGGACACTCAGGAATTCACACGCCCGAGGTAGTTGCCGTCGCGGGAGTCGACCTTCAACTTGTCGCCGGTGTTGATGAACAGTGGCACCTGGATTTCGGCACCGGTCTCGAGAGTCGCGGGCTTGGTGCCACCGGTGGAGCGGTCGCCCTGCAGACCCGGATCGGTGTGCTTGACCTCGAGCTCCACCGTGACGGGCAGCTCGACGAACAGCGGGACGTCCTCGTGCACGGCAACCTGGACCGCCATGTTCTCGAGCATGAAGCGTGCACCGTCGCCGACCGTCGCCTCGTTGATCGAGATCTGGTCGTAGGTGTCACCGTCCATGAAGATGTAGTCGCTGCCGTCGTGGTAGAGGTACGTCATGTCGCGTCGGTCGACGGTGGCAGTCTCGACCTTGACGCCGGCGTTGAAGGTCTTGTCGACGACCTTGCCCGACAGCACGTTCTTCAGCTTGGTTCGCACGAATGCGGGGCCCTTGCCCGGCTTGACGTGCTGGAACTCGATAATCGTCCACAGCTGGCCCTCGATCTGCAGGACCAGGCCGTTCTTGAAATCACTAGTGGAAGCCACTTGCTTCGCGTCTCCTCGATAAGGTCGAAACCGTCTACACGACAGTCAGGTCTTTGGTGGTGAGGGTGAGTAGCTCCGGACCCTGCTCCCGGACCACGAGCGTGTCCTCGATCCGCACGCCTCCGCGCCCGGAGAAATACACGCCCGGCTCGACGGTCACCGCCGCACCGTCCAGAAGTGTACCGGTGCCCAGCTTGCCGATTCCGGGTGCTTCGTGGATTTGCAGGCCGACGCCGTGCCCGAGCCCGTGCAGGAACAGCTCTCCGTAGCCCGCTTCCTCGATCACGCTGCGGGCTGCCGCGTCGACGGCGGTGACCTCGGCGCCCGGCCGCAGGGCGGCACATCCGGCCGCCTGCGAGCGAGCGACCAGGGCGTACACCTCGCGCTGCCAGTCTGCTGCCTGTTCGAGGATGTACGTGCGCGTCATATCCGAGTGGTAGCCACCGACCTCGGCCCCGAAATCCAGTTTGACGAAGTCGCCGCGCTGCAGCACCGCCGAAGTGGGACGGTGGTGGGGAATTGCCGAATGGGCACCCGCCGCGACGATCGTCTCGAACGAAATGCCGTCGGCACCGTGATCGAGCATCAAAGCCTCGAGCTCGCGCCCCACCTCTTTCTCAGTGCGTCCCGTCCGGAGTCCGCCACGCTCGAGAAGGTCGGCGAGCGCGGCGTCGGCGGCAGTGCACGCCGCCCGGAGCAACGCCACTTCGTAGTCGTCCTTCACCATGCGCAGCTCCTCCACCAGCCCGGGAACCGGTTCCAGGCGCGTATCGGGGGCGAGCAGCGACCACGCGGCGAACTCGTCCACCGTGACGACATGACTTTCGAAGGCGAGCGACGACGCCGTCCGGCGGGCGACCGACTCGACGAGGTGGGCGGCGCTGGCGCGGGCGATTTCGGCCCGGAGGTCGGGTACCTGATCGGCCACCTGGGTGAGGTAGCGCCCGTCCGTGCAGATCACCGTGCGTTCCTCGGCGCCGTCGGCGTCCGCCGCGTCGACGAGCACTGCGGCATTGGACCCGGTGAAGCCGGTGAGGTACCGCACGTTCACCAGGTCCGTCACGAGAAGTGCGTCGAGATCGCGGGCGGCGAGCGCCGCGCGCAGTGCCGCGCGCCGCGAACCATGATCAGCAGGCATGTCAGCAAACGTACCGGCATTGCCACCCGCCCCGCTGACGAGGGACACGACCCGCGCGACGGCGCCGAGATCGACCACCATCGGCGGTGAGAACAGGTTGCAGACAGCGCGTCTGTGGGTTAGACCACACGCCGGAAAACCTTCTCGTTACGCTGTGCCCATGAATGCGTGGGTGGTACGCGGCCTCGGGATGGCCCTGATACATATTTTGGTTCGTGTGTTGCTCGGTGCGGCAATCACACAGTGGCCCCTCCAAGGTTCGATCCTGAGGTGGGTGGCTCTGCTGGTCGTGGTGTTGGTGGCGTTGATCTGGGCGGGTATCGACGGCATCCGGGACCGGCATCGCAACCCGGACCCCGACCAGGGTGCCGACCTCACCATGCTGTGGCTGAAGGCAGCGTTGCTCGGCGGCATCGTTGCGGGGGTCGGCAGCTGGCTGGCCGATCTGTTGCCCTCCCTCAACGTCACGCAGAACTCGTTCTTCTTCGAAATCACCTCCGGTGCCGCCTTCACTGTCCTGCTCATCTTCGTTCCGGCCATGCTGGCCGTCTTCCTGGGCCGTTTCTTTGCCGGGCGTGACGCCAAGAAGGCATCGCAAGGGCGTGGCGGCGACCGAGATGCCCGGCGGGGTGCCGGATCGGCGGCAGGCGCAGCAGCGGGAGGTACGGCAGCCGCTGCTGTCGCCGACGACAACGGTTATGGACAGCACTATCCGGACGGAACGTACGACCAGAGCGGTTACGCCGATCCCGATGCCGACACTGCGGTTTTCGAACCGGTACACAACTACCGCCAGGACACCTCGGACCTCGATGCCGGGGAGGGGCAGGACACCACCTGGCAGGAACCCGTCGACCTCGGCAAGCGCAACCCCGAAGAGCCGAAACGCGGCGAGTAGACCGCACGGGTCGGTCTGGTCCGAAGACGCCGCCGCGGCGGAGGTGAGCAGGGTGCTCGCCTCCGCCGCGGCGTGTCTCGGCGTCAGAGAAGTGTCGTGTTCCTGGGTCAGAGAAGGACTGCGCCGCCGGCGGTCTCCTCGCGGGCGACGGCCGAGTATGCCGCGACGAGCAAGGATGGGTCGGGGCCCTCTAGACGTCCGGGCTTTGCCAGTCCGTCGAGAACCACGAACCGCAGCACGCCGGCGCGATTCTTCTTGTCGGTCTGCATTCCCTCGACCAGCTGACCGAACGCGTCCGCGTCGTACGTCGTGGGGAGCCCGACCAGTTCGAGGATCCGGCGGTGCCGATCGGCGGTCTCGTCGTCGAGCCGGCCGGCCAGACGGCCCAGCTCGGCCGCGAACACCAGTCCGACCGACACCGCGGCGCCGTGACGCCAGCGGTAGCGCTCGCGCCGCTCGATCGCATGACCCAGCGTGTGCCCGTAGTTGAGAATTTCCCGCAGATCGGATTCGCGGAGATCGGCCGCCACAACCTTGGCCTTCACCTCCACCGAACGCTTGATCAGTTCCGGCAGCACGGACCCGGTCGGGTCGAGCGCCGCCTCGGGGTCACTCTCGATGAGGTCGAGGATCACGGGGTCGGCGATGAATCCGGTCTTGATGACCTCCGCCATCCCGGCGACGATCTCGTTGCGGGGCACGGTCTCCAGTGTCACGAGGTCGATGAGCACGGCCGACGGCTCGTGGAACGAACCGACAAGGTTCTTGCCCGCCTCGGTGTTGATTCCTGTCTTTCCGCCGACCGCGGCGTCGACCATGGCGAGCAAGGTCGTCGGCACATGGACCACCCGCACTCCGCGCATCCAGGTGGCTGCGACGAATCCGGCGAGGTCGGTGGCCGCGCCGCCGCCCAGGGAGACCACGGCGTCACTGCGGGTGAGTCCGATCCGGCCGAGCACCTCCCAGCAAAAGCCGGCCACGGCCAGATCTTTGCCGTCCTCGGCGTCCGGAATTTCGATCCGGTGAGCGTCGATGCCCTTCTCGGCGAGTGCCGCCCGCACTGCCTCCGCCGTTTCGGCCAGCGGCGGCTGATGGAAGATCGCCACCGTCCTGGTTCCGGCGAGCTCGTCCACCAGCTCACCGAGCAGACCACGCCCGATGATCACCGGGTAGGGGTGTGCCGTCTGCACCTGTACACGTACCGGTTCGGTCACCGTCTGCTCCGCTCCGTCTCGTCCGATGTTCTCGGATCACCTGTTCCGCCGGGGTCGCACCTCATCCGGCAAGCTTCGCGACCAACTGCTGCACCACCCGCGCGGGGCTACGTCCGTCCGTCCGTATCCGAATGGACGCCACCTCGCGGTACAACGGCCGACGTTTGCGCATCAACTCGGCGTACTTTTCGCGGGGCTCGCCACCGGCGAGCAGGGGACGTGCAGTGCTCGTTCCTGTCCGTTTCAGGCCCTCACCCACGCTGATCTCCAGATAGATCACCGTGTGGCCTTTCAGGAGTGCCCGAGTGCGCTCGGACAGTATCGAGCCGCCTCCGAGCGAGACGATACCCTCGGAACTCTCGATCGCCTTGCGGACGATCTCCTCCTCGAGGGCGCGGAATGCGGGCTCGCCGTCTTCGACGAAGATCTCCGCGATGGTGCGCCCCGCTTCCTCCTCGACCGCCGCATCGGTGTCGAAGAGCGGCAGGTCGAGGGCCTGCGCAAGACGTCGGCCGATGGTCGACTTACCCGCTCCCGGGGGGCCGACGAGCACAGCTTTCGGTGCCACGGCCCGTCACCGCCTCGTTTCGATGGCGGACGGGGCGGTCATCGCGCGAGCCGCGCGGCGACACCGGAGGCGTAACGCTCGAAGTTCGCGGCCGTCTCGGCAATGGAGTCGCCGCCGAACTTCTCGAGTGCAGCCTGGGCCACAACCAGCGCGACCATGGCCTCCGCCACGACACCCGCGGCGGGCACGGCACACACGTCGGAGCGCTGATGAATCGCGACGGCTTCTTCACCCGTCGACATGTCGACGGTGGAAAGGGCGCGGGGAACGGTCGAGATCGGCTTCATCGCGGCGCGCACACGCAGTGCCTCACCGTTGGTCATGCCGCCTTCGAGCCCGCCGGCGCGATTGGTGGATCGCAGAATGCCATCGGGACCCGGGCGCATCTCGTCGTGTGCCTGGCTGCCGCGGCGGCGGGCTGTCTCGAAACCGTCGCCGACCTCGACACCCTTGATCGCCTGAATGCCCATGAGCGCCGATGCGAGGCGGGCGTCGAGACGATCCGCGCCACTGATGAACGAGCCGAGACCCACGGGGAGCCCGTGCACGACCACCTCGACGACCCCGCCGAGGGTGTCGCCGTCGCGCTTGGCCGCCTCGATCTCGGCGATCATCGATTCCTCGGCTGCCTTGTCGAATGCGCGCACCGGGCTGGCATCGATCGCCGCGATGTCGAACGCCGTCGGCTCCACACCGACGTACGGATCGGACGCACCGATGGAAATGACGTGTGAGAACACCTCGACGCCGAATACCTGGCGGAGGAAGTTGCGGGCGAAGGTCGCAGCCGCGACGCGCGCCGCGGTTTCACGCGCGCTCGCCCGTTCGAGAACGGGACGGGCGTCGTCGAAACCGTACTTGAGCATGCCGGAGTAATCGGCGTGCCCGGGTCGCGGTCGAGTGAGGGGTGCGTTCCGCGCCTGATCGGCGAGCAGGTCGGGATCCACCGGATCGGCAGACATGATGGTTTCCCACTTGGGCCACTCGGTGTTGCCCACCTCGACCGCGATGGGCCCACCCAGCGTCCGACCGTGGCGCACACCTCCGACGATGGTGACCTTGTCGGCCTCGAACTTCATGCGTGCGCCGCGCCCGTAACCGAGACGCCGTCGCGCGAGTTGAGTCGAGATGTCCTGGGACGTCACTTCGACGCCCGCAACCATTCCCTCGAGCATCGCAACGAGGGCGGGACCATGGGATTCTCCGGCAGTTATCCAGCGCAGCACGACCAATATCCTTCCACGTCGCCGCGACCCGCAGTGACGGTGGTCCTCCCAACCCGGCGCGGACCGAAGACGGCGCTCACGGAAGGTGCGTGGCCAGCAGCGCGAGGACGGTCGCAGCGCACATGGCCGGCCCGTGGGGAACACTCGCCGGAGAAGCCGCGTCCGACCCCCGGCGCGAAGGGCGCGACCGTGCCCTGACCAGTGCGACGCACCCCGCAGCGGCCGTGAACGCCGGTGCCAGGAAGGCGGCCCACACCCACGCTCCTCCCCCACCCAGTGCGGCCAGCGCGCCCACACCCAGCGCGAGCTTGACATCGCCCGCCCCCAGCGATCCGGGCGCGCAGAGATACAGAAGGAGATACGCCGCCGCGAGAAGTACGCCCCCGATCACTGCGGCCGGCGCCTGACCGGAAATACCAGCAAGGACGACGACCACCGCGAATCCGGGCAGAGTCAGGATGTTCGGCAATCTGCGCGCACACCAGTCCGTGGCGGCGAGGCTGACGCACCACCATCCCAGCAGGACGGCGACAGGAACCAACGCGGGTTCCGGTTCCCGGCCCGAGGATCCGCACCACACCGCGACCGCCACGCCCGCAGCGCACGAACTTTCACACCATCCGGGTCGCACGGCCGCGTCGCCGACGAACCTCTTCGCCGTACGCCGCGCGCACCATCCTGCGCCTGCGCCGGCGAGTACGCCGACCGAGATAAGCAACCACATGTACACAGCGTGACCGGCGCACGGGAAGCCTCGTCGACGACGACGTGCAGAAATCCCCTGGCCTGTGGAGAAACCGGGGCCTGTGGACAACTAGCCCAATGCGGCCGCCATGGCCTCTCTCGGCGCAGGCCGGCCGGTAAACTGCTCCACTTGCCCGAAGGCCTGGTGGAGGAGCATCGACAACCCGCCGACGACCGTTCCACCGGCAGCTTCTACTGCTGCGGCCAACGGTGTCGGCCAGGGGTCGTAGATCGCGTCCAGCACGAACGGCGCCTGTCCGAGGACATCCGCACAGTCGATGATTGCGGCGGACGGCACGGTGCTGACAAGGGCGGCCGCTCCGGCGCACCGCGCGGCAAGTTCGCGGCTGTCGAAGCCGAGGAGTCGAACCTCGAGACCGATCGCCTCGGCACATGCCAGCGCGCCCGCGGCCCGACCCTCGTTCCGGGCCACCACGGTGACGCTCTTCACACCCATGTCGGCGAGTGCCACCAGCGCCGGCCTCGCCGTCCCGCCCGCGCCCACGACCACGGCGTCGGCTCCGGCAATCGTGCCGATCCCGCCCGCGGTCAAAGCACCCCGGACGCCGTCCACATCGGTGCAGTCCGCACGCCATCCGCCCTCGATGCGAACCAGCGTGTTGGCGGAGCCGATCGTCACCGCGCGCTCGGTCCGCTCGGTGGCGAAGTCGAGCGCCGCAATCTTGCCCGGCATCGTGACCGACAGGCCCACCCATTCCGGGCCGAGACCAGACACGAGACCCGGAAGACGTTCCCCGTCGCACTCGATGCGCTCGTAGGTCCAGTCGGTCAGTCCCAGCGCCCGATACGCCGCGAGATGCAGCTGCGGAGACCGGGAGTGGGCGATCGGGCTTCCCAGGACAGCAGCCTTGCGTGCCGACCTCACGTCACCGTCCACTGTCGAGGATCCCGTTGTTCAGCGCCTGGTCGATGTTGGACAAGTGCTCCTCATAACTCTTGGTGAACAGCGTCGTCCCCTTCGCGTCCACGGTCACGAAATAGATCCAGTCCCCCGGCTCCGGGGATTCGACGGCCTGCAGGGCAGCGATACTCGGCGACGAGATCGGGGTGGCCGGCAAGCCGGGGCTGGCGTAGGTATTCCACGGGGTGACCGTCGCCCGATCCGCATCGGTGGTGGCCAATTCCGTCGTGTCGAGCGCGTAGTTGACCGTCGAGTCGAACTGCAGCGCCTGGTTGACCGCCAGCCGGTTCAAGATGACGCGCGCCACCTTCGCGAAGTCTTCGGGCATCGCCTCCCGCTCCACCAGCGACGCGGCGATGAGCATCCGGTAGGGGGAAAGGCCCACCACGTTTCCCGCGGTGAGGATGCCCGTCTCCTCGTAGCTCGCCGCGCTCTCGGTCACGAGCTTCCGTAGGATCTCGGCAGCACCGGCCGTCGGATCGAAATCCCAGCTGCCGGCGGCGATGAGACCCTCGAGCTGCCGGTCCCGGTCGGGTACGCCGGCAACGGCATCTCTAGCCCAGTCCGGTACCCCGAGTGCGCCGATGTCGCCCGCACCGGCGTTGTTCAGTTCGTCGTAATTGATGCACCGTTCCTGCCCGGCCTCGCCCAGGCAGCTTGCCTCCGAGATGAGGGTGTAGATCCCCTTCTTCACTGCACCCGTCTGCACGTCGGTTGTGTCGTGGAGCTGACGGCCCTCCGAAATGATCATCTGGCCCACACGCGACGCCGGATCGACGAGTTCTCGGACGGCGTCCACGGCAGGGATCTGTGTCGAGAGACTGTAGAAACCGGGCTGCACCGAATTCATCGCAGTGTTCTGGACCGCGGCGTTGAAGAAGGCCGATCCGCTGGCCACCACGTCTCGCTCGGCCAGCGTGGACGCGATCTCCTCCGCGGTGTCCCCCGCATGGACCTGGACCACGACTTCGGGTCCGCCCGGACCTGCGTAGTCGGCCGGGGCGTCCGGGCCACCGAAAAAGAGCTTGCCGCCGACGAAGACCATTCCCGCCAAGACGACCAGTACGACTGCGGCCGCCAGCGCTCCGAGGATCTTGCCCCTGCGTGCCCGGCCGCGGGACTTCTGCTCGCGTCGCGCGTGCACGCGCGACGGCGGGGCGGGACGCTCGACAGGAATGGCGGCGATGACCTGGGTTTCGGCCTCGTCGAACGCGGCGTCGGCTCTCTCGTACGGTGCGTCATGTCGCCCCCCGACGGAGACATGGTCATCGACCGGCAGGCTGTCGTACTCGCGTTCGTGAACTTCGCGCTCGTCATACGCCTCCTGGTCATACGCGGACCGGTCGTACGTGTGCTCGTGGGCGGGCTCGTCGAGGGGGTCCTCACGGTAGCGATGCACGGGCTCGTGGTGCGCAGCTTCCGAGTGGGCCGCATCCTGGCGCGCGAGGTAGTCGGGACCGGGCTGGTGGTAGCCGTACACACGATCATCGAGCGCGGAATCGTCGTAGCCGGTGCGGTGGTAACCGAGTTCGGCCGCTTCCGCATGGTCCGGAAAATCAGAGCGCTCGGGAACGGACTCGTACTCGACCGGTTCGTCTTCGTCGAGATAGCGGTGTCGCCGCGGTTCACGGGGAGGATAGTCGAAACCAGGCTGTTCCCCTGCCGGCCGCCGATGATTGCTCACTGGCCCGCCTCCGGTTGCTGCCTGTCCCCGACTGAATCCCCTGCATTCACCGACCTGCTCCGCTCGTCCAACCACCCCTGCAAGATCGCCACCGCCGCGGCCTGGTCGATCACCGTACGCTGGCTTCTCGCACTGACACCGCTCTCGCGAAGCGCCCGCGTGGCGGTGACGGTGGTCAGACGCTCGTCCGCCATCCGCACCGGGATCGGATCCACCGCCCTTCGCAATCGCTTCGCGAACACAGTAGCGAGCGAGGCGGCCTTGCCTCGTTCGCCCCGCAAGGTCTGCGGCAGACCGACGATAACCTCCACGGCTTCGTATTCCTCGACTATGTCGGCAATGCGCCGGATATCCGGCGCGTCGGGGCCGCGTTCCTTCGACCGGGAAACCGTTTCGACAGGGGTGGCGAGAACCCCGTCGGGGTCGCTCGAGGCGACTCCGATCCGGACGCTCCCCACGTCGATACCGATGCGTCGACCGCGCCCAGGGTCGTCGACGCCCGGTCGATCCGGACCGCCCTGTTCCGCGCGATGCACCGCTACTGGTTCCCTACCTTGTCCGCCACGGCCCCTCGGACCGCATCGAGGGCCGCCGCGATGCCGGTGGTGTCCGAGCCGGACCCCTGGGCCATGTCCGCCTTGCCGCCGCCGCGACCCCCGATCAGGGGGCCGAACTCCTTCACGAGGTCACCGGCCGCGACCCCGAGTTCCTGCGCCGCTTTGTTGACGGCGACAACGAACGGAACCTTGCCGTCGGCATCACCGAACAGGGCGACGACAGCCGGCTGCGTGCCGAACCGTCCGCGAATGTCGGTGACGAGACTCCGGAGGTCGTTGCCACCGACACCGGCGGGAGCCGAGTCCGCCACCAGCAGCACCGGTCCCACTCGCTGAGCCTTGTCGAGGTAGGTGCCTGCGGAGGCCAGAACTGCTTGTGCCCGAGCCTGTTCGAGCTCCTTCTCTGCAACGCGAAGCCGTTCGACCAAGGCCTCGACACGGGCAGGCACCTCTTCGGAGGGCACCTTCAGCGAGGACGACAGTCCGGCGAGCAGCGCTCGTTCCTTGGCCAGGTAACGGTACGAGTCCAGCCCGACGTAGGCCTCCACACGCCGCACACCCGAGCCGACGGACTGCTCACCGAGGAGGGTCACGTTGCCGATCTGCGCTGAGGTTCCCACGTGTGTTCCGCCACACAGCTCCATGGAGAACGGTCCGCCGATCTCCACGACACGTACCTCGTCGCCGTAGTTCTCGCCGAACAAGGCCATGGCGCCCATCGCCTTTGCCTTGTCGAGGTCGGTGACGAACGTGTTGACCGCGTAGTCGGCGGCCACGGCCTCGTTCGCCACGACCTCGATGTCCTGCTTCTGCGACTCGGTGAGCGCACCCTGCCACGAGAAGTCGAACCGCAGATATCCGGGCTTGTTCAACGAACCGGCCTGAACGGCGTTGGGCCCCAGGACCTGTCGGAGGGCGGCGTGGACCATGTGCGTACCGGAGTGACCCTGGGTGGCACCCTTACGCCACCCGGCATCGACCTGCGCCAGAACGACGTCGCCTTCGGTGATCTCGCCTTCTTGAACGGTGACCTTGTGAACCCACAGCTTTTTCGCGATCTTCTGGACGTCGTTGACCTTCACGCGCAGTCCCGGCCCGGTCAACGCGCCCAGGTCTGCGATCTGGCCGCCCGCTTCCGCGTACAGCGGGCTGCGGTCGAGAATGACCTCGACGTCCTGGCCGGTGGCGGCGACGGGAACGCGCTGCCCGTTGGAGATCAGGGCGAGGACACGAGCCTCGGACACCAGTTCGTGGAAACCGGTGAACTCGGTGGGACCGCGGTCGAGAAGTTCCTTGTAAACGGTCAGGTCGGCGTGCGCGTGCTTGCGTGCCTGGGCGTCGTCCTTGGCACGCTGACGCTGCTCCGCCATCAGCGTGCGGAATCCGTCTTCGTCGACCGACAATCCGGCCTCGGCCGCCATCTCGAGGGTGAGGTCGATGGGGAAGCCGTAGGTGTCGTGCAGCGCGAAGGCTTGATCGCCGCCGATGACCGACTTCCCGGAGGCCTTCACGGACTCGGCGGCACCCTCGAACAACTTGGACCCCGAGGTGAGGGTCTTGAGGAACGCCGTCTCCTCACCGACCGCGACCGTCTCGATGCGGCCGAAGTCGCTGTCGAGAACCGGGTAGGAGGGGGCCATCGTGTCGCGTACGACGGTGATGAAGTCACGCATGCTCGGCTTGTCGGCACCGAGCAGCTTCGCCGATCGCACGATGCGCCGCAGCAGTCGGCGCAGCACGTACCCGCGTCCGTCGTTGCCCGGATTCACGCCGTCCGCGATGAGCATGGCCGCCGTACGCGCGTGATCGGCGATCACCCGGAACCGGACGTCGTCGTCGTGATTGGCGCCGTACCTGCGGCCCGACAACTCCTCGGCCTTCGCGATCACCGGGCGGACGAGGTCGGTTTCATACACGTTGTCGACGCCCTGCAGCAGGAACGCGACGCGCTCGACTCCCATGCCGGTGTCGATGTTCTGCTTC
Organism: Rhodococcus sp. NPDC019647; assembly: GCF_044389235.1. NCBI lineage: Bacteria > Bacillati > Actinomycetota > Actinomycetes > Mycobacteriales > Nocardiaceae > Rhodococcus > Rhodococcus sp. NPDC019647. The sequence goes on along the minus strand of NZ_JBIRXS010000001.1, from coordinate 682,269 downwards.
GGCAGGGGGCCGAGGATCTCAAAATTGTCCTTGCTGATGCCGAGTCCGCGCTCGTTCTGCATGAACACGAGATTCCAGATCTCGATGTAGCGGTCTTCGTCGGCCTCCGGGCCGCCTTCCTTGCCGAACTCGGGGCCGCGGTCGTAGTAGATCTCCGAGCAGGGCCCGCACGGCCCGGGGATGCCCATGGACCAGTAGTTGTCGGCCATGCCCCGGCGCTGGATCCGCGCCTCCGGAACGCCGACCTCGTCACGCCAGATGTCGCGGGCCTCGTCGTCGTCGAGGTAGACGGTGACCCAGATTCGCTCGGGATCGAATCCGTAGCCGCCGTCGTCGACGCTGCCGGTCAGCAACGCCCAGGCATGCTTGATCGCTTCCCGCTTGAAGTAGTCACCGAAGGAGAAGTTTCCGGCCATCTGGAAGAACGTGTTGTGCCGGGTCGTGATGCCCACGTTTTCGATGTCGAGGGTGCGCACACATTTCTGCACACTGGTCGCCGTCGAGTACGGCGGGGTCTGCTGGCCCAGGAAGAACGGCACGAACTGGACCATTCCCGCATTGACGAACAGCAGGTTCGGATCGTCGAGAATCAGCGAGGCGCTGGCTACCTCGGTGTGGCCTGCCTTGACGAAATGGTCGAGGAAGCGCCGGCGAATCTCGTGGGTCTGCACGTCAGTGATCCTTATTGTCTGTCTCGAGGGCAACTGCGGGGTACTGTCCTGCCGGGCACACGGGAGCCCGGCAGTTCGGCAACAATCAGCTTAACCGGCCACCCGGACGGGTCTTGCCACGGACGATGGCACGCAACTTGTCGACCCGGGCCGCAATGTCGCGCTCACCACCGTGCGTGGTGGGCTGGTAGTAGTCGACGCCGACCAGTTCGTCCGGCGGATATTGCTGTGGCAGCACGCCGTCCGGGTGATCGTGGGGATAGCGATATCCGACGGCGTTGCCGAGCTTCGCCGCACCCGCGTAGTGCCCGTCGCGCAGATGCGGGGGCACCAGGCCTGCGTTGCCCGCGGCGACGTCGGCCATCGCGGCTCCGAGCGCGGCGATCACCGCCCCCGACTTCGGTGCGGTGGCGAGGTGGATGGTCGCCTGGGCGAGCGCAAGGCGGGCCTCGGGCATGCCGATCAGCTGCACGGCCTGGGCGGCCGCGGTGGCGGTCTGCAGTGCGGTCGGATCGGCCATCCCGATGTCTTCACTCGCGTGGACCACCAGTCGACGCGCGATGAAGCGCGGGTCTTCACCAGCGGTCAGCATCCGCGCGAGGTAATGCAGTGCGGCATCGACGTCGGAGCCACGGATCGATTTGATGAAGGCACTGATGACGTCGTAGTGCTGGTCACCGTCACGGTCGTAGCGGACCGCCGCCTTGTCGACGCTGGCCTCTACCGTGGCGAGGTCGAGCAGAATCGGCCGATCCGCATCGCCCGCCTGGTCGAGGGCAGCCCCCGCGGCCGCCTCGAGCGCCGTCAGTGCCCGACGCGCATCGCCCGCCGCCAATCGGACCAGATGATCCAAGGCATCGCCCGCGATTTCGATCTCACCGCCGTACCCACGCTCGTCGGTGCGCGCCCGCTCGAGGAGTTCCTCGATGTCGCCGGGCGTCAACGACTGCAGTTGCAGCACCAACGACCGGGACAGCAGCGGTGACACGACCGAGAAGGACGGGTTTTCGGTGGTCGCGGCAACGAGGAGCACGATCCGGTTCTCCACGGCAGCGAGCAGGGCGTCCTGCTGAGTTTTCGAGAACCGGTGTACCTCGTCGATGAACAACACCGTCTGTTCCCCCGCGAGGAGGCGCCGCCGCGCGAGTTCGATGACGCCGCGCACTTCCTTCACACCCGCGGACAGCGCGGACAACGCCTCGAATCGGCGGCCCGTCGCCCCCGAGATGAGTGAGGCCAAGGTTGTCTTCCCGGTACCGGGAGGGCCGTACAGCAGCACCGACGCTGCTCCGGAACCCTCGACCAGACGCCGTAGCGGCGCCCCGGGCCCCAGGAGGTGCTGCTGTCCGACCACCTCACCGAGAGTGCGCGGGCGCATCCGCACCGCGAGTGGTGCGTGAGGGTTGACAGCCACGTGTCCGGGACCGGATTTCGGCGCGGGTTCCACCTCGGGCCGCACGGTCTCGAACAGTCCGGCCGACTCGTCCTCGCCCAACTCCGAACCGAAAAGATCGCTCACAAGTTCGACGCTACTCGGAAGGCGTCGCGGGAACCCACTCCGGTCTGCCGGTCGGCGTCACCCGACAGACAAACCTCGAAGCTTGTCGGCCACGAGGCGGGCGTGGTGGGCGACCACCGTGTTCCCGGCGTGGTCGGCGCTCCGGGCCAACCTGTCCCAGCGCTGCGTCAGGGCTTCGGACCGCGGAACCGACAGGTGATGCTCGCGCACGGCGGCGATGCGACTGTGATTCTCCGGAAGGAACAGATACGTGCTGACCCACACCCAGATGAGCTGCGCTTCGACCATGCGGGTGGCCAGCACGTTGTCGTCGGCGAGCGCGGGCCACATCCCCACGACCTCGGCGCGCCAGGCCTCGATCATGGCCTGCGTCCGCTCGTCGGACAGTTCCACGGTGCAGAGGCAACCAGGGAAGGACACCAGTGCATACGCGATGTCGAGCATCGCGTCGCGGAAGCCACCCCACTCGTAGTCCAGGAAACGAACACCCTCGTCGTTGACCATGATGTTGTCCGGGCACAGGTCCGAGGGGCTGAACGCCCGGAATCGGCCACTGCCGAACAGCTTCGCGGCGCGCGCCACCTGCGCCGTCATGTCCGCGGACACGTCGACCCCCAGGATCCGGGAGAGAAGGCGGGGCACCTCCGGAACCGCGCGGTGAACCTGCTCGGCGACGGTGTCGTCGCAGTGCGCCACCTCGGCGCGGCGAAGAAGCGCGGTGAAGTCCTCTTCCCGTCCCACCGTGGCCGCGTGCATCCGGCCCAGCGCCTGTGCCATGGCCATCAGCGTGTTGGTGACCGTATCGGCGTCGGAATGCTCGAGCAGGGCACTGATCGGCGAGGCATCACCGAGGTCGCTGAGAACGAGGAGTCGCGCCTCGAGGTCGGAGGCGAGCAGTTCGGCGCCCGGCCTGCTGTCGGTCGCCAGTGCAGTGGCGAACTGATACGACACGGCTTCACGGAGGAACGCGCTGCTGCTGTCACCCGACAGGTCGTCGGGATCGACCGTCCGTGAGCCGGACACGCCGACGTCCTCACGCAGTTGTTTGATCACCAACGTCCGCGGAAGGGAGAACGGATTCTCGGCCACGCGGACGCGGAGCACGATGGTACGACCACTACCGCCGAGGTCGACGGGGTCTACCAGTGTCACGGGTGCCCCGGTACGACGCGTGAGCAGCTTCTCGGCTGCGGCAACTACCTCGGAAACGGGGTCGGCCAGTATTGCAGTCATCGCGGTCCAACTTACCTGCTAGTGACACGGATCATCGAGTCCTCCGCCGGAAGCCTCGGTGAATTTCAGCATTTCGGCTGATCGGGCGCGAGCGGATGGAGGGGTGCCACGTCAACCGACACCGCAATGGTGCTGTTTCGTGCCTCTGTGTATATGACTCCGCGCAGCGGCGGCACATCCGCGTAGTCCCGGCCCCACGCCACCACGGTGTAGCGCTCGTCGACGAGTTGATCGTTGGTCGGGTCGAAAGCCAGCCAGCGGTCGCCGGGCATCCACACCGCGGCCCACGCGTGGGTGGCGTCGACCCCGATCAGTCTTTCCTGGCCGGGCGGCGGCTGCGTTTCCAGATATCCCGACACGTACCTGGCGGCGAGCCCGTGTGAGCGCAGGCAGGCGATCGCGAGCCGAGCGAAATCCTGGCAGACCCCGGACCTCTTCTCGAGCACCTCGGTGACCCGGGTGGACACGGACGTCGACCCCGATCTGTACTGGAAGTCGCGGTGGATGCGGCTCGTGAGGTCGAGGACGGCGTCGAGGAGCGGACGTTCCGGCGGAAAGCTCACGGCCGCGTAGTCGCGCACGCCGTCACTGATCTCGGCCGGTTGCACGTCCAGCACGAAGTCCTGGGCCAGCGCCCCGTCCGTCCCCACCGGCCGGGACAGCTCCCACCGCGAGTTCGCGGGTGCACTGACGAGCCGGTGTGGTTCCGGCCCGTACACCTCTACTTCGGACTCGGCGGTGACAATCAGCTCCGCGTGCGCTGCGCTCACCTGGAAGTAGAGGTCGCGATTGCCGTATACGTCTACACCCACCGACCGATCGGCGGGCGCGGGCGAAATGTCGACTGCCGATCGGACACAGCGTTGATCCTCGGTGTCACGCGGAAGCAGGTAGCAGCGGCCGTAGGACGAGGACACCGGTCCTGAATAGGTGTAGGTAGTGCGGTGGGTGATCCGGTATCGCCGGAGTACGGGGCGCTCGCTGGTCGAATCAGCTGGGGTCGGGGGGTCGATCATGCGGGAACTTCGCCCCCGACCGTCCACGAGGCCGTGCTACCCCACAGCGGTTGCATACCGCCGGGCAACGACAACGGCCCCTTCGACATGACTTCGGACAACCGGCCGAGAAGTCCGTCGATCTCGGTGGTCAGTTCGCCCACTTCGGTGCGTACTCCGGTGTCGTCGATGCGCTCGAGCCGGGCAGGGTCGACCCGGCGAACGGTGTTGAGCATGTCCTCGGCGAGCCGCTCCGCCGGCGAGGATCCGGAGGCGTCGGGTAGGGCCGCCAGATCGGTTCGCAGCGCCTCGAGCTGGAAGACGAGCGAGCGGGGGTTGCCGATGTCGAACAGCAGCAACTCGGCCACCGCGGCAGGGCGGATACTTCGATTCCGCCGGCGGTACACCACCGAGCTCTCGGTGGCGATCAGAAGTGATTCGATCAACGCTCGTTCGGTCGCGGGATCCCGTTTCCGCCCCATGGTGGACGCCACCAGGGTGGTGAGGGTCGAGGCCCGTTCGATCCGCTTGCCGATGTCCATGATGTGCCAGCCGGTGTCGCGGACCAGCGATTCCGCTGAGACACCGGACAGCGCCAGCATGCCGCCGAGCACTGCGGATTGCGCCTCGAAAAGCCGGGAGCCATCGTCGATCGACTCGTCGGAGACCTCACCGAGAGCGCGTTCCACCGTGCTCAGCACGGCCCAGATGTCGTTCGACAACTGGCCGCGTACCGCCCGCGCGGCCTGCTCCACGTCCCGGACTGCTCGAGCGAGTGATCCGTCGCGGTCGGGATCGACGGTGAGCGACCGTAGTTCCGCCCGCACTTGCTGGAGATCCGCAGTGTGAACGGGGCCCGCAGTTCCGTCGGGAACGTTCGCCGACCCTGCCGGCTCGCCCCCTTCCCCCGGTGCATTTCCCTGCTCCGCGACGGTGAGGACGGCGTCGAGCAGAATGGGAAGACACCCGGCACCCGGCAGCCACGGGCGGAGCCGATAGTCGCGGTACTTCTCCCCCACGGCGATCATCAGCCGTGCCGAACCCTCGGCCCGCTCCGCGCATCGCCCTATCGAGAAGAGTTCGGACAGCGCGCGGGGCGAGGCCAGCAGATCGGACGAGGTTGCTGCGTAGGTGGGCAGCGACTCGACGTCACGGGCGGCGCCCTCACCGGTATCTGCCGGGCCGAGCCGCGGCGCGAAGCGCACCCAGACGTCCTTGGCTCCCGCATACCGGCGATCCCCGCCCGCGGCACCCGGAATCAGGGTCGTTCCCAGGCCGCCGGACATGGGTACGAAGCCCACCCGTTGAGCTACGGAGAACAACCGGACGCCGACGGGCGAGAGGTTGACCTCTCCCCCGGCGCCGGCCGACGGCGCATACGACGAGTCGGGGATGATCTGCCCCACCCAGTTGCTGGGATCCGCGCGTACCTGTTCGAGAAACTCCGTGCGCCGGGCGTCATCGAGTGCGGAGGGGACGACGGGCGGCCCGCCGCGGACGGCGCGGAGCACCATCGATGAAACGTTGGCCAGGATGTGCGTGAGTTCGGAGCGGTCACCTCCCCAGAACGTCGGCACGGACGGCAACAACAGATCCTCGTCGAGCAGTCGCCGCGAGAGTACCGGCAGCAGGCGGGTGAGTGCCGGATTCTCCAGGACTCCGCTGCCGAGGGTGTTCACAACGGTTACTGCTCCCCGACGCAGCACCTCGACGAGGCCGACGACGCCGGACCGGGAGCCGGGGCGCAGATCGAGGGGGTCGGCGAGTTCGGCGTCGACCCGCCGGATGATGACGTCGACCTGTTCCAACCGGCCCAGTGACCGCATCCAGATGCGGCCGTCACGGACCACCAGGTCGGCGCTCTCCACGAGCGGGAACCCGAGGACGGTCGCCAGGTAGGCCTGGTCGAACGCGGCACCCGACCTGGTGTGCGGACTGAGCACGACCACCAGCGGGTCTTCCGAACCGACGGGCGCCGCGTCGATTGCCGCGAGCCGCATCGACTGGGCGAACGAGGACAACGGCCGGGGGCCCACGGTCTCGTAGATGCCCGGAACCGCCCGGGCGATCACTCGGCGGTTCGCCATCGCGTAGCCGGCCCCGCCCGGAGACTGGGTGTGGTCGCGAACAGCGTGGAAATTGCCGTCCGTGCCGCGGCCGACGTCGAGAGCGTGGAAGAACAACTGGTGCCGACCCGGGATCGACATGCCGTGCGCAGGCCGAAGATATCCGGGATGACCGAACACGAGGCGGGCGGGCACGGCACCACTCCGCAGCAGCGTCATCGGCCCGTACAGGTCGGCGAGGACGGCATCGAGAAGCCGGGAACGCTGGAGGAGTCCCGCTTCGAGGTGCTCCCATTCGTCGGCCGCGACGAGAAGCGGTATCGCGTCGATCTCCCACCGAGACGGTCCGGTGGCGAGATCCGATCCGTCGAGGGGGTTGTAGGTGATGCCGTGGTTGTCCACGAGGAGCCGGATGCGGGACTGCAGCCGGCGCACGGAGCCGCTGTCCGCGCCGAGGAGGCCGTCACCCAGCTCGGACCACGGCGCACGGACCTTCCCGTCGGCGTCGAACAGTTCGTCGTATTCCGGGCCGCGGTGCGGCGCCGCGGTCACCGAAGTCTCCGGACTTGCTGGACGCGTTCTTTCCGTGCCTCGGCGAGCAGGCGATCGGCGCCGTTGCCGGCTCGCAACCGCAGCGCGAGGACCAGCACCCCGGCCACCACGATTCCGACCATGTTGATGCCCAGTTGAAGTGCGGACAGTGCGGCGATGCGCCACTCGCCGACCGTTACGGCGACGACGGCGAAACCCGCCGCCGGCACGGTGGTGACCGAGATGAAGACACCGACGAGTGCCGCGGACTTCGCGGACACGAGCGCGAGCATCCCGGCTGCCCCCGCGAGGACGGCGACCACCAGCGACAGGGGTCCGACCTTGTAGATGTAGTCGACCTGATCCTGGGCGTCGAGGCTGTCGAGAGCCATCCACCCGATCCGTTCCATCACCAGCGTGGCAACCAAGGTGGCAGCCATGGCGAAGGGAAAGCCGAGGAGCAGCGCGAATAAGGAGCGTCGTGCGAGACCGAGTTTGCGCCGTGCCAGAGCCACGGCGAGTGCTGCCAACGGACCGAACTCCGGTCCCACCACCATGGCACCGACGATCGTGATCGGTGAGTCGGTCACGACTCCTACCGACGCGAGCAGACACGCGATCGTCAAGAAGGCGAGGAACGTTCCGTTGAGGGTCGACTCCTCGCGGGTGCGGCTGACAAGTTCCTCCCACACGACGCTGTCGGCCGGATCGCCGGGAGCCGCCTTCTCCGCCTTCCGTGCGGCCGTGGACAGAACCGTCTCGACCGGTCCCAAGGTGATCGCGCCCATGTGCTGGATGTCCAGCGCTTCGAGCGCGTCGATCACCTCGTTGGCCGCCTCGCGGGCCACATCTGCTTGGACCACGTCACCGGCCGGGTCGATCGCCGCACCGCGCAGCACCACCACGTGGGTGGCCCCGGGCTCCGCGGCGAGCACACCGAGAACGTCGTCGGTGTGCTCGGCGGGGCAGATCACCCGTAGATGCAGCATGACGTCCCCCTGCTGTCCGCGTCCGTCCCCGTCGATCGATCTACGTGCCGGCGACCGCGTCCTTCGCCACCGGCGCTGCGCCGGCCTGTGCGCCGGCGCCGCCCTTCGGCTCCGGCTTGGCGTCCACACCCGACTCCTTGCGCTGCTGCGCGGTGATCGGGGCGGGAGCCTCCGTCAGGGGATCGACGCCGCCGCCCGACTTCGGGAATGCGATCACCTCACGGATCGAGTCGACTCCGGCGAGCAGGGCCGTGATGCGGTCCCAGCCGAACGCGATGCCGCCGTGCGGCGGTGCACCGAACGCGAACGCGTCGAGGAGGAAGCCGAACTTTTCCTCGGCTTCCTCGTGCGAGATTCCCATCACCTTGAACACTCGTTCCTGAATGTCCTTGCGGTGAATACGGATACTGCCGCCGCCGATCTCGTTTCCGTTGCAGACGATGTCGTATGCGTACGCGAGTGCCGAACCGGGGTCGGTGTCGAACGTGTCGATCGATTCGGGCTTCGGCGAGGTGAAGGCGTGGTGTACCGCCGTCCACGCGCTGTAGCCGAGTGCGACGTCGCCGCTGGCGGTGGCGTCGGCGGTCGGCTCGAACAGCGGCGCGTCCACGACCCACAGAAAGGCCCAGGCGTCGGGGTCGATCAGGTTCTGCTTGCGGGCGATCTCTCCCCGCGCCGCGCCGAGTAGCGCACGCATGGGCTTGGTGGCTCCCGCTGCGAAGAAGATGCAGTCTCCGGGCTTCGCGCCGACGTGGTCGCAGAGCCCAGCGCGTTCGGTGTCGGTGAGGTTCTTCGCGACCGGACCCGTGAGGGCGCCATCCTCGCCGACGAGCACGTACGCGAGCCCCTTGGCACCGCGCTGCTTCGCCCACTCCTGCCATCCGTCGAGCTGACGCCGGGGCTGCGCAGCACCACCGGGCATGACCACGGCGCCCACGTACTCCGCCTGGAACACCCGGAAGGTGGTGTCCTTGAAGAACTCCATGCATTCGACGAGCTCGATGCCGAAACGCAGGTCCGGCTTGTCCGAACCGAACCGCCGCATCGCCTCGGCGTACGTCATCCGTGCGATCGGGGTCTTGATCTCGTGGCCGACGAGCTTCCACAGTGCGGTCAGGACTTCCTCGGCGAGCAGGATCACGTCGTCCTGGTTGACGAAGCTCATCTCGATGTCGAGCTGGGTGAACTCCGGCTGGCGGTCCGCGCGGAAGTCCTCGTCGCGGTAGCACCGCGCGATCTGGTAGTACCGCTCGATGCCACCGACCATCAGCAGCTGCTTGAACAGCTGCGGGCTCTGCGGCAGGGCGTAGAAGCTACCCGGCTGCAGTCGGGCGGGGACGAGGAAGTCGCGCGCACCTTCCGGCGTCGACCGCGTCAGCGTGGGCGTCTCGACCTCGACGAACTCGTGGTGCGCGAGAACGGAGCGGGCAGCGGCATTGACCTTCGAGCGCAGCCGGATGGCGTGGCCCGGGCCCTCCCGGCGCAGGTCGAGGTAGCGGTACTTCAGGCGCGCTTCTTCTCCGGCCTGGTCGTCGAGCTGGAACGGTAGCGGCGCGCTCTCGTTGAGAACCTCGAGGTCGGTGACGTTGACCTCGATGGCCCCGGTGGGAATCTCGAAGTTCTGGTTGCCCTCGGGCCGGACCTCGACGATGCCGGTGACCTTCACGCAGTATTCCGCGCGCAGTCGATGCGCCTGGTCGGCAGCAGCTCCCTCACGGAACACCACCTGCGACACGCCCGAGGCATCACGCAGGTCGATGAAGATCACCCCGCCGTGATCACGACGCCTGGCGACCCAACCGGTGAGGGTAACGGTCTGCTGGGCGTGCTCGGCTCGCAATGAACCGGCGAGATGTGTGCGCAGCACGGGATTCCTTTCGAAACGTGGGGCAAGCTACTTCGTTGGCTGCGATCCTACGGAGACACTGTGCGTGAGCGGAAACTCATACCCGCTTCACGTGCAATGCTCGAGCTACCTGTACCGCGACACTCGGAGAGAAAGCGACGACACATGACCTTCAACGAGGGCGCCCGCATGGACTCCGGCCGGGTCTCCGTCGGGGGTGGCGGCGGAGGAGGTGGCCTCGGCGGCAAGTTCGCGATGGGCGGCGGAGCCGGGGGTCTGATCGTGCTTGTTCTCGCTCTGCTGCTCGGCGGCGACCCCGGATCCCTGCTCGGTGGACTGAGCGGTGCCACCGACCCGTCCGCCCAGAGTCCCGGCGCCGGCCTCGAAGGTTGTGAGACGGGTGCGGACGCCAACCGCGACGTGGATTGCCGGGTGGTGTTCACGGTCGGCAGTCTCGACTCCGTGTGGGGGCAGGAACTCGGTGCACAAACGGGAACCGACTACATCCCGCCCGAGGTGGTGCTGTTCTCCGGCGCGGTGAACACCGGGTGCGGAAACGCCACCAGCGAGGTCGGCCCGTTCTACTGCCCGGCAGACTCGACGGCGTACTTCGACACCAGCTTCTTCCAGCTCCTCGTCGATCGCTTCGGGTCGAGTGCCGGACCCCTCGCTCAGGAATATGTCGTGGCGCACGAGGTCGGACACCATATTCAGAATCAGCTGGGCGACATCGGCCGGGCGCAGACCGATCCGCGCGGAGCCGACTCGGCCGCGGTCCGCACCGAACTGCAGGCCGATTGCTACGCTGGCGTGTGGGCCCACTACGCCGACACACTTCCGGGGCCCGACGGCGGACCGCCGTTTCTGAACACCCTCACCGACACCGACATCCAGGACGCGCTGTCCGCGGCCTCGTCGGTGGGTGACGACCGGATCCAGCAGTCCGCGGGCGGCCGGGTCAATCCCGAAGGTTGGACGCACGGCTCCTCAGAGCAACGACAGAAATGGTTCGTCACCGGGTACCGGACCGGCCAGGTCGACGCCTGCGACACCTACTCCGCCCGCGATCTGAACAGCCCACCCGCCCTGCGCTGAGACTCCTGGCGGCTCGCGTTCCCGCGCAGGGGAACCTGGGCTCGCTACGCGAAAGGAGACGCCGTGTCGTTCACGGACCAAGAGATCGCCTACCTCCGCTCACAACCCGTCGCACGGTTCTCCACCGTCTGCCCCGACGGGCAGCCCGACGTGGTTCCGCTTGCGTTCGAGTTCGACGGGACATACTTCTGGATCGGCGGTTCCGGGCCGGCCGTGACCGACACGCGCAAGTTCCGCAACCTCCGCGCCGGCAACGTCAAGGTCGCCTTGGTGGTCGACGACCTCGAGTCGATCGAACCGTTCATCGCCCGATGCATTCGGGTTTACGGTATCGCGGAGCAGCCGATCGAGCGGGTGGGCATCGTCGGCCCGGGCATGTATGCCCGCATTACGCCGACGATCTCCTGGAGCTGGAACATGGGCGGTGAACCTGTCGGGACCGAATGGTATGAACCGAGACGCACGGTTCACCTGCCGCCCAATGAGGACCCCGAGGGAATTGCGATCAGAACAGAGTGAGAGTCGGTCCGGTACTGCCGGCTCGTACGAGTTCGCGGCGCTCGGCCTCTACCCGATCTGCCGCTCCGGCGTCACGATGTTGCGCGCGACCGGCCAGACCGTGACGCTCGACGAGCGGGTCGACGCGCGCCTTCAGCCACGACTTGTACTCGGCCGGCACGTAGGCAGATCGACCGTACAACTGCCGGTACTGCCGTATCAGTGCTGGGTGTTCGGTGGAGAGCCAGTTCATGAACCAACCCTTGGTACTCCCCCGCAGGTGCATCGGCAGCACGGTGACTTTCGACGCTCCTGCCTGCGCGATGGCCTCGAGTAAACCGTCGAGGTGCCGTGCCGAGTCCGTCAGGAACGGGATGACCGGCGCGACCATCACGTTGCACGTCATGCCCGCATCCGTGATTGCCCGGATCAGATCGAGGCGCGCCCTGGGCGACGGAGTGCCGGGTTCGATCGACTTCTGCAGGTCGGCGTCATGGATGGCCAGCGACACGCCGATACTCACCGCGACCTGCTGTGCAGCCAGTGTCAGGAGCGGAAGGTCGCGCCGCAGAAGCGTTCCCTTCGTCAGGATCGAGAAGGGTGTGGCCGATTCGGTCAGTGCCCGGATGATTCCCGGCATGAGTCGGTACCGGCCCTCGGCCCGCTGATACGGGTCGGTGTTGGTACCCAACGCCACGTGCTCCTGCTTCCACGACTTACGGCTCAGTTCCTTTCGAAGCACCGCCGCGACATTCGTCTTCACTACGATCTGACTGTCGAAATCCCGGCCGGCATCGAGGTCGAGGTACTCGTGGGTGGGCCGGGCAAAGCAGTAACGACACGAATGCGAACACCCTCGAAAAGCGTTGACCGTGTACCGGAACGGGAGCTGGGACTCCTCGGGCGTCTTGTTGAGCGCACTCTTGCAGAGCACTTCGTGAAAGGTGATGCCCTCGAACTCGGGCGTCTGCACGCTGCGCACCAGACCTGCTCGCTCGAGTCCGGGCAACGCGCCGTCGTCCGCGTCGAGCGCCTGCCCATCCCACCTCATGAGTACATGCGAACATGTGTTCTAACGGGTGTCAAGTGCAACCGGCGCGACAAGGGCGAAGCCGGCGTCGGGTAGCGCGTAAAGATGTTCCACTCGGGGTACTCGCGGGAGCGTCGACCGCCGACCACACCCTTTGCGAGGTAACCATGTCCACCGACGCGATTGTCCTCCTGCGCAACGACCACAAGGCAATCCGAAAACTCTTCCGCGAGTTCCGTAGCGCCGGCCCCGACGCCGAAGCGGAGAAGGGCCGGATCGTCGACCAGATCATCGAGGCACTGACCGTGCACACCTACCTCGAGAACGAGTGCATGTACCCAGAGGTACGCAAACTCGCCCCCGACCTCGAGGACGACATCTTGGAGTCGTTCGAGGAGCACCACGTCGCCGACGTTCTCGTAACGGAGCTGGCGGCCATGAAGCCCGACAACGAACGATTCGACGCGAAGGCCACCGTCCTCATCGAGAATGTCGAGCACCACATCGAGGAAGAGGAGCAGGAGTGGTTCCCGAAGGTGCGGGAAGAGCTGGGGCGTAAGCAACTTCAGGAAATGGGTGCGCGACTGCTGGAGTTGAAGGAAAAGGCACCACATTCGCCTGCACAACCGTCGGCGTTGAAGAAGACGGTGGACGCCGTCATCAAGTGATGCGCACGGTGGACCTGAAGTGATGGGTAGACCTCCGGCGACTCCACGAGCGTCCTCTCGCGGTGACCCGCTGGACGTCTGCCGGGTAGCGCGCGGACAGCACCTTCCTGTAGAACTGATCCGGATGCCGATTTGTGACGTAAACCACACCTGAACGTTACCGAACAAACCGGCTACCGGAAACCGAAGTTACCCCGCCCGGAGACACCGCAGTGGCAGTGCGGATCCGCCGTTCGGGAAGGAAGGACACCCCGCATGCTGCTGCCGATGTCGCCGACCGATTCACTGTTCCTGCTCGGCGAGTCGCGGGAGCATCCGATGCATGTGGGCGGCCTGGCGGTGTTCACACCCCCGGACGGCGCCGACGCCGCAGACATGCGGGCGATGTTCGACACGGCCACGGCCTCCACCGAAGTCGCTCCGCTGTTCCGCAAACGCGCCCGACGCTCGATGACCACCCTGGGACAGTGGGGCTGGGTCACCGACACGGAGTTGGACCTAAACCATCACGTGCACCGCCACGCCCTCCCCCGCCCGGGCGGCATGCCCGAACTGCTGGCGTTGTCGTCTCGGTTGCATGCGGGTCTGCTCGACCGTAACCGCCCACTGTGGGAGATGCACCTGATCGAGGGCCTCGCCGACGGGCGATACGCGGTCTACACCAAAATCCACCACGCGCTTGCCGACGGCGCCTCCGCCATGAATCTGCTGCGCCACAGCATGAGTGAAGATCCCGACCGACGAGGAATGCCGACCCCTTGGCAGCCGATGCCCACCGCGAGCGGTCGTGTCACACCGCCACCGGGAACGGCGGCGCCACACCTGCCCGGAGTTGCAGAGGTGCTGGGCCTGTCGAGACTGGCGTTGCACGGCGCCCGAGAAGTCGCAGGTCTGGCGCCGGCGCTGGCAGGCACCATGGACCGGGCCCTGCACGCCCGGGGCGGCCCGCTCTCGATGCGCGCACCGCACACCGTGTTCAACGTTCCGATCGGCGGGGCGCGCCAGTTCGGCGCCCGATCGTGGCCGCTCGAACGGATCAGGTTGCTGGCCAAGCACGCCGACGCCACCGTCAACGACATCGTCCTGGCGATGTCCGCCGGAGCCCTGCGCACCTACCTCGACGACCTGGGCGCCCTGCCGGACGAACCGCTCATCGCGATGGTCCCAGTTTCTCTACGCGCAGATGACGGCGAATCCCAGGGTGGCAATCGGGTGGGAGTCCTGATGTGCAACCTCGCCACCCACCTTCCCGAACACGGAGCGAGACTCGCCACGATTCGGACCTGCATGAGCGAAGGGAAGCAGGCACTGCGCGCGATGAGCCCGGCCCAGGCGTTGGCGATGAGCGCCCTCGGAGCAGCCCCCCTGGGCCTCGAGATGCTGGCCGGCCGGCGGGGACCACTGCGACCTCCGTTCAACCTCGTCATTTCCAACGTCGCCGGGCCCGCCAGCCCGCTGTATTGGAACGGCGCCCGCCTCGATTCCCTGTACCCTCTGTCGATCCCGGTGACCGGACAGGCACTGAACATCACTGTCACCAGTAGCGACGACCATCTCGTGTTCGGATTGACCGGATGCCGCTCCGCCGTCCCGAATCTGCGCCCGATGCTCGATCATCTCGACACCGAACTCGACGCCCTCGAGCAGGCCGTCGGCCTGTAGCCGCCTCGACGGCGGTCGCGCGCCTTTGCGGAGTTCTCGATCACCGACGCGCGGTTTCGAGTTCGGTCAGGGAGGTGTCGAGGTGGCCGATGATCCGGTGCAGGTGGGGCACCGCGGTGCGATCGCCCACGACACCGACGTGCAACTCCCCGGATCGGCTGGTGAGGGTGATGCTCAAGGCCTGTCCGCGAGCGAGGGCCGGTACCGGGTAGACGGCGTCGAGGCGAGCGCCGTTCCAGAATCGTGGGCGGGTCGGACCCGGGGTGTAGGAGATGGTCACATTGAAAGGCGGCGGGATCTCCTCGAGCACCCGCCGGACCGGTTCCAGCATGATCGGACTCAACGTCAGCGCGCTCACCAACTGAAACTGTGAGCGACCGAGGGCGGCGACGACCCTGCTGGTATGGGCGACGGAGTCGGCAATCCGCGCCAATCGCGCGAGGGGATCGGCTTCGTCGGTGGCCAGCGACACCACCATTGCCCCAACGCCACGGCCCGCGGCCCCGATGGTAGGGCCCTCACCGAAGTCGAGTGGGACCGGCAGCATTGCGGTCAACGGCGCCTCGGGGAGGGCGTACTGCTCGAGCAGATACTCGCGGAGGGCGCCCGCGCACATCGCCAACACCACCACCTCCAGCGGTGCGCTGGTGCAGGTGGCGAGCCGCCGCAGCGGCTTCAGTGGCCAGGACCGGGTCGCTACCTTGCGGGCGCGACCAGTCGGTGCGTTGAAGATCGTCGGCGGTGACTGCAGCGGCAACGTCAGATGTTCTTCGGTCAGCCCGCGGTAGCCCGTCCGCATCAAGGTGGGGAGAATGGCCGCGCACTGCCATGTCAGTTCCACACCGGACCGCAGTGTCACTCGCGGGTCGAGGGAGAGATGCCACGCTGGGGCCGCGACCGACGGACTCCACGGCGCCGGGCAGTCCCGGATGCCCGGGTCGATCGAGAGCGTGCGGTGCAGTAGCCGTAGCCCGGACGCACCGTCGGTCAAAGACAGATGGAACTTCGTGTACACCGCGGTGCGCCCGTCGGTCAGTCCTTCGATGACGTGCATCTCCCACATCGGGTGCTGCGGATCGAGCGGCATCGAGTGCATCTGGGACACCAGCGAGAGTAGGTCGGTCATGGTTCCTCCGCCAGGAACTGCGGTGTGCCGCACGTGATACTCGAGATCGACCCTCTCGTCGACGCGCCACCACGGATACCCGTGCATCAAGCGGACCGGGCGTTTGCGGAACAGTTCCGAGATCTCGGCGTGAGCGCGGAGCCTCCCGACCATATCGGCGGCGTGCTCGCCGGGCACGGTGCCGCTGGGTGGTTCGAAGAGCGTCAGGGTGGCCACGTGCATCGGGTGTGAAGGGGACTCGAACAACACGAACATCGCCTCGGTCATCCCCATCGGCGCCAGTCCGCCGAACGCAGTTCGCACACCGCACCTCCCGGCTCTGTGGTCCCAGCACAGCACACTCCGCTCGCGAAGACTGCGTTTCCCGCAGAGACGAAGCACTGCGACCGGTCGGATGGCACCAGCGATCCTCGGCGCCGGCCACGGGCAAGTACGCATATCGGTTGCGGCGGGCCGATGAATAATCCCTTTTTCTATGACCGAATAGACCGTGCGCCGACGCATTCGATCGAGCGTCCAGTAAATAAAATGGGCAATTGTCCAGGAGTATCCGGGCATTTGTTCATTACGAAACCTGACATTCTTTCCCGCCCGGTGAAACGCTGCGGAAAGTCTGGTCGATATTCGAGTTAAGCGTGGATCAACTGATCCCGTGGAATACAACAAAGGTGAGGAGTGACTTCAGATGGGTTCTGCAGGTATCGACTTCAGTGTCGCCTTCGACGCTTTCCTGAAGTGGTTGAGCGTCACATTCGGCGGCGGCATCGGCATCGGCTGACAGCGCCGGGCATATCCGAAGAACGACAGCAGCTCGACTCACCACGCCAGTGGTAGCCGAGCCGCTGCCATGGTCGGCCCGACCCGCTGGTCCGCCTCTCTCGTGATCACCGGCCTGTTCGAGCGCCGGCCCCTCTCGAGCGCCGGCCCTTTCGCGCGAATTGGGCATTGCGGTGCATGGGTACACGCGCGTATATTGAGTAGTGCGGATCGAGATAGTAATCGGCAACGGTGAAACACTCGTGAAGCAGAGATCCGGCCGAGAATGCGAGAGCATTCCCGGCCGAACCCCTGTCTGGGGTATTCCTCGTCAGGCGACAGTTGTCGCCGCAACCTCCGAATACGCCGAGTCCCCGAGTACGCCGAGCACACAGACGACGCGCAGGCCGCTTCCCTCGAGGAGAATCGGGTCGAGATGGCGTCCCTCCGGCCGAAGGGGTCAGGCGGCCGGAGGGACTGGCTGTCGCGGGTTCGCCGTCCGAGGTCGCGCGGCAGCACAGACATCGAATACCCGCATTCGCCTCAATTACTCCTCGGGCCCAGACGCCGCGTTCCTCTCACGCTCTGCTGGTGTTCGGTGAGGACTCGGGTCGTCATCTGGGGTCGCGTGAATTCACCAGTTCGTGGTGCGCCACTACGCCGGCGGTGGCATATTCCTGACCATGCCGAAGTACAAGGTGACTCTTCGTGACGGAAGCTCGAGCGACAGAACCTTCGAATCAGACTTTCAGGCGATCAACGAGACCCATAGGCCGACCGAATCCGTGGCAAGCATCGTCCGGATCGACCGTTACGACGACGATGGGGATCCCCGCGGCGTGTGGTCGGCGGCGCCCACTCGCCAGACACGACGCGATTGACGCTCGGCCTTGGAAGGAGCTGATAACCGCCTCCTTTCTTTTGACGGCGGGAGTTGGACAACCGACTTCAACAGACACTTATTTCTACCAAGGGTCGTGCGATTCGCGGTTGCCGAGTTTTCGGAAATGGGAAACGCTCACCAACGGGCAACCGCATCGAGCACAATGGCTACCGGACGAAGCACGATGGGTTGCCGGAGGTCGTTACCGCAACCGCGAACAACCTTTTCCCACTATGGAATAGCTTCTGAGCCAGAGGAGCAGACCCAATGCCCGTTCCACAGCACAAATTGCTGCAATCCGTCCAGGATCGCACCATCGAGCTGCGGAGGTGGTTGGACGCCGACCACAACAGCGCGGCCCTCACGGCATATCTGCGCGACGAACCGGTCGACGACCGGTGGCTTGCCACCTATCTCCGGCTCCAACACGACCTCCTCCGAGCGGTCGGCCACGCGCACGAGCCGGAGGCGTCCCGGAAGAGGGCCGACCAGCATCGACACCGACGCAGTGGTGCCGCCACATCCTCACCACGGCGAGGGCGATGAGCGGGGGGACGAGCGGATCAGTGCCTGATACCGTCTCGACCGCTCTACCAACACTTTCCGGACGGCACGTCGGTCAAGCGTCGATCGTCGACTCCCGAGCACTCGGCCGCTCGTGCAACAGACCCGTCGGCGTCGTATGAGTGTCGCTCGAGTGCAGAAGCCGGAATCGACCGTGAGTCACCGCGATATCCGCCCGCGAGTCGATGGCCCTGAGTAGCATCTAGATCATCTCGCTCGAATCCCTTTCGGAGGCCGACGTGCGTGGACTGGGTATCGATCTCGGAACTGCCAATACTGTCGTCGGCACACCGGAAGAGGGTGTCGTCCTGAACGAGCCGTCCTTCATGCTCGTTCGCACCAAGGAACCACACCGCGCCCTCGCCATCGGCCACGATGCTCGCAGCCTCGTCGGCCGCACTCCCATCGGCATCACGCAGGTGCGTCCGATGCACAACGGGGTGATCGTCGACTTGGAAACCGCCCGCACCTTCGTCAGCGCCGTCATCAAACGGGCCTCCCCACACAGGCCGTACGGCGTGCGACCGAAGGGTGTCATCGCGGTCCCCGCGGGCGCCACACCTCTCGAACGCCGTGCTCTGCTGGAGGTCGGGCACGAGGCGGGCCTACGGAAGGTCGGTTTGATACCGGAACCTGTCGCGGGAGCACTCGGCTGCGGTATCAACCCGCTCGAGCCGCGCGCCCACCTCGTTGTGGATATCGGCGGTGGCACTTCGGAAGTCACGGCGATTTGTTTCGGTGGCATCCTCTCGCATCGCAGTTGCCGGCTGGCCGGGGACGAACTCACGCACGCGCTCTACCAATACCTACGGGCCGAGCACAACATCATCGTCGGTGAACTCACGGCCGAACGAGCGAAGGTGGGCGCGCCCGACACCGAGGACGGACAGTCACTCGTCGTGGAAGGCCGTGACGCCGTGACCGGCCGCGCACGTCTGGTCACGCTCGAAACCGAGGAAGTAGTCGATGCCCTACGCCCGACTATGTCGGGGATCGTTCAGACGCTGACCGAATGCCTGGAGGACCTTCCTGCCCAGGCGATCGGCGACGTGATGGCGGAAGGTGTGCTCGCCATCGGCGGTGGGTCGATGCTGCGTGGTGTGTCGGAGATGCTGGAGCAGGCCTTCGGATTCCCGGTGAAGACGGCCGAGCGGCCACTCACCTGCGTCGCCGAAGGCGCTACGGCGTGCTTGGAGCACCCCGAGGTCGTGGCCGCGTACAGCAATTGATCACCGAATCGGCAGCACGCCGGGCGGCCGTGGGAAGTAGTGCTCGAGGATTTTCTTGACGACGGGCCCGGAGGTCGCGGACCCGAAACCACCGCCACGAACCAGCACCGACACCACGATCTGGGGAGCGTCGAAGGGTGCGACCGCGGAAAACCAGGCGTTGAGACCTTCGCCGGGCGCCGACGGATCCTCGGCCGTGCCCGTCTTTGCACCCGCCGGCACCGGCAGTTCCGCAAGCTGTCCGGCCGTGCCGGCCGCCGCGGATGCCCGCATCCCGGCCCGCACCGGGTCGAGTCTGTCCGCGAAGGGCAATCGCACAGGTTCCGCTGTCGGGATGGGGACGACGTCCGGCCCGTACCCTGCTGCCAACTGGGGGGTGACCATCGCACCCGTCGCAATCCCCGACGTCCAGCGCGCCACCTGTATCGGGGTGGCATTGACGGTGCCTTGGCCGATTCCCATCAGAAGCGTAGATCCGGGATACCAAGTGGCGCCGATACTTCCGACATTGGCCGGGGTTCCGAGGAAGCCCTCGGCCTCGCCGGGAAGGTCGATCCCCGATCGCCGGCCGACACCGAGTTGGTCGGCCACTGCGGCGATGTTCTCGGGACCGAGGAGTTCGCCGAGCTTGTAGAAGTAGACGTTGTCCGACCACTGGATCGCCTGGAGCAGATTATGGGGGCCCATCGGTTGCCAGTTCCGAAAGGTATGGCCGCCGTACGTATAGGCGGCACCGGTTTCGATCACGGTCTCCGGCGCCAGGACCGGGTGCTGCGTATTCGCTGCGGCGACGACGATTTTGAATGTCGAACCGGGCGGCACCGCGGTCTGAGTCACGTTGTTCAGCAACGGGCTCGGGCCCGGGGTCTGGGCCTGAGCCGCCAGGGCAACGAGGTCGGCCGGGGGGCCGTAGACGTTGTTGTCGAATCCGGGAACGCTGGCCATCGCCAGCACGGCCCCGTTGCGCGCATCCATCACGATGGCAGCGCCTAGGTCGCCCCTGCTCTTACGCATCGCCTCGGTGAGCGCATCCGTGGCAAGGTTCTGCACGCCGACGTCGAGGTGCAACCGCAGGTCATGCCCTCGTACAGGGTCTACCCGCTCCCCGGTGGCGACGGGATGCCCGGACGGATTCACGTAGACGCACTGCTTGCCGTCGCTGCCGCGCAGCAGGGCGTCGTACTGCTTCTCGAGTCCCGCCTTGCCGACCCGCGATCCGAGGGCAAGGTGCGGCCAGCGTTCCATGTCCTGCTCGTCGGCCACCCCGACGTGTCCGAGGACGGAGGCGAGCACCGCGCCGTACGGATAGTGTCGGCGGCCGGAAGGCACCACGAGAACCCCGGGCAGACGGGCGTCCACAACGCGCCGAGCGACTTCGGGGGCGACTGTCCCCACGACGACGTCCTGTTCGCCCTCGCCACGTTCCCGCACGACGCTCGTCACCTCCTCCGGCGAGATACCGAGCAGTGAGGCGAGGCGGCGGCGGGAACCGGCGTCGTTCTCGTCGAACATCCGGGCGACCACCGCTACGGCATACTCCGCGACGTTCACTGCGAGGGGAACACCATTGCGATCGACGACGAGACCGCGCTCGGCCGGCAGGCGGATACAGCGCATCATCTGCTGGTCGCTCATCGCACGTAGGTCCGCGCCTCGGTCGTGCTGCAGCTGCCAGGTGAACAAGGACATCGCGACGAGCAGCGCAGTGACGGTCACTGCGCCGACGGACAGCCCTCTCGGCCGGCGGCGGCGTCGCGGCTCCGGCGCCCAGAGCGGTCGTGCTACACCGTCTCTACGCACGGCGAGCACCAGTCCGACGGCCACGAAGCCGATGATCGCCGCAGTGCCTCCGTAGCTGAACAGCGGAATCGGCATGCCGTTGTGCGGCAGCAAGGAGAGACTCGCACCGATCGACACGAGTGCGTGGATCCCGAACAGTCCACCGACGCCTGCTGCGACGAGTGCCGCTTCCCTCGTCCGTGCCGTTCTGGCTGCGAGTGCAGCCCGCCACACGATGACCGAACTCGCCACCACGACAGCGATTCCGGCGATCAAGCCCCATCCGTACACCAGGCTCGCGAACGCCAGGTCGTGTTCCGATTCGGGAAGGTATTCGGCACGCACCTCGAAGAGCGGGTCACGCGAAAGGCCCCACAACCCGCCGCTACC
This sequence comes from Rhodococcus sp. NPDC019647, assembly GCF_044389235.1. NCBI lineage: Bacteria > Bacillati > Actinomycetota > Actinomycetes > Mycobacteriales > Nocardiaceae > Rhodococcus > Rhodococcus sp. NPDC019647. The sequence continues at coordinate 660,739 of NZ_JBIRXS010000001.1, read as the reverse complement.
GATCGCGATGTTCGCCTGCATTTCGGCCCACCCCGCCCCGCTCGGGTCGGCATTGCTCGACAGGAACACATGGACGCGTTCGAGCTGGTACGGCCGGAGAAAGAGCACGGCGAGTGGCAACGAGGCGATTCCCAGCATGAACAACGGCAACAACGGCAACAACGGAACCCGCGCCAGGACGAGCATGAATCCCGCGGTCACCACGAGGACGACGGCAGTCGACAGGTCGGGCTGCAGTGCGACCAGCGCCACGGGGATTCCCACGACCGCCAGCGTCGCAACGAATCGGCCGAGTGTGAACCCCGCAGCAAGCAACCCCGCCGACACCAGAACCACAGCCAGCTTGGCCAATTCGGACGGTTGAATGGTGAATATGCCGAAGTCGAGCCAGCGCTGGGCGCCTTTGGTCGCGACCCCGGCGAGTGGGACGGCAGCCAGCATCGCGGTGGTGACAGTGAATATCGCCCAGCCGAATGCCCGCAGGTCACCCATCCGCAGGCGAGAGACGACGCGCATCAATCCGAGTCCGGCTGCAGCGAAGAGGGCATGGCGAACGGCGTGCGAGGTCATCCCCGTCGACGTCAGATTGAGCAGTCCGAGCACCACGAGGACGACAGCTGCCGTGACGATCCAGGGATCCGATTCCCGCTTGTCTTCCTGCATGTCTCACCGCTCCCCGATGCTCAGCAGGATGCGTTCTCGGCAGGCATCAGCACCGGCTCCGAGGCGGCTGTCGCGGGGAAACTCGTGACCGCAGCGACGGCGAGGGCAGTGCTGGGGGGCAGATCTGTCCGGCCGATGCCGTATACCTGTTGCGCGCCGGGTGGGACGTGGAGCGACACCTCGTTGCCCGTCCGCACCTCGCCCGAGCATCGGTCGTACACATTCAGCTTCCAGACCACGGTGCCTTCATTCGGGGCCGAGTCGAGATGAACGTCGACCCTGATGTCGCACGCACGTTCCGACGTGCATTCGCCGTTGGCGAGTGTGGCGGTAACCAACGTGATGATCCCCGCACTTGCGGGGGCCCCAACCTCCACCGATATCGGTTCCGCACGCTGTCCCCCCGGTGCCGGTGAACCCGGATCGCCGGTGGGTTCGGGTGGCGGCGGCGATACCGGGGCGATCTGATTCTGGTCCGACGGATTCACCGGATTCAGAACGGCATCCCAGCCGCGACGCAATTCCGACCACACCCGCGGTGCCGTCCACAGCGCTCCGGCGAGCACCACGATCGCGATGAGACCCAGCGCACCACGGCGACGCGAGAGCCGTCTCTTTCTGCGGTGCCATGGACTTCGAACCGGTGGAAACCAGTCGCCGGTGGCAAGTGATGCCCCGGCAACCCCCGGCCGGCGCCCCGGAGGGGTCCGTTCCTCCCCCGCCTCACGGCCGTCCGATAGTTGACGCCCCAGCGTGGCGGAGACCAGCGCGCCGAGTTGTCGCCGCGTCCTCTCTTCGTCGGCCGGGTCGATGTCAGGTGCGATTGCACGACGAACTCGTTGCATCACATCATCGAGATCTGTTGCTTCTGTGATTGATTCGTGTATCCGGTCAACCAGTGCGGACCCGCGGCAGTTCGCCGCGATGCTTCCCAACAGGTCGGCCATCGCATCGCTGATCTCGCGCCAGGACGCCGCACGCCCGGTGAACTCGATCGTGAGCTTTCCATCTTCGAACACTGTGACGGCATCGTCTCGGAACAGGATCGGTAGGCGGCCTCGGCTTCGCGCCAGCTCGAGCTGGTCGAGCGCATCGATGATGAGCCACGACGCCTGCGCCGGGGTCAACGCCGCAATCCCGAGCAGCCTTCGGAGTGAGACGCCGGTACCACGTGCGTCCTCATCTTGTCGTTCAGGAGGTACGGACCCGACCACGACGGGCTCGCCTCTCCCCGCGAGGAGCCCTGACACCACTTCGATCATCGCGCACCCCGAAACGCTATGCCTCCCGCACGGGTTGGAACAGAACCGGGCGGGCGGCGGCGGACCTTGAGCTGGGCTTACTCGCTGTCGAACTCCCATATGCCTGTGAGAGTCAATTTAACTCTCATCCGCGCTCCCGGAACACCGATCCGCACTCCCGGAACATCCCGTTACTCATCCGAGATACACGGCGACAAGCACCTCGGCCCATCGCCTGGCCGTACTGCCATACGTGAACCGATCACGGGTCAGGTTTACCTCTCCTTCAAGAGATTCCGAATCTGTGCGAGATCCCGGACGAGGAGAAGCCGAAAGCGTGAACTGACTCCTGATACGAAAGCGCCTCTGGCCCCGAAGGTCTGGACGAGCGACCAACTCGAAAGTGACCTCCTCCGCTCGATGCCGCATTGCCCTTCAGGTGACGTTTCGCGGAAGCACCCGGTTCGGAACCCACGGTCATCGGCGGGTTACCCCTGCTGCCTTCTCTCGATATCACTCGGCACAGGTGCATCCGTGGGAACATCTCTACTGGTCGAGACGAGACCGAGGGCGATCAGAGGAGGGGTGCGTCGTATGGAGTTGATTCCGCCCGGACGCGCGGTGGCACTGGTAACGATTGCCGTCGCCTCCGCGCTGTTGCTCGCGGGATCAGGGAGTCGAGACGCGGACTCGTCGTCACCGAGCGCGTCGACGGTGGTGGCGAGCGGGGCGGTCGGCACCTCGGGCGAACCGCCGGCAGCCGAGGAGCGCGACACGAGCGGTGTCGACCGGGAGCAGTATGCCGCCGGGGACCCGAGTGGCGCCTACGGCTTCGTCACCCCGTCAGGAAAATGGCTCTGCGCGATCACCCCGGCGAACGAGATGGTCGCCTGCGCGTCTCACACGCCGGGGACGCCTCCAGGAGTTCCCGGCCCGTTACAAATCCCCGTCCAGGCCCCCGCGCGCTCCGCCGAAGCAAACATCGTCGCCATCGAAGCCGCGAAGGGACCGAGCTTCCAGACCGCGCACCAGCCACTCTTCCCCGGAAACCCCAACGTCCTCCCCTACGGGTCGACCTTGTCTGCCGACGGCTTCACCTGCAATGTGCAGTTCTCGGGCGTCTCGTGCAGAGAGAACGCAACGAATCAGGGATTCACCATCTCGACCGGCGGCTACAAGTTCGAATTCACCCCGATACCGGGCACCCCCGACGCCGGCCCACCGCAGATCACGCCTACCGAGCCGACCGCAGCTCCTCTTCCCCAGTTGGAAGGCGGATCGAATCAGTGTGGCCGCGTCGTCTACCCGCTGACAGGCGAACCCGCAACGGTCGTCATCGTGAAGGGAACGATCCGCTGCGACGCTGCTCACGCCATGCTCAACAGGTACTTCACCGCCCCCGACGCGACGGACGCGGTGTACGACGTCGACGGATGGAAATGCCGAACAAAGGGAGACCCACACTCCGCGGCGACTGGATACAGCATCACGTGCACGGATTCCGGCGGGAACATCGTGGTTGCACAGCCCTAGAACCGGCTTTCCGCAGGTCGAAGGGGTAGACGGGGCGGAGGGGACGGCACGGACTCCGCTGCCTGCGGCCCCCGGGAAGGTACCGGGAGACGAAAAATAGGTATACCCACGGGCCATCCGGCCGATGTGGCGTAGCCGCACCCGGTGGCAGTCTGTGACTTGTCACACACACGCGTAACCCGGCGGCTTCCGGAACCGCGTCGATTGCAGGAGAGGTCCCGCACCATGAAGGCAGAACCGCTTACCTGCGGTGACTATGTCACCGCGACGTTCGCTCGCGACTTCGTCGCGGAGGGATTCGACTATGACACCGTCGAGCGAATCCATTCCGGCGACCTCGACGAATGGACGTTCGCACTCGCCCAATCGGGGCTGTTCACCAACCGCGTGGTCGCGCACGCCCGGCAGGCGTGGCAAGACGATCCGCGATCCCTTCTCGACAGCCTCCTGGCGGACGCGGACGAGATGACCGTCAAGCGGTACGACGTCGTCTGGCAAGCCCTGACCCGGACCGCCGAGTTCGGCACTTCCGGGGTCGCCGCCGAATACGCGTGATCGACTTCCTGCCCACCGAACAGTCCACATCGCCCACTGAACAGACCACAGCGAAGAACGAGAACCATGACCGTCAACACCTACCCCACCGCCGAGACGATCCGATTGGGCGTACGCGGTCACGAATGCCGTTACTGCGGCCAAACCGTCAGCGCGGACGGCAACCGCTTCCGGCATACCGCGACGGGGCAGTACCGGTGCGAACCGGCAAAGCGGGCGTCGTACGAAAAGTCGCTGTCCGACAGTCTTATTCGAAGCTGAATTCGACCTTCTCCGGACCGGCCGGCATCACAATTCCTCTGACCCCGATCGACCCTTCGCTGCGATGAGTACCACCGAGACGACTACCGCGACCACCACCAGGTAGGCGGCCCACATCAGGAGGAAGGGTTGCAGCCATCCCTTGTCGGTCGTCTGCCCCCGTTCTCCCACGCAGTACAGGGTGAAATTGGTGGACCGACCGTCCCCGGTGGAATAGGTATCCGACACGACGACCGCGTCGTGTCCGGGCTGTTCGCAGAACACAGGCGCAAGGTAGACGGCTTGTCCCGGCCAGATCAGCGAAGAGATCAGGGTGAGGAAGCCGACGCTCACCGTAATGCCGATTCCCCACAACAGGAGCGGCTTGGCCGCAAAGCGCTTCCGAGGTCGGGGATCTACACCCAGTTCCACCGGCTCGGTCATAGCGGATGCACCCCGACCACCGCTCCGTCGGCATCGAACACGACCACCGACCGCGACCGCGGCGACTCGACCGTCGCTGTCGGCGAAATTCCGCCGGCCCTGGTCACCGAGATGCCGACTACCTGACCGCCCTCGAGACCGCTGCGGGACAGGGCTTCGTCTACCAGATGCTCGACTCGACCCAATGCCGGAACGTCGTCGAGGGTGAAGGCGCGGGCATCCAGGTCTTCCAGCGCAGAGACCACCACTGGACTGGGCTCACTTACATTCTCACCATCGAAGGTGTACTGGTCGAGCTGATCGGGATTCGCCGGATCGCGGACGGTGACAGCCAACTGCTCGACCGGCGCGATGTCCAGATTTGTCACCTGCACTTCTGCGACGCCGTAGCGAACCGCGAGCGCTGCTAAACCGTCGCCGACGAGGGCCGAGGTCATACCCCCGCCCCGGGATCGCATATCCGCGTCGAATTCAGCACGGTCGACAGCTCCGATACATGCCGTGGCACCGAAGACCACAGCCACCCCCATCGATGACCACACCGACACACGCAACACTGGCGAACGCAGCAGCGGCCGGGTCTTCATTGCATGAGACTATCCACGTCACGGACTTCTCAGGTGGTCCGGCGCGCGGTCAGGTGTCGGATGTTCTTTCCACCGAGATCCTCATAGTGGCTCTGCATCGAGTCGATCAGCACTGCGAACACGCGGTGGGCAGCAGCCAGGTCGGCATCGGGGACGTCCCGTAGGGCACGCGCCGTGCGCTGTCCGAGTGGGGCGAAGAACTCGCGGGCTACTTCCAGCCCGTGGTCGTCGTAACGCAGGATGACTTTCCGGCGGTCCGAAGGGTCTGCCTCCCGCCGAATATGCCCTGACGTCAGCATGCGCTCCACCAGATAGGTCACCGCCGCCGACGACAGCCCGAGCAGGCTCCCCAGTTCCCCGGCGGTCAGCGGCGTGCCATTGGTGTCGGCGACCATGACGTGCATCAGCGCCTGGAAGTCGTTGGGGCTGAGATCGTGCAGCGCACCGAAAGTGCGTCCGATCTGCTCCGACGCCACGGTCATCGCGCGGACATCTGCCGAAATGTCTGCTTCCAGTCTCGCTCTCGCGTCGGGACGAGCACTGTCCGGCATGTCGTCTGTCATCTCTAGGCCCTCTCAGCGGTCGGCCGACAGCCTATCCCCTCCGATCCTCTCAGTTGCTTAACTATTCAGTTTCTGAAATATTCTGAGGGTGAACACCGATGGGCATGCACCGACAGAACACCGTTCTCTCGCTATCTGGGATCGACTCGCCTCCGCCGTGACCGGACAGCGGTCGTGGGCAGTGGCCCTCACCGTCCTTGTCTTGGCCGGCGCTTTCATGGCGTTCGTCGGTGGCAACGACTCCGCGGGACAGTCACCGACCTCCCTGCCCGCGTCTGCGGAATCGGCCGAGGTGGACGGCCTCCTCGCCGACTTTCCCGAATCGGGGGTGACACCGGCGATTCTCGTCGGCAGTCGTGCCGACGGCGGCGTGTTGACCGACGCGGACCTCGCGGCATTCGACGCGGCCCGGAACCGGATGCTCGGTGTCGACCGCACCCTCGAACCGAGCCCAGGACCGGCACTCATCCCGTCACCGGACGGCAGAGCGGTGATCGGACAGGTTCCCGCCGATTCGGAACTCTCAGGTTTCGCGTTGAACGATCGCGTCGCCGAACTGCGGGCGGCGGCCACCGACTCGCTACCTCCGGGGCTTCTGGCGCAGGTGACAGGAGGTCCGGCATTCGGCGCTGATATCGCCGACTCGTTCTCGGGCGCAAATGTCACGTTGCTCGCGGTCACTGCGCTTGTCGTCGCGGTCCTGCTGATCGTCACCTACCGCTCACCGATCCTCTGGCTCGTGCCACTCGCCGTGGTCGGCTTCGCCGATCGGGTTGCGTCGACCGTCGGTACTGCCGTAGCCGAACTGACCGGGCTGACCTTCGACGGGTCGACGTCCGGCATCACGAGCGTGCTGGTCTTCGGTGCCGGAACGAACTACGCGCTACTCCTCATCTCCCGCTACCGGGAGGAACTGCGCGCGGAGCCGGACCACCGGGTCGCCTTGCGCCACGCCGTGCGCCGGGCCGGACCGGCGATCGTCGCGTCCAATGTCACTGTGGTACTTGCCCTACTGACCCTGCTGTTGGCGACCATTCCCAGTACCCGCAGCCTGGGTGTGCTCGCGGCCGCCGGCCTGCTGGTAGCGCTCATCTTCGTGCTGCTGGTCCTCCCGCCCGCTCTCGCACTCAGCGGAAAGCGATTGTTCTGGCCGTTCGTGCCCCGTGTGGGCGACCCGGACAACACCACGCACGGCGCCTGGTTCCGGGTCGCCTCCGCGGTAGCACGACACCCGCGACGCACCGCGTTTGCGTCGATTGTGGCGCTCGGGGTCTGTGCGGCGGGGTTGATCGGCACCCACGTCGGGCTGTCCCAAACCGAACAGTTCCGGGTCGCAGCGGAATCGGTCGACGGCCTGGACACTCTCGCTGCTCATTTTCCGTCCGGACTCTCCGACCCCACCACCGTGGTCGCCCGCACGCAAGCGACCGACGCCGTGCAGCGGGTTCTCGCCGATACCGAAGGGGTCGTGTCGGTGAGCGAGGCCGGCCGGTCGAACACCGGTCTGACGCGATGGGCCGTCGTACTCGACGCACCACCTGCAACGGAGGGGGCCTTCGCAACCATCGACACCATCAGGGCAGCCTTGACCGACATCGACGGTGCGGAAGCGCTCGTCGGTGGCAGCGACGCCCAGGCGCTGGACAAGCGGGACGCCGCCCTCCGGGACCAGGTGATCGTCATTCCAGCGATCCTTCTCGTGGTCCTGGCCGTGCTCGTCGTGCTCCTGCAGGCCGTGGTCGCACCGCTGGTCCTCGTCGGGACGACGGTACTCAGCGCGGTCGCGGCGCTCGGGCTGGGCAACTGGGTGAGCACGCGCATCTTCGGGTTCCCCGCGCTCGACGACACCGTTCCGCTGTTCGCGTTCCTGTTCCTCGTGGCACTCGGCGTCGACTACAGCATCTTCCTCGTCACCCGGGCCCGGGAGGAAACACCGGGGCGGGGCACGCGGGCCGCGATCGTGCGGGCTGTTGCCGCGACCGGCGGCGTCATCACCAGTGCCGGAATAGTACTCGCCGCCGTGTTCGCCGTCCTCGGCGTGCTGCCGCTGATCACACTGACCCAGCTGGGCATCGTCGTCGGCCTCGGCATCCTCCTCGACACGTTCGTGGTGCGAACACTCGTCATCCCGGCGCTGTTCACGCTCGTCGGGGACGCGGTGTGGTGGCCGAACCGCCAGGCCACCTCGACGCTCGACTCACCCGGCGAAGCAAGGAGCGCGGTTCCGTCAGAAATGTGAGCGTTCGCAGACCGGTCAGGAATCGAGAAGCGTCTCATCGCGGGCAGCATTAACGTCACTCACATGAACATCACCATTCACTCGGCCTTCCTTCCGCACACCGACCACGAGGCCTCGCTGGCCTTCTACCGCGACATCCTCGGGTTCGAAGTCCGCAAGGACGTGGGTTACAACGGGATGCACTGGATCACTGTGGGACATCCGGACCAGCCCGGTACCTCCCTCGTTCTGCACCCACCGGCGGCCGATCCCGGGATCACCGACGAGGAGCGCCGCACCATCACCGAGATGATGGCCAAGGGGACCTACGCCATCCTCACATTGGCCACTCCCGACCTGGATGCAACCTTCGCCCAGCTCGCGGCAAGCGACACCGAGATCGTCCAGGAACCGATCGACCAGCCGTACGGCATCCGTGACTGCGCCGTCCGCGATCCCGCAGGAAACCTCATCCGCATCAACGAGATCAAGGAGGAGCGCTGACATGATCACCATCAATAGTCTCACCCTCGACACTCCCGAGCCCACCGCCGCGAAGGCCTTCCACACCGCACTCGGCGTCGATGCCCACATCACTGCCCGGGACGCGGATGCACCGACCACCGGCTTCCGCGGTTTCACTCTCTCACTCGTCGTGTCCCAACCGAACATTGTCGACGCCTACATCGAGGCCGCCCTCGACAACGGCGGCGCCACAATCTCACCGGCCAAGAAGAGCCTCTGGGGGTACGGCGGCGTCGTACAGGGCCCCGACGGCGCCCTGTGGAAAGTCGCGACGTCGTCGAAGAAGAACAAGGGACCGGCCACCCGGCACTTCGAGGACCTCGTGCTGCTCCTCGGAGTCGGAGATGTCAAAGCCGGCAAGCAGTTCTACCTCGACCACGGTCTGGAGGTGACGAGAAGCTTCGGACGCAAGTACGTCGAGTTCGCCACCGGTCCGAAGGTCAAGCTCGCGCTCTACGGGCGCCGCGCCCTCGCGAAGGACGCGGGCGTCTCCCCCGACGGCACCGGCGCCCGTCGAATCGTCATCCGCAGCGACGCCGGCACCTTCACCGATCCGGACGGTTTCTCCTGGGAAACCGACTGAGTCGACACGCTTTCGAGGGCATGACCCCCCAGCGGCACCTCACCACCGCTGGCGGGCCTGTGAAAGAAGATGATCCTTCCGACGCGTCCGGTGCGGGGAGTCAGCGCCCCCGCACCACTTCGAGCGCCGCGCCCTCGATGGTGTCTTCGGACAGCAGGACCTCGAGTGCGGCGTCGCCGAGGGGGATGAAGCTGTTCTCGCTCGCAACCCGGGCCAGGCGGCCGGTGAAGCGTTGGTCCACCAATGCCACGACGACGCCCTCCCCCACACCACCCGCTGCCCGGGTTTCGTCGACGACGAGGACTCGGCCGGTGGCATTCGACTCGCGGACGATGTCCGGCACCGGCAGCGGCGCGAGCCACCGCATGTCCACCACCCGGGTCGAGATATCGGCTCGTTCGAGGCGACGCGCCACGCGGAGGCTCATGTGCACCCCGTTACCGAAGGTGACGATGGTCAGGTCCGTTCCCTTGCCATAGGTGCGCGCCCGCCCGATCTGTACGGAATTCTCGGCGCCCTTCAGTGGATCCGGGTAGGGGGCGAGCCACTGCTCGTCGCCGTCCGCGTGCAAATCCCTGGTGTGGTATAGGGCAATCGGTTCCAAGTACACGCACACCGCTCCGGCGCTGTGGGCGGCCGCAACACAGGTGCGCATCATGGCCGCGGCGTCGTCGGGCCTGGCCGGGGAGGCGATGATTATGCCGGGGAGGTCACGTAACGCTGCGACGGCATTGTCGTTGTGGAAGTGCCCCCCGAATCCCTTCTGGTACCCGTAACCGGCGATACGCACCACCATGGGGTTGCGGTATTGACGATCGGAGAAGAATTGCAGGGTCGCGCCTTCACCGCGGATCTGGTCGGCGGCGTTGTGCAGGTACGCGAGGTACTGGATCTCCGGGATCGGCAGCAGCCCGGAGACTCCCGCGCCGAGTGCAAGCCCGAGAATCGCCTGTTCGTCGAGGAGGGTGTCGAAGACGCGGGCAACCCCGACTTTCTTCATCAGCCCGCGTGTGACCCCGTAGACGCCGCCCTTCCGGGCGACGTCCTCGCCGAAGATCAGCGACTCCGGGTACTCGATGAGCACGTCGAGCAGGGCACGGTTGATCGACGAGGCCAGGGTCAGTGGGCCCTCTTCTTCGGGTAGCGGGCCGCCGAAGATGTGTGCGCGGCGAGCGAGGTGGGTTCGTCGCGGTTCGGCCGCCATCGCTTCGTCGAGGCCCTCCCTCAGTGGTCGCATCACTGCGGCGGGACTATCGAGTTGGGGTAGCTCGCTCACGTGCCGTGCGAGTCCGATGACTTCTGCGCGCTTCTTCTCATAGAGCGCAAGCACCTCGTTCGGGCTGAGATGCCCGCGCTCGATCAGCAGTTGTGCAGTGCACAGCACCGGATCTCGGTCGAAGTCTGCGGTGATCTCGCCGGTGGTGCGGTAGGCGGCTTCGACGTCGGATCCGGCGTGGCCCATCAGTCTCACCGTGCGCAGATGCAGGAACGCCGGGCGCCTGTTCCTGCGGACCCAGTCGGCGGCACGCTGCGCGGTGGCGTAGGCCATCGGCAGATCCGATCCGTCGACGGTGAAGTACTCGAGCCCTTGACGATTCCCGAAGTTGGCGCCGATCCACCCTGCCGGGGTCTTGGTGCTGATCCCGATGCCGTTGTCTTCGCAGACGAACAGCAGCGGAATGGGAAGGCCTTGAAACGCCGAGTAGACAGCGGTGTTGATGGCGCCGATCGCGGTCGAGTGGTTGACCGAGGCATCTCCGAAACTGCACACTGCGATCGCATCGTCGGGCCAGGGTGAGAGGACGTGTAGCTTGGCGGCGCGCGCGAGGGAAAAGGCAACGCCGACCGCACGCGGCAGATGAGATGCGATCGTCGAGGTCTGGGGGATGATATTGAGGTCGTGGCGACCGAACACCTTGTGCCGGCCACCCGACATCGGTTCCTCGGCGGCGGCGACGACGCCGAGGAGCACATCGCGCAGCGGGTCGCTGCCCTGCACTTGCCGGGCGCGTTCGAGGAAGAACGCACCGGAGCGGTAGTGCAGCAACGCCGGATCGGTCAGACGGAGGGCGCGGGCCACGACGGCGTTTCCCTCGTGCCCGGATGAGCCGATCGTGTAGAAGCCCTTACCTTTCGAGCGTAACCAGCGCGCCGCGAGATCGAGATGACGGCTGCCCAATTGCGAATCGAACAAGTCCAGAATGTCCTGCACGGAAAGGCTCGACTGTGCCTCCACGGCTCCGTCGCGATCACGTTCCCCCATCGGTACCGCGCCGACCATCTCGTTGATGGTGGTGGTGAAGTAGTCATCGATCTGTTCGGCCATGTATCCGGCTCCTGACAGGCAGGTCATCCTCGTCCGCGGGGCGGTCTGACGGGACGCGTGTCCCTTCACCAGGGTATGCATGTCACGGGCGCCTTCATGCGTCATTGTCGATGATCCGCGCATGCACCACTCACTACGCGCCGTGCCTCGCTCCAGATCCGGTCTTGTCCGCCGCGGACAAAACCGGGCGCGAACTCGAGCCTCGCGGAATATTTCGGAGCACCGTCCCCGCGCATAGTGTCGTGAATCACACGGCAACGAAGGGATCGAAACAGTGTCCGACATCGGCTATTTCACCTGGGACCTCGCGCCCACACACGGCGACGCACCGTGCCTGCGCGACGACCACAGCGACCTCACGTACCGGCAGTTCGCCGATCGGGTGGATGCGTTCGCGGCGCAACTGAGCGAGCACGGGGTCCGCGAGGGTGACGTCGTCGCGGTGATGCTGCCGAACCGGGTGGAACTGCTCGTCGTCCTCATGGCGGCGTGGCGGCTGGGTGCGGCCGCCACACCGGTCAACCCCACCTTCACCGCCGCCGAAGCGGAGTACCAGATCACCGACGCCAACGCCGCCCTGGTCGTGAACGAGGGACCGGACGCTCCGAGCGCCGGTCGTCCGTCGATTGCGGTCGACGAGATGCACACCTCCCTGCCCTCGGGGCCCGCCCAGGACTTCCGCCCGGCCGGCAGCGACGTCGCGCTACTGATCTACACGTCGGGGTCGACGGGAAGACCCAAGGGCGTCATGCTCACGCACGACAACCTGCAATTCATGAGTTCTTCGCTTGCCGAGCATCTTTCGCTCACCGCCGATGACCACTGTCTGCTCATCCTGCCGCTGTTTCACGTCAACGCGATCTGTGTCAGCTTCCTCGCACCGATGCTGGCCGGAGGGCAACTGAGTATCACCGGCCGGTTCTCCCCGGCCCGATTCTTCGACGACGTGGCCCGGCTGCGGCCGACATACTTCTCCGCAGTCCCGACAATCTACGCACTGCTCGTCTCCCAACCCGATGAGGTTGTCACCGACACGTCGTCGTTGCGGTTCGGGGTCTGCGGAGCCGCGCCGATTTCCAAGGAATTGCTCGAACGCGCTGAACAGCGCTTCGGCCTGGTGATCGTCGAAGGGTACGGGCTCACCGAGGGTACCTGCGCGTCGGCGTGCAACCCACCCGGCGGCGTCCGCAAACTCGGCACCGTCGGGCCCGCACTGCCCGGGCAGACCCTTGCGATCATGGATGAGTCCGGCGTCCTGCTGCCACCGAGAACTGTCGGCGAGATCGTCATCCGCGGCGCCAACGTGATGCACGGCTACCTGAGGCGTCCCGAGGAGACGCACCGGACCGTTGTCGACGGCTGGCTCCACACGGGCGACGTCGGTCGACTCGACGAGGACGGCTACCTCACCCTCGTCGACCGGATCAAGGACATGATCATCCGGGGCGGCGAGAACATCTACCCCAAGGAGATCGAGAACGCACTCGCCACCCACGACAGCGTCCTCGAGGCAGCCGTGGTCGGCGCACCTCACGAAGTGTATGGCGAGGTACCCGTCGCCTACGTGGTCCCCTATCCCGACAGCCCCGTGACCGATGGACAGCTCACCGACCACCTCCGTGAGCGGCTCACGAAAGTCAAACTTCCCGTGGCTATACATGTCGTCGACGCCTTGCCCCGCAACCCCGTCGGCAAAATCGACAAACCCGGACTGCGCAGCCGGCACCGGCTGTCCACCACTGCTCGCGGCTGAGCAACCCGCTCTCACCGCCACCACAGCACCCGTCGCAACTCGGGCCACACCCGAGGCGATGACCCCTACCCCCGCCCGCCCGCCCTATCCAGGAGACTTCCGATGGGATTCACAACCGGGAACTTTCCCGAAGTAGACCCCGCAACATTCCTCGACCGTCCCTTCTTCGACCGCATGCGCGCCATGTCGACGCACTGGGTCGACTACGGCTTCGGCACCCCGAAGATGGTGCACACCATCTACATTCTGAAACTGCTGGTCCTTTACATCGGCGCCGGGCTGTCCATCGCGACATTCACCTCCGGATACAACGTGCTCGACATCGGCGCGTGGTGGAACGCGCCGATCGTGTACCAGAAGCTCATACTGTGGACGCTGCTGATCGAGACCATCGGCCTGGGCGGTTCCTGGGGGCCACTCGCCGGCCACTTCAAGCCGATGATGGGTGGCGCTCTGTTCTGGCTGCGGCCGGGCACCATCCGCCTACCACCCTGGCCGGGGAAGGTGCCACTGACAGCCGGCGACTCTCGCACCGTCTTCGACGTTGTCGTCTACGTCGCGATTTTGGTCGACATCGTCCTCGCACTCGGGCTCGCCGGTGTCCACACACCGTCCATCGACGCGGCACTGCCCGGCAATCACGGCCTGGTGAATCCCACACTCTTGTTGCCTCTGATCGCGCTGCTCGTCGTGATCGGGTTGCGTGACAAGGTCATCTTCATCGCCGCCCGCGGCGAGCAGTATTTCCCGGCCGTCGTCTTCTTCGGTGTTCTTCCGTTCGTCGACATGATCGTCGCGCTCAAGCTGCTCATCGTGTCGGTGTGGGTCGGCGCCGGCATGTCGAAGCTGGGCCACCACTTCTCGATGGTGGTGCCCCCGATGCTGTCCAACACTCCCTGGTTGCCGTCGAAGACGATCAAGCGCGCCCATTACCGCAGCTTCCCGAACGACCTGCGGCCGTCCATCGTCGCCGGCGGTGTCGCCCACGTCCTGGGCACCGTCGTCGAGGTAGTGACGCCACTGGTGTTGCTGTTCACCACCAATGGAACCGTTACCCTGCTCGCTGTTGCGCTGATGGTCGCGTTCCACCTGTTCATCCTGTCGACGTTCCCGCTCGCAGTGCCCCTCGAATGGAACCTGCTGTTCGCTTACGCGGCAGTCTTCCTGTTCCTCGGATTCCCCAACGCCGCCGGTTACGGGCTGGGCGACTTCTCCTCACCGCTACTGCTCGCCGCGATCATCGCCGCGCTGGTGTTCTTCCCGATCCTCGGCAATCTTCGCCCCGACCTCGTCTCGTTCCTGCCCTCGATGCGGCAATACGCCGGCAACTGGGCCTCGGCCACCTGGGCGTTCGCGCCGGGCGCGGAAGACAAGCTCGACCAGTTCATCAAGCGCCCCAGCCAGAACACCCGGACTCAGCTACTCGCGACGTACCCGCCCGAGGTCGCCGACGTCGTGATGCACCAACTGCTGGGCTGGCGGTCGATGCACAGCCAGGGCCGCGCTCTGCTGTCGCTGATGAGTCGCCATCTCGGCGACGACATCGACACCTACTCGCTGCGCGAGGCCGAGTTCAGCTGTAACTCGCTGGTGGCCTTCAACTTCGGTGACGGGCACCTCCACAACGAGCATCTCATCGCGGCCATTCAGCGGCGCTGCAACTTCGCGCCCGGCGAGTTCCTGATCGCGTGGATCGAATCGCAGCCCATCCACAAGGGCATCCAAGAGTACAAGGTGATCGACGCCGCCCTCGGCGTCATCGAACGCGGAACCTACAAGGTGTCCGACGCCATCGCCGAGCAACCGTGGCTGCCGAACGGTCCCATCCCGTTCGACGTACAGTGGACGTTGGACATCGACGCCGACCGGGCACTCACCGATCCCGGAACCGTGCCGGAACCGGGAATGCGCAGCAGGCAAGCTGATTCGCCGTATCACGATGACGCAGGCACAGGAGTGCGGCAGTGAGCACAGCGGTCGTGGTCGGCAGCGGGCCCAACGGGCTCGCTGCCGCGGTCCACCTCGCCCGGCACGGCGTCGAGGTCCAGGTCCTCGAGGCGGCCGACACCATCGGCGGCGGGACCCGTTCGAGCGAACTCACCCTTCCGGGGCTTCTGCACGACGAGTGCTCCGCGTTCCACCCCATGGGAGCGGGGTCGCCGTACTTGCAGACGCTCGACCTCGAACGCTACGGCCTGAGCTGGAAGTGGGCCGACGTCGACTGCGCGCATCCGCTCGACAGCGGGGAAGCAGGCCTTCTGCACCGCTCCGTCGACGAAACAGCCGCCGGCCTCGGGGCCGACGGGCCTCGCTGGCAGCGGATGTTCGGAAACCTTGCCGACGGGTTCGACGATCTCGCCGCCGACCTCATGCGTCCGATCGTGAACATTCCACGTCATCCGCTGAAGCTGGCGAGCTTCGGGCCCCGGGCGCTGCTGCCGGCCGGCATTACTGCCCGGTGGTGGCGCACCGAGAAGGGCCGGGCACTGTTCGGGGGTGTGGCCGCGCACGCGTACTACCGGCTCGACCGTCCAGCGACGTCCGCCGTCGGCCTGATGATCATCGCCGCAGGCCACCGCTACGGATGGCCGGTGGCCGAAGGGGGATCGCAGTCGATCACCAGCGCTCTGGCGGCCGTGCTCACCGACTGGGGCGGGAAGATTGCCACAGGTGTCCGGGTGGACAGTATCGCCGACATTCCTCCCGCGGACGTCGTCCTGCTCGACCTGTCACCGTCCGCCGCACTGAGCATCTTCGGCGAGCAGATTCCACAGAGAGTCGCGCGTGCGTATCGCCGGTTCCGGCACGGACCGGCGGCATTCAAGGTCGACTACGCCGTCGAGGGCGGGGTGCCCTGGCGCGACCCCGACTGCGGCCGCGCCGGAACCGTGCATCTCGGTGGCACATTCGCGGAAATCGCGGCCGCCGAAAAGGATGTCTCATCCGGCAGGATGCCACAGCGGCCGTTCGTCCTCGTGGGGCAGCAGTATCTCGCCGACGCCGGCCGATCGAAAGGGAATCTGCACCCGCTGTATGCGTACGCACATGTGCCGCACGGGTACACGGGCGATGCGACGTCGGCGATCACCGCGCAGATCGAACGGTTCGCCCCCGGCTTCCGCGACCGCGTCGTCGCGACAGTAAGCAGTGGGCCCGCACAACTTGCCCAGTCGAACGCCAACTATGTCGGCGGCGACATCATCGGCGGCGCCAACACCGAGACCCAGGTGGTACTCCGGCCGCGCATCGCCCTCGACCCCTACAGCACCGGCGTACCGGGAACCTACTTGTGCTCGGCGTCAACGCCGCCGGGCGCCGGCGCCCATGGAATGAGCGGATACAACGCCGCCCAATCCGCACTGCGTTACCTGCGCAGACACGGCGACGATGTGTTGTAGCCGCAGGTACTGCGCTTGAACAGGAAGGACAAGGCGGTCGAGCAGTTCGGACGAAGCGATCACCGTGGTGCGGCGTTCCTGGAGCGACGCGGGTCGGTCGCAGTCATCACTCTCAATAGACCCGACTTGCGTAACGTCGTCGACGCGGCGGTCTCAGCCGGGGTCGCCGCGGCGATGGAGACCCTGGCTCGTTCTCCCGATCTTCGAGTCGGCATCATCACAGGCGCGGGAGACACCTTCTGTGCCGGCGCGGATGTTGCGGCATTGTCCGCCGGGCACAGTATCGACGCACCCGGACACCCGGAATGGGGCTTTGCTGGCTTCGTTCGCCACGAGATCGACAAGCCTGTGATTGCAGCCGTGAACGGTTCAGCCTCGGGCAGAGGCCTCGATCTCGTCCTGGCGTGTAACGCTGCCATCGTCAGTTCCCACGCCACCCTCGGGCCCCGAGAAGTGCGGCGATTCGAGGACTGCAATTTCCGCTTCGGTGCACTTGGCGGCAGACTCCGGTTCGAGTCGGTTTCCCTCAGAGACACGCTCCACCCGGAGACCGCCCTGCGGTGCGGAATTATCGACCGGATCGTTCATCCGCACGAAGTATTGCCGGAGGCCATGCGGTTGGCGCGTGCACTGGCAACGACACGTCCGCGCCCGGACGGGATCGGCGCCGCAGTTCTGCGTCGTCGCGCCGGCAAGGATAATCGCAGGCCGCAGCGATCCTGCGGTGCCGATGCGCACGACCAACGACACTCACGAAGAGGAACCGACACACCATGCTGAAACGTCTCTACGCAGCGCTTCTCACGGCCGCCGGACTGTCCTGCGATGGCTACATCACCCTCGACGAGGCCGTGAGAAATTCCGGCCACCCACCGCGGACAGGCACAGACTCGCCGACCGGGACGCAACCGGAGGTCGATACGCCCTCGAAGTGAAGCGGGACCAGCTGCCCCTGGCATCACTGCCCACCCACGTGCCCACCCTTCGCCTGATCCAGTGTCAGGACAGCCGGTCCCAACCATTGGCACACGAGTAAGGCGAGTTCGACGGACAGGCGGTCCCGAGTGAAATCCTCCCCCCGCTCCTCCGCGGCGCGCTTCACCCGATACTTCACTGAGTTGTAGTGCAAGTCGAGAACTTTCGCGGCCGCAACATTGCTGAGATTGTTCGCGAGGTAGACCTGCACGGTCTCGCGCAGGCGCGCCGCGTTCTCATTGTCCGCCGCCAGGCCGCGCAGGACGCTCTGTACCCACGTCCGGGTAGCCCCGGGGTCCTCGGTCAGCATCGCGACGGTCGACACTCCCGGTTCGTCGTATGCGATTGCGACGGGGGCATTTTTTCCCGCAGCGATGGCAAGCGCTCGTGCGCGTTGGGCGCGCGCGTGGGACTGCCTGAATCCTTCTGGGCCGGAGGTTATTCCACCGACAGCCACAACTAGTTCCGAATGACGGTCGTGAAGGAATTCGCGCAGCTCGATGTAATCTCGCCGGGGAGCCGAGCGGGTACCGAGGGGAACCCATACCCATCCGGTGACGCGGTCCGCCGCCACGAACAGTGGATCGGTCACTGCCCCCATGAACCCGGAGAAGTCGTGTGCAGCCGATTCGATCTTGGCCAGCATGTCTCCTGCACCGGCATCGGGGGCCCAGATGATCGCCGCCAGGTGATTTTGATTCAAGACGTAGTTGAGGGCAGCGCTGGCCCCTGCATCCGGGTGTTCGTTGCCCGCCAATATTTCCTGAACTCGGACAGCACGCACGCTACTCTGGTGGGCCAACCACCGTTCCCGTTCACGCTCGTAGACTGCGACCACCTGCTGCGACACCCTGTCGATGTACACCGACATCACGGTGATGATGCGCTCGAGCACCGGAACGCCCAGTTCCGGCTCAACCGCTTCCCCACCCAACTCGTCGAAGACCAACTTGAGGAGATTGGTCTGTCCGAGTCGATATGCGCGTACGAGCGCATTGACCGGAACCCCCTGTTGAGCAAGGCGTCTCGCGTACTCCACCGCCGCGGCCGGCGCCTCCAGATTTTCCGGCGCAATGTTGTGCTGCAACGTGTGAAAGATGGTGTCGAGGTTTCCTTCGACACTCGCCCCGAGCAGTTCGAGCAACTGCCGATCGGCACGCAAGTCGGGTATCTCCGTGTACAGCACGTCGGTGATGTCTGCCGTCAGCGACACCAACCGCCGGTTGAGCGAGCTTGCGATTCTTGCGACCAACAGCGCGGTGCGCTCGTCGTGTGAAGCCATGCGAAGACAATAGAGCAGTTACCTCCCACGCATGACGAATCGCCTCGAAAGTCATAATCAGCGCTTCCACCTGCACCTTTCTGGCCAACCGGCGGTTGCGGCCCTCACCCGTCCGACACGAGCTTGTCCGATGAGAACAAACAACGCCTCATTCTTGATTCTTCGCGGACGTGGTCACCATCACAAGACTTCCCTATCGTGAAGGGGGCTCGGCCGCAGCGCCAACGATGAAGGGATCACGATGAACGACAAGAGCTTCCGTGGGAGAACCGCCGTCATGTCCGGAGGAAGTCGCGGCATCGGACTTGCTATCGCCCGGGCAATCGCGAGCCGCGGCGGAAACATCGTCCTGCTCGCCAAGACTGATACCCCTGACCCCCGACTACCCGGAACGATTCACAGCGCCGTCGCGGAACTCGCCGAGTTGGGCGGACACGCTGTCCCGGTGGTGGGCGACGTCCGCAACGCCGACGATATCGCCCGAGTCGTGGAGTCTGCCCGCGACAACTTCGGCGGCATCGACATCGTCGTCAACAATGCGAGCGTGCTGGACATCTCGAAGACCGAGGCACTGCCCCTGAAGCGGTTCGATTTGATGCAACAAGTCAACGTGCGCGGCACTTTCGTGCTGACCCAGGCGTGTCTTCCGTACCTGCGGAAATCTTCGAACCCACACGTACTGACGCTCTCACCGCCGCTCAACATGTCGAAATACTGGCTGGGCGCCCACCCGGGCTACATGTTGGCCAAGTATGGGATGACGCTGGCCGCGTTGGGTATCGCGGCTGAACACGGGGATATGCCCTTCTCCAGCAACTGCCTGTGGCCGCAGACAATGATCGCGACAGCAGCGGTCGGGAACCTACTCGGCGGATCCGACAGCCTGCGACACTCACGCTCCCCCGAAATCATGGCCGACGCTGCAATCGAACTACTCGGCCGTCCCGCGGGCACCGACAACGGTCGCACAGTCCTCGACGTCGAAGTGCTCACCGAAGCCGGTGTCACCGACTTCACGACGTATGGCGGAAACGCTCCCCTGACCATCGACATCTTCGTCGACGAACCCGAGACCTCCGACAGCTCGGAAGCGTTCGACCGCACCGGCCAGGCCGTCCCGCGGACCAGTAGTTTCGCGTGACATCGGTGCCCGGATCACCGCGACCCTGCTGAGCAACCTGCAGTCCAGCGACTAGCAGTTCGATGTCGAAACCATGTGCGTCGGCGGTGGCCAGGGCATGGCCATGGTCCTCGAACTGCTATAGGCGGTGCGCCGCCCATGAGTGGTTAACGAGTGCAGAGACTCGTTAACCACTCACAGGCGCGGAGCGCCCGCGCTGATCGGCGCAGTCAGGGCGACGAGGTGGGTCAGCGATCGGGTTTCTGTTCGTGGACCCAGGCAGCAAGTTGCGTGCGCGAGGTGAAGCCGAGTTTGACGAGGGCGTGCTCTACGTGACCTTCAACGGTGCGTTGTGAAATTACGAGCCGGTCAGCGATAGCCCTGTTGCTCAGTCCTTCGGCGACCAATTCGGCTACTTGTTGCTCGCGCCGGGTCAGGGCGGAGTTTGCGCCACTTGCCGCGGGCGCTTCGGTCCGCGGGCGTTCACCCAAGGCATAGGCTACCGCCTCGTCCGCGCTCAGCGCTGCGCCCCTTTGAATCGAGGACTCGAATGCCTTGTCGCCGAGCGATGTCCGAGCGTTCTGCCAAGACTTCTCGTGCAACGTGGCCAAACTTGTCAGATCAGGGGCGCGACCGCCGATAGCCTTGAACAATTCGTCTGCGGCGCCCAGCAGCACCGCGGACCGCTCCGGTCTCTCTTCGACATCGGTCCACGCGAATTGCTCGAGGGCCCAGGCGTAGCTCAGTTGACTACCTACCATCCGTGACAGCCGTAGACCGTCCTCGAGGAGTGCAGTCCCACGCCCGCGATCGCCGTGCTGCCACAAAGTGAACCCGTAGTCACACAGCGCCATTGCTCGCCAGATACGTTCCCCCCGCGACTCCGTCATCGCGATGAGTTCCTCGTAACTCGTCCTACCCCGCTGGATGTCTCCTACCATCTCATAAGCGAGCGCCAGCCACACCAACGACGGGACCAGCTGGTTGAGGTCGTTCTCGGCACGGAAGACGACGATTGCCTTCTCGAGGCGGGTAATTCCCTGCCGAAGCTCTCCGCTCGAGACTGCGAGGCAGCCCTCCGCGAATTCGACCAAGGCGTCGAGGTTCGAGTCTTCGATCCGATCAGCCAGAGCGCGTGCCTGATCCTTCGATGCGGTGCCGGCAGTAACGTCGCCCTGTAATGCGGCCAGCACGCTGCTGGTACACAGAGCTTCGATGCGGTCGAACGGGCGCTGGTCCTCCTCCCTACTCGCGAGTGCACGATCAAGCCAGTGGCGGCCTTCGCTGAACAGTCCACGGACGAACCAAAATTGATACATCGCGGTGACAATTCGAATGCCGGCCTCCGCCTCACCGTCCTTGCTGAGGGAGAACTCCATTGCGTCGCGCAGATTCGGCTGCTCTCGCTCCAGTCTGGCGATCCACTCCACCTGCTGCGGACCGATCCACTCAGCCTTCGCCCGTAACACGAGTCGCTCGTACCAATCTTTATGTTTTCGTTGAAGGTCCGTGTATCCGCCCGCCTCGTGCAACTTTTCTCGTCCGTATTCGCGAATCGTGTCGAGTAGTCGATACCGCACCACCGAGCCGACCTCTTCACGGATCAAGACGGACTTGTCGACCAGAGACGTGAGTAGGTCAAGCAACTCTCCTGGTGTGTCGGACGCAAGGATTCCCTCCGCAGCGTCGAGTTCGAAACCACCGGCGAACACGGCCAACCGGGCCCATAACCACTGCTCCCGCGACGAGCACAGGTCGTAGCTCCAGTCGATGCACAACCTCAACGTCTGCTGTCGTGTCGGCGTTCCCCTGCCGCCGAGTGTGAGGAGTCGGAGTCGGTCGCCGAGACGCTCCACTATCTGCTCTACCGACATCGCCCGTAATCTTGCCGCCGCCAGTTCGATCGGCAAAGGTAGACCTTCCAGCCGCCGACAGATGTCAGCGACCACGCTGATGTTGTCCTCGGTGAGCGTGAAACCAGGCACTGCGCTGGCCGCGCGCTGTGCGAACAGGATCACCGCGTCATATTGCGACATCTCGCGCAGAGACCACGTCAATCGCGTGAGTTCCGGCAGCGACAGCGGAGGTACGCGAACCACCATCTCCCCGCGGATATCAAGCGACTCGCGGCTGGTAGCAAGGATGCGGGCACTGGGGCACGTCCGCAGAACGGTCTGCGCAAAAGCCGCAACGGCCTCGACGAGATGCTCGCAGTTGTCCAGAACGAGCAGGATCCGGCTCTCGGCCAGCTGTTCGGTGAGAACAGTCATGGGCGGCCGGACCGAGTGATCCTGTAGCCCCAACACGCCGGACACTGCCTGGGCTAGCAATTCGCCGTCGCGTAGTTCGCCGAGTTCGACGAACCACACACCGTCGTCGTACATCCTGCGCGAGACATCTGCGACCCGCAGTGCGAGCCGGGTCTTGCCAACACCACCTGCTCCGATGAGAGTTACCAGCCGCGATCCGGACAGCAACTGGCGGGTGTCCGCCATCTCCTGCCGACGGCCGACGAAACTAGTCAGGTCCAGTGGGAGGTTTCCGGGTTTGCCGCGCCTCGACGACTTGGCATCCGTCGCGATTCCCGTGGACGGTTCACTTTCGGGCATGGCCGCATCCACTGCCGACTCGGCGAATCTCCCAGGAGGCCGAATTGACGCGCCCCTCCAGTGCCCAGGTCTGATCCGCCGATCCGAGAGAAGTCGGCCGTGCCATCATGCGCCACCTCTTCACGAAACGTGCCCACTGTACAACGTATCGTTGTACAGCCTGGTGACGGCGAGTTCAACTCTCCTATGCTGTTGCAACTTCGTCAGCACGTTGCGAGCGCAAGTCAAGGTCGAACACCAGGTTCAGGTATGGAAGCTCGCCCGTGAACGGAGCGTCGATTCCAACACGAAGAGAGTGCGCACCAATTGACCTTAGTTTTATACGCACCGGTCGGTATGCAATTGGGCTGACCAACAGCGAGCAGCTCAGACGTCGGTTGGTCGCTCGATCAACCCGTCGATGAGAATGTCTGCGTAGATTTCACCGATTTCGCGCGGCGTTATCGAGCCCTTCAGGTCGAGCCAGACGTGTGTCCACGCCCCCATACCGATGATCCCGAATGCCACAAGTCGTGCCGGGCCCATCTTGCGGAACACACCCTCCTGCATACCGCGCTCGATCACATCGACGAAGAAGCGCTCGAACTCGTCTCGCTTCTGCTGGATCTCGGCGAAGACGTCTGTGGGCAGGAACTTCCGTTCCTGCATGAACACCGTGATCTCCGCCTTGTATATCGACATCGGTTCGAGTAACGCTTCGGTGATCAGTCGCCGGAGAATATGATCCGGACCCTGCTCCTTGTCCGCCATGACACTGCGCGCGCGCCCGAGCTGATAGTTGATGAACTCGTCGTGTACGCGGTACAGCAGATCTTCTTTACTCTCGAAATGATGATAGAACGCGCCTTTGGTCAGCTCGGCGGCGTCGGCTATGCTCTGGACCGACGTGGCTGCATACCCTTTCCGCTCGAAAAGCTCAACCGCGTTCTCGAGTAGTGCACGCCGAGCTCCCTCGGGGTCACGGGCTTTACGGCCGCTCGTCTTGCCACTTGAAACTCTCGGCCTCGCCACGAAACTTCCTCCCTAGCTGTTCAGCTCACCAAGCATCACCCAAATGCACCCCCCGAACATCAGCGTGAAGCGGGTGCGCGCAATGCTACGGCACGCCCGGCGCATGGCAGCTCCTGCACACGCAGTGTCAATATACATCCGTACCGGTTGGCATGCGAGTTTGTACCGCCCCGCAAACATGGACGGGGGTAGCGGCCTGCCGATGAACGGGCGACCGATGTCGGCAGGCTGCTACCCAGCGAGAGCCTGGGAACGTCCGGCCGATCCGGATTGAAGTCATAGCGGAGACAATGAAGACCCCTACGCTGACCGCGCACTCGCGGTGAAGAACTCACGCCGCGCGTATGCGAGTGCGTGATGCTCCTCCCGAACTTCCCCGTACTCGACGGCGCCGATGACGATAGTGTGGTCGCCCGACTCCACAAGCTGCTCCACCCGGCACACTGCATATGCCGCGGTGTGATCCCCGAGGACTGGTCCACCCAGCCTTTCGTCGTGAATGTGGAACTTGACCCCATCAAACTTCGAGTCCGACTTCACGGCGAAGCCGAGCGCGACGTTCTCATGCCCCCGCGCGATGTAATTTACGGTGAACGAGCCGGACTCCCGGACCGCGTGCAAGGTGTTCGAGCCGTGGTCCAGACAGGCCAGCACCAGCGGCGGAGCCAACGACACCGAACACACAGCCGACATGGTCAGCCCCTGGTGTCGTCCGTCCTTGCCCGTAGCGGTAACCACGGTCGCGGGGCCCGGCGCACATGCCATGATCTCTTTGAACGTTGAATGGTCGATCATTTCTAGCTCCTCGTACGAACGGGGGAATCGGTGGAACGGCCGGCGGCGCGAATGGAGTCCAGCACACCGGGGTAGTACGCGCTCGCCGCCTGAGCCCAGGACTCGTACCCGACGGTCGCCTCGAATCCGCTGGTCTCGGCCAACGAAACCGCGTGCTTGATATCAGTGATCAGTCTCGGCTCCAAGTTCGCCGTGGCCGACGCGGTCTCCAGCGCCTCCGCCAACGGATCCTCGGAGAACACGTCCGCGAGTCCCATCTGGGCTGCGGCTTGTCCGGAGATGACGTCGCCGCGAAGGATCGTGCGCAGCGCGAGTCCGCGACCTAAGCGCTGGGTGAGGAAGTAGGTGAAGCCGCCACCGGGGTGTAGCCCGATTTTGGAGAAGGTGGCGCCGAACTTTGCCTTTGGACCGGTGACCACCACATCGCAGACAAGCGCCAGGTTCATCCCGGCGCCGATCGCGTGGCCGTTGACTGCGGCGATCGTCGGGATCTTCAGGTCGCGAAGCCAGAGGAAGCTCTCGTAGTACGACAGCTCGTTCTCGCGCACTGTTGCAGGATCGCCGGTCTCGGCGAAGATGGCGTTGAGGTCCGCTCCGGCGCAGTAGGCGCTGCCCTCCCCGGTCACCACCAGCACCCGGGCATCGCGGTCAGCGATCAACTCGGCCGCCGCCGCCAGCAGTTCGAGACGCATCTTCGGCCCGATGGCATTGCGCTTGTCCGGGTCGGTGAGAGTGAGGACCCGTACGCCGTTCTCGTGGCGATCCAGTCGGATACGCTCGTAGTCCTCACCCATCACGGTGCTCATCGGCCGGCGGGGCGGACTGCGATCGCTTCGATCTGCACACGGCAGTCGGATGCGACACCCAGGGCGAACGTGTTCCGCGCCGGGTACGGACCGTCACCGAAGGCCGCTTTGTATGCACCGATGAACTCCATTCGGTGCTCCTCGTCCTGGATGTAGCAGGTGGTCTTGACGATGTCGTCAAGCGTCAGCCCCGCTTCGGCAAGGACAGCTTCGATATTGTCGAAGCACACCTTGACCTCGTCGGCAATGGTGACGGCGTCAGCGCGGCGCTGCAGCGTGTTGGGGTCGATGGCAAGACCCGGCGCCCACACAAGGGTGTCCGTGCCAGTGCCCGAGGACAATCCCGCAGCGGTGAAATCGCCGACCGACTCTGGGTTGTAATACTCGATCATGATCCGGTTTCCTTCTCTCGATTGAAAAATGGGCGTTCTTCGTTCATGTGCCGCGGCTCGCACACCTTTGCGAACTCACGCGTTCCGCAGGTCGACCTTCCGTGTGTCACCGAGCACTGTCCCGCAGATCGCGGCGACGACACAGAGCCCGGCAATCATCGCCGAGACCGCGACCGCACCGGGCCCGCTCGGGACGATGAGGGTCGCCGCGATCATTGGGCCGAGTCCACCACCCAAGGTGCTGCCGATCTGGTATGTCAGCGACACACCGGTGTACCTGGTCTTGGTGGGAAACAGTTCGGCGAGCAGCGCAGGAACCAGTGCCATGGTCGAGGCGTTCAGAATCGTCATGCTGATGAAGTAGGACAGCACCGCCAGTCCGAAGTGCCCGGAGGTGACCAGGGGGAACATTGCAAAGACGTGAATCACGGTCAGCAATGCCGAGGTGACGAAAACGGGACGCCGGCCAATCTTGTCCGATAGATGGGCGAAGAACGGAGCCGTGATGAGCATGCCGGCGGTTCCGATCATCATCGCGTTCATCAGCGAGCCCTTGCCCACAGCGTCGAACCCGTGCGCGGCGGCCTGATCCGGACTCGATGCGTAGCTCACCAGCATTGTGGTGGCAACGGAGTAGGCCATGAATGGGCCTGCGTAGGTGAAGATTCCCAGCAACACTCGCCCCGGGCGCTCGTGAAGGACCTGCAGGATCGGCCAGCGCGCTACCTCGGCGTTCACGCTGCCGTCTTCACGCTTTTCCAGCTCTGCTTTGTGAATGGGGCTCTCGTCGATCCCCAAGCGGATATATGCGCCGACCGCCACCATCACAATTGTGGCGAGGAAGGGCAGACGCCAACCCCACGTGTATAGGTGATCGTCGAGAAGGTTGGTGACGAGCGAGAAGGCGACAAAGGACAGCAACAACCCACCTGCGGCACCCAATTGGGTGGCGCTTCCGAAGAGTCCCCGCTTTTTTTCGTCCGCGTGCTCCACAGCCATCAAGGATGCGCCACCCCATTCCCCACCGACTGCGAATCCCTGTACGAGGCGCAGCAACACCAGCAAGGTGGGAGCCAGCACGCCGATGTGGGCGTAGCTGGGCAGCAGGCCGATGAGCATTGTCGCCACACCCATGATGGTGAGTGTCCACAGCAGCACCGATTTTCGGCCCACGCGGTCACCTAGATGGCCGAAGAACACGCCGCCCAGCGGGCGAGCGAGATAGCCGACGGCCAGGGTGCCGAAGGAGGCGATCAGACCCACCGCTGCCGTGGACTCCGGAAAGAACACCTGCGGGAACACCAACGTCGCCGCTGTCGCGTAGATGAGAAAGTCGAAGTACTCGATGATGCTGCCGACCGCGCTGGCGACGTACACCCGTCGGCGCTGGGTTCTGATGGCGGTGTCGGCAACCGTCGCATCGTGCGACGGTGCAGTCGCCGGGGTTGTGCTCATGGTCATCTCCAAGAAGAGGTTGCTGCCAACGGATTCGCTTTGTGCTGTATTCCAACAAATCTCAGCGATTGGTCGAACTACTCAAAGCTCTACCTTCGCCAGCTGGCTGGGTGAGGTCACTTCTGCAGGATCATGTCGAACGGGCGGTTGAAGAGAATGTCTTCGACAACCTCGCGGTCGATCGGTAAGGGCATTTCCAGCTCGCTGATTGACAGGAAGTCCTCAGCGGACTGCTTGGGATCGAAGGAGGGGAAATCCGATCCGAACACAAGCCGGTCGGTCACGTGGCCCTCGACCGCCAGACGCAAACCGTTGTACATTTGCCAGGGTTTGACGGGGAGGGTGGAAACGTCGGCAAAGACGTTGGGATTCTTCATCATCAGCTCGACACACTCGTTCATCCACGGCTTGCCGAAATGCGCGAGGAGCATATTTGTATCGCGGAACTCGCGGGCGATGCGGTCAAGCATCGCCGGATAGGCGTACTCGAGGCAACCATCAGGGGCGAAGACGCTGGCTTGGTGAAACATCAGGAAGATTCCGAGGTCGGCGGCGGCCCGGTACACCTCGTAAGCCTCGTCGCAATGTGGGTGGAAACCTTGGTACGGGGGCGAGAGTTTCACTCCGCTCAATCCCCACTCCTTGACGTCCCGGCGCAACTGATCGGCCGCGCCGGGACGCGTCGGATCGACACTACCCACTCCAATCGCCCTGTCCCGATTGGCCTCGAGGTACCCGCCGATGTACTCGTTGGGGACGTCCATCCCCATCCTGTCGATTTGCAGACCCAGCACCAAGAATCTATCGACACCGCTCGCATTCATAACGCGAGTGTGCTCGGCCAGATCGGCCTCGCCGAATGCCGGCTTACCGACGAGCTCGATGCCACGTTGAGTCCAGACCGGGCCGCAATGACAGGGCTCGAAGACGTGGGTGTGCCAATCGTTGAACGTGCGAGTGAGCATTGCGCGATTCCTATGCCTGCCGGCGACGGGCGATCGTATCGATCTCGACTCGGCAGTCGCCGGCTATACCCACCACGACGGTGGTGCGGGCCGGGTACGGGCCCTCCCCGAACTCGTCGGTGTAGGCCTGCCAGAACTCCTTCCGATACGAATCGTCCGAAAGGTAGCAGGTCGTCTTCACGACGTCCTCGAGAGTGCAGCCAGCCTCTGCCAGGATCACCTTGATCTCCTGTAGCGCGATTTTGGTCTCGTTGGCGATGGTGTCCGCCTCGGCCTTGCGCTGCAGGGTGTCGAGGTCGAGGGCCATGCCACCGGCGAACACGAAGTCGCGGGTGGCGACTCCGGGGTTCATGCCGAACTTCGGGTAGAGGCCGTCATTGGGATTGATGTACTGCGTCATGTTGATTCCTACTCTCTGTTTCTTGATCCGGGGTCAGTCGTTGCCCATGGCCCGCAGGACCGGGGCAATGTGCTCGGCGAAGAGCTTCATCGATGAATCGACGGCGTCGTGGTCGACTCCGGGAGTGCCCATTTGGAGTAACCAGTTCTGGATGCCGTGCGACTTCGTCATGCGGACCATCCGCTCACGCACCGACTCCACCGAGCCGATGAACAGGTGATCGCGGTCCATCAGGAATTGCCAGGGATCCTCGATGTTCGCGAACTGCGGATCGTTGGGATCCTCGTGCGCGTCCAGGAAGACGCCGAGCCCGCGAACCCGGCACAGGAACGTGAAAAAGTCGGTGACGCCCTTCTCGCAGATGCGGCGCGCCTCCTCGTCGGTTTCTGCCACGTAAGCCAAGCGCAAGACAGCCACGTCGGCGCCGTACTTCGGCTTGACACCGTCAGCCTTCTCGCGCTCGTTCTGGTACAGCTCGAGCAGGTTGTGCAGAACCTGACCGGTCGGGTACCACGTGATCGGCGTCGTGCCGCGGTGGGCGGCGCGCGTGAACCCCTCGACCGACTCGGTGACTGCGAACAGTGGAGGCATTGGCTGCTGGAATGGCCGCGGGGTGATCCCGAAGGTTTGGAGGTAGCCGTCCTCGCCGACCCAGCCCTCAGGCGTCTTGGCACCGGGCGCGGCGATGAACTTCGTGCCCGGCTCGGGGAAGGTGTAGCGCTTGCCGACGTGACTGAACTGGTCCTCGGTCCAGAGCCGGGTGACGATTTCGTAATTCTCGTCGAAGATCTCGTAGCTGCTGTCCGAGCCGTCCCATCGACTGGCGGCTGCGTTCAGGTTCATGACCTCGATCGGCAGGATGCCTCGACCGAAGGCGACGTCCAGCCGACCGCTGGAGTAGTGGTCCAGCAAGGCGATGTCCTCGGCCACGCGGATGGGATGCCATAGGGTCAGCGAGACCGCCGCCATACCGAACCGAATGTTGCTAGTCCTGGCAGCCAGATCTGTGGCCATCATCAATGGGTTCGGCAGGGCATCGGTACCGTCGGTGTCGAAGTGATGCTCACCGAACCAAATGCGGTCGTAACCGAGTTTGTCAGCCAGAATTGCGTGGCGGCGAGTGACTTCCATGACCTCATGCCAGCTTTTGTCTCCCGCCCGGTTCGTCAGGGCATGCAGAATATCGAGTTTCATCGTCACTCCAGGATTTTCAATCGCGACGTTCGGTCGCGGTACCGACTAGTTGGTATTGCAAAGTGCTTCGCTTTTCAGCGTCACATCTGTACGGAGATGGGCCACCCCACCGAGTGGGCGCCTCGCGACATGCGACTACCCTGCGTACGACCCTGCGTACGACCCTGCGTGCGACGCGGCGTGCGACCTCGTGGCCCCGCCACCGCATTTCACGCGTAGGAGCGGCCACCACAGCAGTAAACGACCTGGCCGGTGATATACCCAGACCGGTCCGACGCCAGCCACGCAGCCGCCTCGGCGATGTCGTCGGGCTGACCAGCGCGGTCCATCGGTACTGCCGAAATGATCTTCTCACGGACCGACTCCGGCATGGCATCGGTCATCACCGTCGAAATGAATCCCGGTCCTACCACGTTCATCCGCAGACGCGGCGCGTGCCGCAGCGCCAGCGCACGCGTCAAACCGATGACGCCGCCCTTGGAGACCGCATAGTTGAACTGCCCGAAGTTGCCCAGTTGGGCCCGGGAACTCACATTGATCACCGCACCGCCGTCGACGATCTCGTCAGCCAACTCAGTGATCAGACCGTACATCGAACCCAGGTTGACCCGCGTCACAAGCCGAAAGTCCACTTCCGCCATGTTTTTGATCTGTGCGTCGCGAGTGATTCCGGCATTGTTCACCAGCACCGCGAGGCGACCGGCCTCCTTTTGGGCGGCGCGAACCGAGGAGGCCACGTCGGCGCGCCCCTCGGAGGAGGCGATATCTGCTTGTAGCCCAATGCCGCCCAGTTCCTCGGCTGCCTCGGTGACAGAGGGATCCAGATCGACCAACACAGGGTGGTGGCCGTCCTCGGCGAGGCGGCTGGCGATCCGAAACCCGATTCCACGGGCAGCGCCAGTAACGATTGCAATGGTCATGGCAGTGCAGCTCCTAGGTGCTCGTCGCCGAGGACGAACGGCTGTCCGTTCGAACCCCTCGTAGCAAGCAGCGCGTCCACCGCGAGGGCCACGGATTCCGGCGATGTGCATGCTTCCGCGGCAACAATCGAGGCGTATCCCGAATACTTCTTGCGCTCGAAGGCGACACCGCGCGCGCCGGCGAGAAGTCCGTCTGCGACCGCGGCGTCCAGCGGCTCACCACGGCCGAGCAGATTTGCCGTCGTTACCACGTACACCACCGGGCCGTTGGCCACCACGGCCTCTTTGGTCAGCGTGAAGGCCTCGGCCAGCTCGTCCTCGGTTGCTTGCCAGTCGGCGAAGCCCTCTCGAACGACGAAGACCAGCCCGTTCTGGGGTTCGTCCTCATCTGGCAACGCCCGCGCCAGCGCCTGCTTCAATGCCTGATCTGCGCACCGAATCCTCATCAAGCCACCTTCCGCTTCATGAGCGTGACCATCTCGCCGGCCTGAACTACGTTGCCGCGCTGAGTACGCACCTCAACCGCCTGCACCATGACGCCGCGGTCGGGCTTCGAGGTTTCCCGCAGTTCGACTATCTCGTTGCGCACGCGGATCGTGTCGCCGATCTTCACCGGCTCGAGCAGACGCCAGGAGCGTATCTCAGCAAAGGCAATCAACGTGTCGTCAAAGATTCCCAAGCGGCCGCGCAGCCCTGTCACCATCGACAAGATCAAAGCCCCGTGCGCGATGCGCCCGCCGAACGCGTTGTTCGACATCGCCTCCGCGTCGGTGTGCAACTCGTGAAAATCGCCCGAGACCCCACAGAAGTTCACGACATCCGCCTCGGTGACCGTCCGCCCTGCCGTTTCGAAGGTCATCCCGATCTCTGCGTCGTCGAACCATAGTCCAACCATCTGCGATCCTCTCGTTGCGTCACTGACATGAGTCACATTAATACCAGTCGGACTGTCCGGCAAGACCTAATTTGGGCATGTTTTACCAGGTCAGCGTAGTGTTGCATACTACTTGGTATCTTGATACGGTTCGTCGATACGGACGTGTGGACATTCATGTCTACGGCGCGAAAGGACTTGATCGATGGACAAAGCGCGACTCGTTCCCGCCGCCGTATCCGAGTTCGATGGCCTTCGCAGCGAGGGTTCGGAAGTTCATTGCGGAAGAGTTCACGAGCGGAGCGGTCAACCCGAGCGAAGGCCACCTCGTTGAAGTGGTGGTGGAGGCGAGAACAAGGAGGAAATCATGAAGCATCGCAATCCCGTCGTCGGCGTTCTCATCGGCAATCCACGACTGGCGTCGCGCACCGCGAGCGTCGCAATGGAAGTCGCTCGCCGCGTCGCCGCCGCAGTCGACGGCTGTGTCGGACCTGTCGTGGATCTGGCCGAACACGGGCGGGCCCTTCTAGATCCTGATGCGGCCGATGTGGAGCGGGATATAGACGTGCTCAGCAACACTGACGTGCTGATCATGACCTCACCGACCTACAAGGCAACGTACACCGGCATTCTCAAGGTGTTCGTCGATCGGCTTTCTTCGGAGACGCTCAGCGGCGTGGTCGCGGTTCCTGTCATGGTGGGCGGCGCACCACATCATGCTATGGCAGGCGAGGTCCACCTTCGTCCCCTCTTGGTCGAGCTCGGCGCCGTCGTGCCTACTCGGAGCCTCTATGTGGTGGACTCCGAACTCGACAGACTCGACGACACAGTGAGCGGCTGGCTCCAGCGCGAAGAGAGCTCTCTGAGAACGTCTTTGCTGCTCGATCCCAGGTGACGCAGGCATCATCGGCGCCGTATCTGCCGCCGACCGATTGCGCCGTCACGATTCGCAACCCTCCGGCAAAAGATGCTCCCACCCGTGGGATGCCGACGTGCCGGCGTGGTGATGCACCGATCCCAGACCCTGAGAACTCGAAGGAAAGATCATGTTCGCTGTTCCCGGCGCCGCAAGGAAAATGTTCGGCTCGTTCGCGCCGAAACTGGTACAGCTCACCGACGAAACACTTTTCGGTGACATCTGGAACCGTCCGGAGTTGACCCGGCGGGACCGAAGCCTGATTACGGTCGCGGCGCTGATCGCGCTCAACCGTCCCGATCAACTGCAGTTCCATCTGCGCACGGCGATGGAGCACGGCATCACGAGCGAAGAACTTGTGGAGGTTGTTACTCATCTGGCGTTCTATGCTGGGTGGCCCAGCGCGATGACGGCCGCTGAAATCCTTCGCACGAGCGTCGACGAAGAACCGCCTTCTTAGTAACTGATTGCCGCAGTACACCTTTTCTGTGTGCACAACAGAAACCCCGTACGGGATCCTCGTGTCTCGATCGGCCGACGCCGTGGTATGCCGGACCCCTACCCAGTTTTCGTGGATTCGGTTCAGGGAAGCACCCTAGCTGAACCAGGCCGGCCTGATCGATTCGTCCGATTCGTTCAGGTTCTCGATGCTGGCCAATGAACGTCGAGCATCTACATGGGGCAGCGCGTGCCCCATCCGGTCGCGCTTGGTACGCAGATAGCCGATGTTGTGACCATTCGGCGGGATGTACAGCGGGATGCGGCTTGCCACGTTCACTCCCCCGTCTTTCAGGCCCTCCACCTTGGCCGGATTGTTCGTCAGGGCGAGCACTGACGTCACTCCCAGGTCGCGCAGGATCTGCGCGGCGATGTTGTAGTCACGGGAATCAACCGGAAGCCCGAGGTCGAGATTGGCGTCGACGGTGTCCCGACCGCTGTCCTGCAATCCGTAAGCCGACAACTTGGCGCCGAGGCCGATGCCGCGGCCTTCGTGTCCTCGGAGGTAGACCACCACTCCCCGCCCTTCGCGGGTGATTCGGCGCAGCGACTCCTCGAGCTGGGGGCCGCAGTCGCACCGCCGAGATCCGAACACATCGCCGGTGAGGCATTCCGAGTGCACACGAGTAAGCACCGGCTCATCAGTGGTGATGTCGCCGGCCACCAGAGTTACGTGCTCGACCCCATCGATGCTGGACCGGTAAGCGAAGGCAGTGTACTCACCCTGCGATGTGGGCATTCGAGTGACAGCGCCCCGCTGGACCAATGACTCATGCCCTTCCCGCCACCGCGCGAGATCATCGATCGAGATCATGGCCAATCCGTGCTCATCGGCGAATGTCCGCAGCTCCGGCGCGCGCTTCATGGTGCCGTCGTCGTTGACCACCTCGACCAGCACGCCTACCGGAGCCAGGCCGGCGGCCCGCGCCAGATCGACGCCGGCCTCGGTGTGTCCGCGCCGGGCCAGGACGCCGCCCTCGCGATAGCGCAGCGGAAAGACGTGTCCGGGACGGGTCAGCTGATGAGGTTGTGTGCTGGGGTTGGCAAGGAGACGAGCCGTGTGTGCGCGGTCGGCCGCGGAGATGCCGGTACTCACGCCCGTGGCAGCGTCCACCGATACAGCGAAGGCGGTGCCCTTCGGGTCCTGATTGTTCGATGTCATGGGGCCGATATCCAGAGTGTCCAGCAGGGTACCGGGCATCGGCACGCAGATGACACCGCTGGAGTAGCGGATCGTGAACGCCATGAGCTCAGGCGTTGCCTTTTCCGCGGCGAAGATGATGTCTCCCTCGTTTTCGCGGTTCTCATCGTCGACGACCACTACCGGTCGACCCGCCGCGATATCGGCGATGGCACGATCGACGTCGTCCAAGTGGATCTTCTCGCTCATCTTGGCCTCCTGGGTGAGCTGTGCAGAGGAATGTGAATAACCGGATTTCGGCCGGACGGACCAGTGCGTTGTCGATCAGCGGCTGGCTCAGGATCCCAGCCGCTCGAGAATCAGCGCGTTCGCTTGACCACCGGCCTCACACACGGTCTGCAGGCCCAACCGCCCGCCGCTGTCTTCGAGGGCGTGCAGCATCGTTGTGAACAAGCGGGCGCCGGTGGCACCCAGCGGATGTCCCAGCGCAATTGCTCCACCGCGCGGGTTGAGCCGGTCCGGATCGGCTCCTACCTCGGCGGCCCACGCCAGCGGCACCGGAGCGAACGCCTCGTTCACCTCGAAGTGATCGATCTCGCCGATGCTCAGCCCCGTCCGCGCCAGCACCTTACGGGTGGCCGGGATGGGTGCGGTGAGCATCAGCACCGGGTCGTCGCCGCAGACCGACATGCCGCGGACGCGGCCGCGCAGACGCAGCCCCAGCTTCTTTGCCATCTCCTCGCTCGCGATGAGCACTGCGGAGGCGCCGTCGGTCAATTGCGAGGATGACGCGGAGGATACCCGCCATTCGATCTCCGGGAACCGGCTCGCATACTCGTCCGTGCGAAAGACGTTCGGCAGCGCACCGATTCGTTCCACGCTGGTACCGCTGCGGATGGTCTCGTCACGATCGAAGACACCGCCGTCCGGGGTGGCGATCGGAACAATCTCACGCTGAAAGGCGCCGGCTGCGGCAGCATCCCCCGCAAGCTTGTGTGAACGCACTGCGAACTCGTCCAGCGCGGCGCGATCCAGGCCCCACTTGTCTGCAATCAGCTCGGCAGCCACGCCTTGGGGGATCAGCCCCGGCGCATAACGGTCGGCCACGGCCTGGCCAAAGATGTCCGCACCTTGGCGGTTTGACCCCATCGGGACCCGGCTCATGGATTCCACACCGGCGGCGATCACCAGGTCGTACTGCCCGGACATCACCCCTTGGACCGCAAAGTGGATGGCCTGCTGGCCGGAGCCACACTTACGCTCCACGGTCACCGATGGGACGTGCTCAGGGAATCCTGCTGCCAGCCAAGCCATGCGACCGACCGTGTTGGACTGCTCCGAGGATTGTGAGACGCACCCGACGATGACGTCGTCCACCGTTCCTGGGTCGACGCCGGACCGCGCAATCAGCCCCGCGACGACCTGCGCAAGCAGGTCGACCGGGTGCACGCCGGCGAGGGCGCCGTCTTTACGGGCACGCCCCATGGGCGACCGAACTGCCTCGACGACAACCGCTGAGTTCATGAACTTCACATTTCCTTTCGACCGTGGACGGAAGCAGTCGGACCGCTTACCAGCGCGTCACGACTAGTTTCTGATCTGTGAAGAAGTCCAGCGGGGCAGCGCCGCAGACGTGCGAGTCTCCGTAGAACGAGGTTCCGTAGCCGCCCATCGTCACGTTTGCCGGGGGGGCAGGGAAGGCGTTGACCCCGACATTGCCTGAACGCACGCCGCGCTCGTAGGCTGCCGCATTGGCGCCGGACGTGGTAAAGATCGAGGCGGCGTTTCCGAACTCGGTGTTGTTCGACAGTGCGATGGCCTCGTCCAGAGTGGCGACACGGAGCACTGCCACCACCGGACCGAAAAGTTCCTGGCTTTCCAGCTTGCCTGCCGGCTCCAGGCCGGCGACCAGGGTCGGTCCGATGAAGTATCCGTCCGCCGTCTGCGGGCCGCCCTTCGGCTGTACCTTGCGTCCGTCACGGATGAACTCGGCACCGGCCTCCTCTGCCTGACCCAGCACGCTCAGTATGCGGTCGTAGCTGGCCCTGTTTACGACAGGGCCCATGGTGACCCCCTCGACCGTGCCGTCGCCGGTGACGATCTCGTCGATCGCCGTTGTCAGCTTCGAAAGCAGTGCATCCCAGACGCTGTCCAGAACGATCAACCGAGTGCCGGCGAGGCAACGCTGTCCGGCCATGCCGTAGGCGGACGAGACGATGCCTGCTGTGGCGACATCGAGGTCCGCGTCGTCGGCCACGACGATCGGGTTCTTGGCGCCGCCGTTGGCCTGCACACGCTTACCGGCCGCCGCAGCGGCGGCGTAGATCGCCTTCGCCGTCGGAGATGAGGTAATGCAGGAAACGGCCTTGACCTCAGGGTGCGCGATGAGGTGCTGAACCACATCAGCGCGACCGTGGATCAAATTGAGCACACCGGCCGGCAGGCCTGCCTGCTGCAGGATGCCGATCACGGTGGTCGACGCGATCGGGTCGGCCTCGGACGCCTTGATGATCAGAGTGTTGCCGGTGACCAGGGCCCAACCGGAGAACTGGGTGGTGTTCATCACCGGGAAATTGGACGGGGTCACTGCCAGGCAGACGCCGAGCGACTCACGCACCCGGCGGGCATCGAGGCCGTTCGACACGTTGATCGAGTCCGAGTGGTACAGCATCGGCGCGGCGATGGCCGTGTCCAGGAAGTCCATCGCGCGAGCCACCTCGCCACGTGCCTCGGCCAGCGTCTTGCCGTGGTCTGCAGTGATCGCCGCGGCGATCACCTCGACGTTGCGCTCCAACTGGAAACGCATCTTGCGCAGGTACTCAACGCGATGAGTGAGCGACAGTCCACTCCACGCGGGATAGGCGCTGGCGGCAGCGGTGACAGCGGCGTCCGCATCGTCGATGCTCGCCGGCTGCAGATTCTGCAGCAGCTTGCCGCTGGCCGGGTTGAACACTTCGATGGGATCACTGCCCGAGCCGGTGACGAATTTACCGTTGATGATGTTGGCAGCCGCTGTGCCGAGTGTGAACTCTGTGGTTGTCATTGTGACTTCCTCGTATCTTCTTGTGTCTGTCTTGAATTGAAGGGATTCCCCCTGGCCGGCGAGACGGCCCGGTAGCCTGCCGACTACACGCTCACAGGCGCGCCGTGGAGTACGCCAAGATCTCCGCCCACGTTGTGAGCCTCGAGCCGCGGCAGCACCTCGTTGGCGATCAGGTCGAAATTGCGGGCCGCCGCGTGCGGGAGCATGCCGCCGAACGAGGGGGCCAGCAGTACGCCTCCGGCGTCGAGGCGCTCGACGTACTCGAGTATGCGGTCCACCACCTGATCCGGGGTACCCCACACCTGCAGATCGGCCAGGAAGTCGCAGAAACCGTCGAGTCCGTGCTTTTCGATGTTCCGTGCCAGACCGGCGTAGTACTCGTAACCCTCTATCTGCGCGAAACCCACGTTGTCGAATTCATAATGCTCGACGGTCGACTCTGCATAGCGACGCAGGTAGACATCGCGCATGTGCTGGGCTTCCGCCTCCGTCTCGCCGACCCCGGTGAAGATGCACAGCACCGGCTTCGGCGCCTCCTCGCCGTTGACATTGCGATAGTGATCGCGGTACTCCCGCATGTCCTGCTCGGCTTTATCCCAGGGCTTCTGCGCGATCACCATCAAGCCCACCCCCAAACCTGCCATCAAGTCGATGGACTGCGGTGACACCGCCGAGGCGAAGGTGCGTCCGCGATAGCTGGCGTAGGGCTCGGGACGAATGTTCATCGCCGGCTGTCGGTACAACTCCCCATCGTGCTCCATCACACCCGATTCCAAACCCGTCAGGATGGCCTCGGAGTACTCGGAGAAGAGCTTGCGCGACTGACCCATGTCCAATCGGAATCCGTCGAACTCGACACGTCCGAGCCCGCGCCCGATGCCGAGGATGCCACGGCCCTCAGAGAGGTGATCGAGCAACACGAAATTTTCGGCGGTCCGGACCGGATCCTGCCAGGGCAGCACCTGCACCATGGTGCCTAATCGAATCTCCGTGGTCTTGCCCGCCAGCCAGGACAGGAACTGAGGCACGTCGGGGGTCATCCCGTACGAGGTGAAATGGTGCTCCGGCGTCCACACCGAGTCGAAACCGACTGACTCCGCACGCAACGCGAGGTCCGCCTCGGCACGGAATGCGTCACGATCTGAGATCTGACGATCCAGGTTCTGAAACACGAGCGTCAAGCCTGTGTGCATGTGGTCTCCTTGCAACCTCGGTACCGACTAGTCGGTACGCACATAATCATACAGATTCCACTGCACCGATACCAGTGCCTGTGGCTCTTGATCCTCTACTCCGACTTCACGAAACATTCTCCGCCGCAACGGTGCAGTCCCTGTCGAGCAGCAATGCCGCAGCCTTCTCGGCAATCATGACAGTCGCCGCATTCGTGTTGCAGGACACTATCGACGGCATCACCGACGCATCCGCCACCCTCAGCTTCTCGACTCCCCGCACCCGCAGGCTCGGATCCACAACTGCGTCGTCATCAGAACCCATCCGGCAGGTTCCCGACAGATGGAAGAAACTACTGACGCCGTCGGCAATCGCCCGCTCGAGGTCCCGGCGATCAAGTTTCAACAGATCCGTGTGGTCACAACGTCCACCCCACTCGTCGAACGCACCCGTGTCGGCGAGCTTGGCGACTACCTCGACACCCGTGATGAGCGCATCGACGTCCGCCTTCTCGGTCAGATAGGCCGGATCTATCAGTGGGGCGGCCGCCGGATCGGCCGAGGCCAGTCGAATCGTGCCGCGTGAGGCGGGGCGCATGTGCCCGATGCCCATGGTGAACGCCGCACCCGCCGGATCCTGAACCGACGTGTGATAGTCGACTTGGATATTGCAGATCTGGAGGTCGGGGCGGCCGGGCGAGCCGTCCAGCGTGGTGAACAGCGTTGCCTCGGCGAAGTTTCCGCTCGGCGGCGGCAACTCCTTGTCCACACGTACACGCACCCCGGCCAGCAAAACGTGGTCCTGCAGATTCTTGCCCACCTCTGTCGAATCCACAACAGGGCTCACCCCGAGTGGTGTCAACTCATCGGCAGGACCGATGCCCGAAGCGAGCAGCAGTCGGGTAGTGCCCACCGCACCGGCGCAAAGCACAGTCTCCACATTCGCAGAGACACTCTCACTTCGGTCGTCCGCCACATAATTCACACCCTGGCACCGTCCGCCAATGATCAGCAGGCCGGTCACAGTGGCCCGGGTGACGATCGTCAGGTTGGGACGATCGGCGGCTGGGCGCAGGTAAGCGCTCGCTGCGCTCTGCCGCTGGTGATCCGCGCTGATCAACAGGTCGTGGCACGCGGCTCCACGCAGTTCACCGTCATTGAGCTCGGCGGCGATCACGTAACCGGCGCGTCGCGCCGCTTCTACATGAGCCAGTGACAGCGGGTGCGGATCGGCGATCGCCGCCGGCTCCAGCGGTCCTCCCCGCCCCCGCACCGACGGGTCACCGCTTGGCACGTCCTCGGACTTCATGTGGAACGGCAGAACGTCCTCGTACGACCATCCGTCGGCGCCACGGGCGGCCCAGTCGTCGTAGTCGAGTCGGTGGCCGCGCAGATGCGCCATTACGTTGATCGATCCCGACCCGCCGAGCACTCGACCACGCGGAACTGGTACCGCTCGCCCCAATTTCTGCTGCGGCACAGTCTGGAACGCCCAGTCGAGATCGGACCCGAGCGTCGCGGGCCACATCTCCGGGGTCTGCACCTCCGGGCGACGCTCATCGCCACCCGCCTCGAGGAGCAGAACAGAGACACTCGGCTCCTCGCTGAGCCGGGCGGCGACGATGCAACCTGCTGTACCGCCGCCGACCACAACATAGTCAAAAGTGTTCGTTTTCATGTCAGTTCAACTCTCCTGCCGAGGCGGAACGGGTCCACATAGTCGGCGGTCCGGACCTTCGGCAAGGACGCCCGGCCCTACCGGGTACGGGCGCCCCTGCCACATCGCGCCCGTCACGACAGCTCGACCACCACGGTCTTGCTCTCCAGGTACTCGTCCAGACTCTCCTTGCAGGTCTCACGTCCCCAGCCGGACTGCTTCGTTCCGCCGAAGGGCAATGCCGGATCGACGGCCTGGTAACAGTTGACCCACACCTGACCTGACTCGATCCCCGCGGCCATCCGATGTGCGCGACCCAGGTGCTGTGTCCACACGCCGGCGCCGAGGCCGTAGTCACTGTCGTTGGCCAGCTCCAGTACTTCTTCTTCTGTGTCGAACGGAACGATCGAGACGACAGGACCGAAGATCTCTTCACGGGCGATCTTCGAATTGCGCGATACACCGGTCAGTACCGTTGGCTCCACGAAGTATCCTTCCTCGCCCCATGCCTTTCCACCAGCAACGACCTCGACACCCTCCTGACGACCGAGCTCGATGAAGGAGAGGACCTTGTCGCGATGCTCGGCCGATACCAAAGGCCCCATCTCAGTGCCCGTCGCCGACCCATGTCCCAGCCGGATCTCCCGTGCACGTGCGGCCACGCCGTCGACGACCGCCTGGTAGACGGCCCGCTCAACGTACAGACGTGACCCGGCGATGCAGCTCTCGCCCGCGCCTGCGAAGATCGCCAGCGCCGCGGTAGCGATAGCCTTGTCCAAGTTCGCATCTGCGAAGATAATGTGCGGCGACTTGCCGCCGAGCTCGAGCGAGACCCGTTTGAGGTCGTTCGCGGCCGCCTTGATGATGGCCTTGCCTGTCGGTACAGAACCGGTGAAAGTCACCTTGGCGACATCGGGATGATTAGTCAGCGCGACCCCCACAGTCTCGCCCAGGCCGCTCACCACATTGAAGACCCCATCCGGAATACCCGCCTGCTGCACCAGATCAGCAAGAAAGGCCGCCGAAAGTGGGGTCTGCTCGGCCGGTTTCGCCACCATCGTGCAACCCGTGGCCAGTGCCGGAGCCAACTTCTTGACCAGCATCATCAAAGGAATATTCCACGGAGTGATAGCTGCGACGACGCCGAGAGGCTCTCTCAATGTGTAGGCGTGATAAGGGCCACCGAAGTTCCGAGGGAAAGACACGGGGATCGTGTCGCCCGTGATCTTGGTCGGCCAGCCTGCGTAGTAGCGCAGGATCTCGATTGAGAATGCGATGTCGACGTACCGAGCCTCCACGAATGGCATGCCCGCATCGAGGGAATCCAGACGGGCAAGCTCGTCCGCGTGCTCCTCCACCAGATCGGCGAGCCGATTCATCAACCGGCTCCGCTCAGCCGGGCTGCAGGACCTCCATGCGGCGAACGCGGCTTTTGCAGCTGCTACTGCTCGGTCCACGTCCACTTCGCCGGCGGCGGGCACCTGCGCGATCACTGTGCCGGTAGCTGGATCTTCCACATCGAGAGTAGCGCCGGAGACCGCCGCTACACGCTCTCCACCGATCACCATCTGCTCAGCGAGCGCTATTCCCCTGCTCAGATCGTCGGGAATGAGACTTGTAGTCATGTGTTGGCTCCTGGTCTGTGCTCAGCCGGCAGTCAGGCCTGCAGGGCCTGCGCGACTGCCTTCTTGGCGGTGAAGTTCTTCATGAGCGGGAACACCTCGGCTCCCAGACGCTTGATGTCCTCGACATAGTCGGTCAGGACGAGCATGTAGCCGGCGACGTCGATCTCAGCCCACTCATCGAGCTGACGCGCAACACTTTCGGGCGAACCAGTAATGAAATCGGTGGACATCTGGACCGCGCCCTTGCGGTCCATACTGGCCAGGATCTCCGAGGTGCCGCCCTTTGCGGAGTCGGTTACCGCTCCGGTCATCATGTATTCGATTGCTTGATCGTCGGCGTGATCGACGTAGTTCTGCAGCTTGGCTGCCGCCTCTTCGTCGGTGTCTGCGACGACGACGCCGAGGGCAACATACGGACGGATAGTCCGGCCGGCTTCATCCATCTGCGCATTGAACTTGTCCACGACGCCCTTGAGCGCATCCTTGCCGCCCCAGGCGAGCCGGAACGAATAGTCGGCATATTTGGTGGTGAACTTGATCGCGTCGTCGGAAGCGCCCGCACAAACGATGTTGATGTGCCGTTCCGGTTTCGGCCCCATCCGCAGATCCTCGTACTGGAAATGCTCACCCTCGAAATTCGAGACGCCGTTCTCCCACAGGTCGCGGATGACCTGGCAGTACTCGCCGGCGTACTGCCATCGGTAGTTGTTGTACTCGTAGCCCGGCCACACCTTCATGGTCTCGAGCTCACGCGGGTGCCAGCCACCTGGCACGATGTTCAGCGAGAACCGGCCCTCCGAGATCTGGTCGATGGTCATCGCCATGCGTGCGGCGATGGCCGGGTGAACCGCAAGAATGTTGACCGACCCGATCAGGCGCATGTCGGTGGTGTCGCGTGCGAGGGCCGCCATCTGAGTCATCGACTCCAGGGCATCGTCCCAAAATCTCGTGGTGCCACCATGTCCGCGCAGAGCTGACAGCGACAGCGCGAAGGAGAATCCATTCTCTTCGCCCGCTTGAACGATCTCGCGCATGTGGTTGTAGTGCGGCGAGTACTGTGGCGCGGTCTCGGAGATGAGGTAACCATTCCGAGCGCTGGGCATAAATATTCCGAATTCCATGGTCATGCCTCTCTGACGGTCCGGGCGTACTATCTTCCGCACTTCGGACGAACCAAACGGTATGTGAATGCCGAGAAAACTATTTGCGGCCTCCGCCACAGTCAACCCTCGGGCCATGCCGCAGTCAACCCCCAATCCAGACGACCAGCCCCGATCGGGCCTGCCCGAACGTCTCACCCGCTACAACTTTCGACGATGAGGGCATCACGCATGAACATTCTGTTTGGTATGTGGCTTGAGGCGCGCCGCAAAGTATCTACAGTGGTCTTATTGCGGCTGTTCATACCATGCGGTATCGTGCATAACGTTCGCGCCGCTCTAGGCGATTACCTCTCAGGAGAAGCCCATGAATCACCTCACGGGCGACACATGGTCGCCAATCGCCTCCGACGACGAGCTGACGGCCGCCGTCGAGGCCGGGAACATCCCGACGCTGCAGCTCGTACTGACACAGCTGACCGGTGATGCGAGTTGGCTAACCGGTCGGTATGCACCATCTCGAACAATTGCGCTCGACGACAACGACACCGGCGGATTGAGTGACGAAGACCAGTCGACGATCCGAAAGGCGGTCATTGACGCCGTCCGCGCGATCCGCGACGGCGAGGCCACCGTGCCACCGCCGCCTTCCGATGATCGTCTCGTCGAGATGCTCAGCGCATCACTCGGCGAAGAGGTGCCGACCGAGTACGGCAAGCTGATGTCGGAGGAAGGCAACTTTCGACCGCGAGAGGCTCTGGCGTGGAGCGCGTCTCGGCCTGCCGCGGCAGATGACATGCGAATTCTGGTCGTTGGGGCGGGGGCGTCCGGCATTGCCGCTGGCGTGCAGTTACTGCGTCTGGGCATCCCGTTCACCATCGTGGAGCGCGAGTCGGATCTCGGTGGTGTGTGGCGCGACAACGTGTATCCGGGCGCCGGGGTGGATACACCTGCGCATCTTTACTCCTTCTC
The DNA here is from genome assembly GCF_044389235.1 of Rhodococcus sp. NPDC019647. NCBI lineage: Bacteria > Bacillati > Actinomycetota > Actinomycetes > Mycobacteriales > Nocardiaceae > Rhodococcus > Rhodococcus sp. NPDC019647. Next base: position 617,188 of record NZ_JBIRXS010000001.1, on the reverse strand, counting down.
GTTCGCTCCTCACAACTGGTCCCGCTACTACGCCAAACAGCCCGAGGTGCACTCCTACCTATCCGAAATCGCCGACGAGTACGGCGTCCGCGACCACGTCCGCTTCAACACCACCGTCAAGGAATTGCGGTGGAATTCCGACCTGGATGTCTGGGACGTCGAAGTCGACCATCCGTCCGAGGGCACATCCACGTTCTCTGCCCGTGCGGTATTGACCTGCGTCGGAACCCTGACGGAGCCGTCAGTGCCCGACCTACCCGGATCGGACATCTTCGCGGGCAAGCAGTTCCATTCGGCACGCTGGGATCTATCAGCCGAGTTGGACGGACGGAAAGTAGCCATCATCGGCACGGGTGCCACCGCCATGCAAATCGTTCCGGCAATTGCCGACCGCAGCGAGCACACGACCATTTTCCAACGCACACCGCAGTGGCTGGTGCCGAATGCCAACTACTTACGTGCCGTGTCCGAGGGTGTGAACCTTCTGATGACTCAAGTTCCCTTCTACGCAGCCTTCTACCGCCTGCGCCTGATCTGGCAGTTCCAGGACAAGTTGCTCGCCACCCTCAAGCGCGATCCGTTATGGGAGCACCCAGAGCGTTCTGTGAACGCACAGAACGACAAGCACCGCCGCTTCCTCACGAAAGCGATGCTGGACCAGCTCGGCCAGGACGCCGAGACGATGGCTCACGATGTCATCCCAGCCTATCCGCCCTACAGCAAGCGAATCCTCATGGACAACGAGTGGATCGACACCATTCGCCGCGACGATGTCTCACTGGTTGCCAAGGCGATCACGAGGCTGGACACGCATCACGTGATCGATTCCGACGGTATGGCGCACGAAGCCGACATTGTCGTGTACGCCACCGGCTTCCAAGTCCGCAAGATGCTTGCTTCGCTGAATGTTATCGGTCGCGACGGCTCGACGATCCGTGATGCCTGGGGTGAGGACGACGCGAGCGCCTACGTCGGTGTGACCGTGCCGAACTTCCCCAACTTCTTCGTGATCGGCGGCCCGCAGACCACTCCCGCCCACGGTGGAAGCGCCATCTACATCTCTGAGTGCGCGATCGCCTACGCGCTCGGTGCACTCATAAAGATGATCGAGAACGACATCGCCGCCATCGAGGTCAAGCGGGACGTCTTCGAGGATTACAACAACCGGGTGGATGCCGAGCACGAGACTCTGGTATGGACTCATCCGGGAACCACCAACTGGTACCGGAATGCCCGCGGCCGTGTGATCAGTGCACTCCCCTGGCGCGGTGTGGACTACCGGGCGCTCACTGAAGCTCCGAACCTCGATGACTACATCATCACGCCTGCCCGCGCCGAGTCCCGTCAGTTGGTCTGAGCATCTACTCGACGCCCCCCTTTTTCATCGAACTCGGCCGAAGTGCGGTGCGGGGCCTCATGGCCAGGAGCTGAGCGTTGGCGGTGGACGAGCTCGTCGACCGTACCGCGTCGCTGGACCAGATACACACGCCATGATGTCCATGAAAGGTTGCGGGTCGATCATCGTTGGTTCCTCCTTCTGCGACTGCAACAGAGTTGTATGTCCATGGGCGCCGGTCACCGTCCTGGACACCGGGGTGTCGTCGATCTTCGGTACCGACTCAGCTGGCGTCGGCACGTACCGCCACGGCTTCGATCTGAACTCGCAGGTCCGAGGCGATACCGAGAACAAACGTGGAGCGTGCCGGATATGGTCCCTTTCCGAACGCGTCCTTGTATGCATCGAGGAACTCGAATCGGTACGCTTCGTCTCGCAGGTAACAGGTGGTCTTGACGACGTCTCGGAGCGTAAGGCCTGCGTCCTCCAAGATCCTGGCGACATTCTCGAGGCAGATCCTGGTCTCGTCGGCGATCGATTCGGTGTCCTTGCGCCGCGCCATCGTCTCGGGATCGAGCGCGAGTCCGGCGGCATAGACCAACACGTCGGTCGCGGTACCGGACGACAGTCCCTGCGAGCTGAAATTACCCAGGTCAGGAGGATTCAAGTAGTCGATCATTTCGACCCCTTCTTTCGTTCGTACAGTCGGGTTGCAGTGGTCTCGTGTTGGGTAGGAGGCGTGTGGATCGCTGATGATCACAGCCGCCCGCTGAGTCGGACTGCTAGTTCGGGAGGATCATGTCGAGTGGCCGGTTGTAGAGGATGTCCTCGACCACGTCCTGCGGTATCGGGAGTGGCATGTCGAGTTCCGATACCGCCAGGAACTGGTCGGCGGACTCTTTCGGGCAAAATGACGGGAAATCGGAGCCGAATACCAGACGGTCGGTGACGTGGCCCTCGATGGCGAGCCGTAGCCCGTTGTAGAGCTGCCAGGTCTTCACCGGCAGTGTCGATACGTCTGCGAATACGTTGCGGTTCTTCATCATCAGTTCGACCGTCTCGTTCATCCACGGCTTCCCGAAGTGGGCGACGAGGATATTCGTGCCCCGGAACTCGCGGGCGACCTTGTCGAGAAACATCGGGTACGCATATTCGTTGCACCCGTCGGGTGCGAACACGCTAGCCTGGTGGAACATGAGGAATATGCCGAGATCGGCCGCGGCACGATAGACCTCGTAGGCCTCGTCGCAGTGCGGGTGGAAACCCTGATACGGCGGTGAGAGCTTCACCCCGTGGAGGCCATAATCGCGCACTGCGCGGCGGAGTTCGTCCGCGGCGCCGGGTTGGGTCGGGTCGACGCTGCCGACTCCGATCGCCCGTTCCCGGTTGGCATCGAGGTATTCGCCGACGAAGTTGTTCGGCACCTTCATTCCGATCCGGGCCACGTGCAGGCCCAGGACCAGGAACCGATCGACACCGGATTCCGCCATCACCCGGGTGTGCTCGGCGAGGTCAGCGCGGCCGAAACCCGGCCGACCGACGAGCTCGGTTCCTCGGTCGGTCCATACCGGGCCGAGGTGTTCGGGCAGGTAGATGTGCGTATGCCAGTCGGTGAACGGGCGATCGGGCATCGTGGCTACTCCCGTCCCTTGGCCCTCAATGCGACGACGTCGATCTCGACGCGGCAGTCGCCGGCGATGCCGACTACGAGCGTCGTGCGCGCCGGGTAGGGGCCTTCCCCGAAAACCTCGGTGTACGCGGTCCAGAATTCCTTGCGGTATGAATCGTCGGCCAGATAGCAGGTGGTCTTCACGACGTCCCGGAGCGTGCAGCCGGCGGCTTCGAGGATTACCTGGATTTCCTCAAGCGCGATCTTCGTCTCGTTCGCGATGGTGTCGGCCTCCGGCTTACGCGCCAGCGTCTTCAGATCCAGCGCCATGCCGCCGCAGAACACGTAATCCTTCGTCGCCACACCCGGATTCATTCCGAATCGAGGGTAGGTAAGGTTGCCTGGGTTGAGGTATTCCGTCATGAGCATTCCTTCGGTAGGATCCTGTGGATCAGTTCGCAGCGACAGCCGTGGAATCGAATGTGCGGAGTTCCGGCATGCACTCGCTGGCGAAGAGTGTCAAAGAACTGTCAATGTCCTCGTGCGCGATGCCCGGCACACCCATCTGCAAGAGCCAGTTCTGGATGCCGTGCGACTTTGACATCCGAGTCATCCTCTCGAGCACAGTGTCCGGCGAACCGATGAACAAATGGTCACGATCGAACATCAGCTCCCAGGGGTCCATCTCCAGGTACTTGGGATCGTTCGGGTCCTCGTCGGCGTCGAGGAAGACCCCGATCCCGCGGACCCGGCAGAGGAAGTGGAAGAACTCGACGACGGCCGGCTCGGCGATGCGGCGCGCCTCCTCATCCGTATCGGCCACATACGCCATCCGCAGCACCGCGACATCTTCGCCGAGTGCCGGGGTGACACCGGTGACCTGGGCACGCTCATCGCGGTAGAGCTCACACAGATTGCGGAGGGCCTGACCAGTGGGATACCAGGTGATCGGCTTCATTCCCTTCCGAGCAGCGCGCCGAAAACCCTCTACGGTCTCGGTGACCGCGAATAGCGGCGGCATCGGCTTCTGGAATGGCTGCGGCGTGATTCCGAACGCCTGAAGCGTGCCGTCCTCCCCGACCCAGCCTTCGGGTTCGGGGGCGCCGGGCGAGTGGATAAACCTCGTCCCCGGCTCCGGAAACGTATATCGTGGACCTTTCCAACTGAACTGGTGATCGGTCCACATCCCCTTCACGATCTCCAGGTGCTCGTCGAAGATGCCGTAGCTGTTGTCGCTGCCGTTCCAACGGTTCGCCTCCGGATTGAGGTTCATCACCTCAATCGGCAGAATCCCACGACCGAACGCCACATCGAGACGACCGTCGCTGAATTGGTCCAGGATGGCGAGATCCTCCGCCACCCGCAGCGGATGCCACAGGGTCAGCGACACCGCCGCCATCCCGAACCGGATACGGCTCGTCCGAGCGGCGAGATCCGTCGCCATCATGATCGGATTGGGACTCGCGTCTGTTCCGTCGACATCGAAGTGATGCTCGCCCAGCCAAATACGGTCGTAGCCCAGCTCATCCGCCATCAAAGCATGCCGCCGCGTCGCCTCCAATACCTGGTGCCACGACGACTTGCCCGAACGATTCGTCAATGCATACAGCAGATCCAGTTTCATCTTCACTCCAAGTCTCTGCGGCCGAACACCGCTTTCCAATGAGAAATGCCGTCGTTCCTTCATTTGGTTCCGAGGGTCCAACTCACGCCGCACCACTACGTGACGACCATCACACAAGAATCCACGCAGACCCGCCAGCGGGAAACTACCTATCCACTACCTGGTTACTACGCATCTGGCATGAACGACTTCAGCCACCACTGCGGCCTCCGAGGCATGGCAACGCCGGATTCGTGTCATATTTCGTAACCTGCCGACAGGTGCTGGCCTCGGTGATGTCGAACGGGCACGCGCGAACCCAGTCAGTACCGTCCCATCGGTATGTCAAGCGTTACACACTTTCAAGTCCCGAATATCGATGTGGTACGAAAAATCGCGGTCTAGCATTGCGGATATCACGGCTATTTGCCATAGTTCGTAAATCGAGATGCACGGCTCGGTTATCAAATAACATTCCAACCGGTTTCCAAACGAACCCCAAGCCTACGAACGTCGGCGTTGACGACGGCACTCAGCCACCAGCGAAGGGACTTTTCTGTGAGAGATCCGCGACTGGTTTCGCACATAGCGTCGGACCCATACGGCATGGACGAATATGCGCCGAAGCCAGCGTTTCGTCGACACCTATTTCAACGCTGGGCGTATCCCCACATCGACAGCTGGCTCATCGCCTGCGACGAGGGCTCTCGCGCTCTTGCCGACCGAGGCTGGGTCTGCATGACGATCCCGGCCGAGTACGGTGGCCGCGGCCGCAGCCACCTCGAGCGTATAGCCGTCACCAAGGAACTGTTCGCCGCACGCACAGCCTTCGAGCCGACGCGGACCGCTGAATCAAGGAGCGTCGAATGACATCAACTCTTGCGCACGTAATTACGCCACTGTTCCGCACTCTCGCGCACACTCGTGTACCCGCAAGGGAATTTGCATTCTGGACAGAAATGAGCAGGCCGGCCTCCTTGCCCGAGTCGAGTAGACCGGTCCACGGCTTCGGCGGTCTCAACGACACGAAGGGCGAGCGATGAGTTACGGCCAGGACCTACCCCGCGAAGTCGGCGAGCTCATCACCCTCGCTCGGCAGTGGCTTCCCTACGGCAGAGTCCCTCCAGAACTGATCTTCCAGACGTTCGGAATTACCGAGCAGCAGTTCGTCGACAGACTGTGGGTTGCAGTCCAGGATGCACGCTGCGACACTCACCTCGTCCGCGCCTTTGCGTCCATCTATCCGCCTCGACGGGGTCCCGGTGGCCTACCGACAATGCTGGGTCGCGCAGCGGTCTGAAATGTACAGAAAGCGCCCACACAACGATTGGCGAACAGCACGACGACCCGTCGTAGGCCATTCGCTGAGATCTTCGGCAAGTACCTAGGCGCCTGAACACGGATAACCAATGAGCATGAGAGCAGAACGCATGTCTCCCTGGCAGTCCCGCGACCGGTTCCCGTCCCGCGAGGAATCCGAAGGATGGGCGATGGCCGATCTCGCTTTGCGGTGGTTGCCGTACGGCGGTCCGCCGAGCGACGACACACTCGTCGAGTTCGGTGTGACGCCGACAGTATTCGCTCAGCGCGGCCGCCGGGTGCTCCACTCTCGCGCCGCGCGGATGGTTCTCTCACCTCCCCAACTCAACGGGTTGCACGAGATGGCCGACGCTTTCGAGCGGTAGTCGGACGGCGCTAATTTTTCCCGCTCCCCCGCGCGGTCTAGTCGTGCGTCCGCTCCACGACCCACGCCGCGACCTGTGTCCGGGAGGTGAAACCAAGTTTCGCCAGGATGTGCTCCACATGACCTTGAGCGGTGCGCGGTGATATCACCAGGCGGTCGGCGATGCCTGATTGGTCAGGCCTTCGGCAATCAGATCGGCGACTTGACGTTCCCTCTTGGTCAGTCGCGTCGACGCGTCGGTGGCGGATGTGGAGGTCTCGGCCTGCTGCTCGTGGAGGGCGTAGGCGATGGCCGCGTCGAAACCGAGTTGTTGACCCTTGCGGTGGGCGGCGCTGAATGCCTTGTCCCCGAGTTTCTGCCGGGCCTTCTCTGCATATCTCTCGTGGTAGAGAATCAAATTGGCATGTATGACCGCGGTACTGCCGATCGACTGCGCCAGCCCGTCCGCGGCTCCCATCAACGTTGCAGCCCGGAGTGCATCGCGACGTTCGAAGGTGATCCAGGCCAGTGCCTCGAGGCAGGCTGCAGCGACGCGCGGACTGTGTACCTGCTTGTTCAGTTTCTGTGATTGTTCGATAAGGCTGACCGAACGACTAGCAAAACCTTATTGCCACACGGCAATTCCCAGGGCCCACAGCGAATGTGATCGATACATTATCTCGCCGTGCGCTTCCGTGGTCGCGAGGGCACGTTCGTGGAACTCGATCGCCTGTGCCGTCCGGCCCGACAGTCCATGCGCCAGGCCTAGCGGGTACAGGATGGCTACTTGGAGCAGTCGATCTCCGCGTGTGCTGAACTCGGCGAGGGCGATGTCCAGTTGCGAGCACGCTCGCGCGAGATCACCGCTGTAGAGCGCCAGCATTCCTTCGACGCAGTCGACGTAGGCGCGCAGTAGGGGATCACCGGATCACTCGTGTCGGCGGTGCGAGTCTGAGCCTCTTCGACGAGCGCTGTCGCGGCCTGGAGGTCGCCCTGAGCGAAAGCCATTACGCTGTGGCCATAAAGACCCTTGATCGAATCCAGGGTGGGCGGGCCGCTCTGGCGGACGAGCAGCTGGTCGTACCACCGGCGCCCCGCGTTGTAGAGACCCTGGGAGCTCCAGAACAGGAACAGTGCCGCGGCGATGCGTAGGCCGGCGGTAGGGTCGTCGTCCACGCTGAATTCGAGGGTCTCACGCAGATTGGCGTGTTCCCGTTTCAGCCGGGCGATCCACTCCAATTGGCGGGCACTGATCCACTCCTCCTCCGCGTTCAGCGCCAACGCCTCATACCAGTCCCGGTGCCTGCGCCGCAAAGCGAGGGCCTCACCGGTCTGCTCGAGTTTCTCGTAGCCGTATTCGCGGAGCGTCTCGAGCAGCCGGAGCCGTACCACCGACCCGGATCCCTCCCGGATCAGAATCGACTTCTCCACCAAGGAGGACAGCGTGTCCAGCAACTCGTCGGGGTCGAGACCCTCGCCGCACACGTCCTCCGCCGCATCGAGTTCGAAGCTTCCCGCGAACACCGACACCCTCCCCCACACGAGTTGTTCACGCCCGGTTACAGTTCGAAACTCCAATCTATACACAACCGCTTAGTCTGTTGCCGCGTCGGCGCACCCCGGCTACCGCGGATCAACAGGGTATAGCGGTCGGTGAGCCGCTCGAGTATCTGCTCGGACGACATCGCCCGCAACCGCGCCGCCGCCAACTCGATCGGCAACGGCAACCCGTCGAGCCGGCGACAGATCTCCGCCACCGTCGCTGCGTTCCCCTTCGGTGAGCGCGAAGCCCGGAACCGCGGCAGCGGCGCGTTCGACGAACAACGTCACCGCATCGTATTTCGGCAACCCCCGCTGGGAGTCCCGGCGCCCGGGATCCGGAACGCCTAGCGGAGGAACCCGCAGCACCGCCTCCCCACCGATCCCGAGGGGTTCACGGCTTGTGGCCAGCATCCGCAACCGCGGGCACACACGCAGCAGGTGGGCGGCAAGTTCGGCGACCGCATCCACCACCTGCTCACAATTGTCGAGAACCAACAGCAGTTCCTGTACCGCTAGGTGCTCCAGGAGAACCTCACGCAACGGCCGTGCCAAATGGTCCCGCACCCCGACGGCGGTAGCCACCGCATCGACCAGCGACGACACGTCGCGCAGCTCACCCGACTCGACCAGGCGCACACCGTCGGCGTACTCGCGCTGCACACTCGCCGCGATCCGCATCGCCAGCCGCGTTTTGCCGACCCCCCCGATCCCGGTCAACGTCACCAACCGGGACCCGGCCAGCAGGTTCTTCGCCTCGGTGAGCTCTGTCGACGGCCGACGAAACTCGTCAGCTCCAGAGGGAGACTTCCCGTCGCGCCCAGCGTGGAGGAAGGCTGCGACAAGAGTCCACCGTGCGAGTTCGGTTGCCCCCGCGCATCGGGTTCCACGCGGAGCGCCATCTCGTCGACCGGGAAGCCGTGGTCGCGTTGCAGCCCTCGCAGCTGTTCCCCGAAGTCGGCGGCGGTGGCCGGGCGCGCACCGGGCTCGCGGGACATCGCCCGGGCAATCACGGCGGACACATCCTCGGGGATCCCATGCAAACGCAGATCCGGCACCTCCTGGGTGATGATCCGCAGGAACTGCGCGACCACCTGCTCACCGCTGCGACGCTCGAACGCCGCGTGACCGGTCAACGCACTGAACAACGTGGCGCCGAGCCCGTAGACATCCGCCGCCGGACTCGGCGGATCCCCGCCGAGCACCTCCGGTGCGGTATAGGCCGGCGATCCGGTGACGGCGCCGGTTGCCGTCTCGAAACCCCCGGCGATATGTGCAATACCGAAATCGGCCAACTCGGGCTCGCCGTACTCGGAGAGCAGAATGTTCCCGGGTTTGACGTCCCGATGCAGGATGCCGAGCCGGTGCGCCGACTCCACCGCTCCGGCCATCTTCACCCCCACCCGCAGTGCATGGTCCAGCGGCAGCGGGCCGCCCGTTCGGAGCCGGGCCTCGAGCGAATCCTGCGGGTGATATGGCATCACGATGTAGGGAAGGCCACTGTCGGTGGCGCCGACCTGCAGAACGTTGAGAATGTTCGGGTGCCCGGTCAGCCGTCCCATCGCCCGCTGCTCCCGGAAGAAACGGGAGCGGTTCTCGTCGTCGAGTTCGACGGTGAGCACCTTCACCGCCACCGTGCGATCCAGCTCCGCCTGGGTGCAGCGGTAGACCACACCGAAACCGCCGCGGCCGATCTCCTGGACATCGCCGAAAACAGCTCCACCGAGTTCGGCGGCCGGGGGCGGCGGGTACCGCTGAGTGTCGAGCGGCTCACCTTCACCCATCGGAGGGTCTACTCACCCCATCGGCTCATCGGTCCCGCGCACCGGCTCCGACGGCACGACCAGCGCGAATACATCCGTGGACTCACTTCTCGATGGTGTCCTTACGAGGGTATCGCTGACGGTGATCGGTGCGGGCGATCCCGGCCGCGCACGTGTGAGCCTCCCCATTTAGTCAACTAGGTTGATCAATGTGGTTGTACGCTTTGCTCATGATCACCGAACAGGCCACCGCGCAAGTCCTGCGGGAAGCGCTGCGCCCGATCTGGCGGCAGCTCGCAACCGGCAGGACGATCTCCGTCGGCAAGATAGGTGTGCTCAGCTACCTGTCGAAGCACGGACGAACCTCCGCCTCGACACTCGCCACGGCCGAGAAGATCAGCCCCCAAGCAATTGCAACGACAGTGCGCGAACTCGAGCATCTCGGCCTGATCGTGCGCACCCCCGACGAGCAGGATCGACGCCGGATCTGGATCGAGCTCACCGATGCCGGCCGCGAGAGGCTGGCGCAGGAGCGGTCACAAGGTTTGGAGTGGCTCGAACACGCCATCGCGGAACGGCTGACCGTCGAGGAGAAGAAGACTCTCGACTCCATCGTTCCGATTCTGCGCAAGTTGGTGGACGATGCCCCAGTCGACTGAGTCCACAACGGGTCCCCGGTTACTGCCGGCCCTGGCGTATGCCGCCCTGACCACCGCGATCGTCAGTTCACTCGGCATGCTCCTGGTGCCCACGATCTCACACGACATGCACGTCGAGGTGAGTACCGGCCAATGGATGCTCACCGTCAACCTCCTGGTCGGGGCGGTCGCAACACCGATCATGGGCCGGCTGAGCGACGGCCCCCACAAAAAGCGCCTGCTCCTGTTCTCCCTGACCACGATCCTCGTCGGTTCGATCGTCGCGGCAGCGGCTCCCAACTTCACCGTCTTCCTGATCGGGCGCGCGTTGCAGGGACTCACCTACGGGATCGTTCCGGTGACGATCGCTCTGGCCCGCCGCTATCTTCCCGAGAACAAGGCCCGGCTCGGCATCTCCAGCCTGTCGGTAACGGTCACGACAGGCCTGGGACTCGGATACCCCCTGACCGGCATCCTCGCCGACCTTCTCGGGTTCCGTTTCGCCTTCTGGTTCGCGGCGCTGTTCCTGATCACCACCATCCTCGTCGTCTGGCGTGTCGTTCCCGCAGGCCCCGACGAGCGGGCACCACGCAACACACTCGACGTCCCGGGCGCACTGCTGGTCGGCACCGGACTCGCCTCCCTACTCGTCGCCGTCAGCGAAGGCTCGCGGTGGGGCTGGGACTCGCCATGGACCATCGGATTCTTCGCCGGTGCGGCCACACTGCTGACGGCGTGGTCTCTTGCCGAACTGCGCACCCCGTACCCACTGATCAACCTGCGAGTCCTGCGCAACGGGGACGTTCTGGTCGCGAACAGCACCGCGATCGGCCTCGGCGCCGCCATGTATATCGGACTCTCGATCGGCAGCCTCATCGCCCAGGCGCCCGCCTCCACCGGATACGGCATCGCGCTGCCCCTGTTCTGGGCCGGATTCGTGATGCTTCCCCTGTCGGTCGCAAGCTTCGGCGCGAACCGGCTCGTGCGCGCCCTCTCGCACCGAATACGGATGAGGACTCTGCTGCTCGTCGGCGCCGGGCTGGTGACAGCCTCGAGCGCACTTCTCTGGGTGGCCCACGACGCGTTGTGGGAAATCCTGATCGGTATGTTCGGGTTCGGACTGGGGATGGGCATGACGTACGCGGCGATGCCGGCCCTGATCGCCCGGAGTGTGGCCGACACCGAACTCGGCAGCGCCGTGAGCTTCAACCAGGTGCTGCGCACCGTCGGCGGCTCATTCGGCAGCGCCCTCGCGGGTGCGGTGCTCGCCGCGAACCTGGCACCGGACCTACTTCCTACCGAAGGCGGGATCAGGCTCGCCCTTGCCGTGGGTGCCATCGGGTGCGCCGTCGTCTTCGTCGCACTCCTCGTCAATCACGTGATGTCGCGTCCGCCGACCTCGACGTCGGAGCCGGCGGACGCGCGTGTCAGTCGGGGCTAGGCGCCTTCGATGATGGCGGCCATTCCCTGCCCGCCACCGATGCACATCGTGACGAGCGCCTTACCGCCGCCGCGCCGCCGCAGTTCATGCAGCGCGGTGGTCGTCATCCGCGCACCGGTGGCACCGATCGGGTGTCCGAGTGAGATCCCGGACCCGTTGACATTCAGTCGGTCCCGGTCCTCGAATCCCCATTCCTCGAGCACGCCGAGCACCTGGCACGCGAATGCCTCGTTCAGCTCGATCAGCGTGAAGTCGTCGAAGCTCGCACCGGTCCTGCGGAACAGCTTCGACGTGGCCGCGACCGGACCGAGGCCCATCAGTCCCGGTTCGCACCCGGCGGCGGACCAGCCGGTGAGGAAACCCAGCGGCTCGAGCCCGAGTTCGTCGAGTTGATCCTCGGCCACAACGAGCATCGACGACGCCGCATCGTTCTGCTGGCTCGCGTTGCCCGCGGTGACGACACCGTCCGGGAGCGCACTGCGCAGGCGCGCCAGCGTCTCCGGCGTGGTTTCCGGGCGGATACCCTCGTCGCGGGCCACGACGGAGACGTTGCCCTTCCGGTCGGTGATCTTGACCTCGATCACCTCGTCGTCGAACTTGCCTGCCTCCCAAGCCGCCTGGGCCTTGGCGTGGCTTTCGGCGGCGAATGCGTCCGACTCCTCGCGGCCGATTCCGCATCGTGTCGCAACGTTCTCGGCGGTCTCGATCATGCCGCTGATCTTCCCGAACCTCCATTCCGGCTGGGAGCGTTCCCGTCCGCGGTCGAGGCGGTCGTACAGGTTCAGCGATCCGGCGCGGGTCCCCCAGCGGGCCCCGGTGGTGTAGTGCTCGATGTTGCTCATCGACTCGACGCCACCGGCGAGCACCACGTCGGCGGCGCCGGTCTGCACCATCATCGACGCCGTCACGAGGGCTTGCAGGCCCGTGCCGCACCGGCGGTCGGTCTGCAATCCGGCGACGCTGATCGGCAGTCCTGCCTCGAGGGCGGCCCACCGGCCGATGCACGGGGCCTCGGAGTTGGCGTACGACTGTCCCATCACGATGTCTTCGATGAGGATCGGGTCGATCCCGGACCGCCCCACGGTCTCCTTGATCACGGTGGCGGCCAACGTCTCTGCCGGGACGCCGCGCAGTGCGCCGCCGAAACGGCCGACCGCGGTGCGGACCGGGGCGACCAGTGCTGCTCTTCGCATGTGACTTTTCCTTGTCTCAGGGAACCAGGGCCCCACAGATCACTTGTGTACGGGTTCAGAGTGCTTTCTTGGCTTCGCGGACGAGGCCGCCGCCAATGATCAGACGCTGGATCTCGCTGGTGCCCTCGTAGAGGCGAAGCAAGCGGATGTCGCGATAAATGCGTTCGACCGCAACACCTCTCATGTACCCGCTACCACCATGGACCTGCACCGCGAGATCGGCGACTTTGCCGGCCATTTCCGTGCAGTACAATTTCGCCACGGACGGGGCGAGACGACGGTCCTCACCGCTGACGTACTTCTGTGCCGCCTCCCGCACCAGCGCGCGGCCCGCGGACACACCCACTTGCTGGTCGGCGAGCATGGCCTGCACCAGCTGGAAGTCGCCGATTGGAGTACCTCCCTGCTTCGTCACCGCCGCGAACGACACGGACTCGTCGAGCGCGCGCTGTGCACTGCCGACGGCGAGGGCCGCGATGTGCACCCGGCCCCGGGCAAGGGAGGTCATAGCGGCCCGGTAGCCGGCCTCTTCACTGCCCCCGACCAGGGCGGATTCGGGGACGGTGACGTCGTCGAACGCAACCTCTGCGGTCCAGGCGCCCTCCTGGCCCATCTTCTTGTCTTTCGGACCGACCACGACACCGGCGGTGTCGGCCGGAACGAGGAACACCGCGATCCCGGTGCCGGTCTCGTCGGCGGGACGGGTGCGGGCAAACACGACGAACAGGTCGGCCAACGGTGCGTTGGTGATGAACCGCTTGGTTCCGTTGATCGTCCACGTGCCGTCTTTCAGTACGGCGCGGGTGGTCAGGCCCGCCGGGTTCGACCCTGCCTCCGCCTCGGTCAGCGCGAACGACGCGACCACCTCACCCGACGCGATCCGTTCGAGCCATTCCGACTTCTGCTCGTCGGTACCGAAGTTCACCAGCACCTGACCGGCGATCCCGTTATTGGTGCCGAACATCGACCGCAACGCCAGGCTCGTGTACCCGAACTCCATCGCCAGTTCCACGTCCTGCGTGAGGTCGAGCCCGAGCCCGCCCCACTGCTGCGGAATGGCGTACCCGAACAGACCCATCTCCGCCGCCTTACGGCGAACGTCGTCGGGGATCACATCTTTGTCGGCGATTTCGCTTTCTCTCGGAATTACTTCCTTCTGAATGAATGTTCTCGTCTGCGCGAGAATGTCCTTGAAGTCTTCGTCACTTACTTCGCGTTCAGCCATGAAGGTGAATATCCAGCAAGCCCGGGCCTGGTGTCAAGTACGGGCCGCGCGCGTAAACGCGCAGTACAGAGGCCCTTCCGACTCATAGGAAGGGGTTAACTCTCGGTTTCCTCGAGGGTCTTTGACCGCAGCGGATAAGAGCGCTTGAATATGTGACAAGCTCCGGGCGAAATACTCGTCTCAGAGGATTCGCGAACGAAACTTTTTATCTTCTGAGACGAGACTCGATATTCCTGGACAGCTTCCGGATCCACGGCGGCGGCGGCTACTCCGAGTTGGGTCGCCTCATACGAGAGGCACCGTTTTTTTCTCATCGGTGAGGGCACCAACCCCGTACACCTACGAACTTAGGGAAACACATGACACTCCTCGAGGGGCGGGTCGCCGTCGTCACCGGCGCGGCTCAGGGCATCGGTTTCGAGATGGCCCGCAAGTTTGCGAGCGAGGGTGCCTCGGTCGTTCTCGGCGACATGCACGCCGACAACGTCAAGGCCGCCGCCGGAAAGCTGGAGGCCGACGGCTTCCAGGCTGTCGCCGTCGCCTGCGACGTGACCGATCCGGATCAAATGCAGAACCTCGGGAAAAAGGCCCTCGACGCGTTCGGCGGAATGGACGTCTGGGTCAACAATGCCGGCATCACCCGCGACGCGACGCTGCGCAAGATGTCGCTGGCCGATTTCCGCGCGGTCATCGACGTGCACCTGCAGGGCGCGTGGCTGGGCACCCAGATCGCGTCGATCGCAATGCGAGAGGCCGGCAAGGGGTCGATCGTCAACATCTCGTCGATCTCGGGCAAGGTCGGCCTGGTCGGGCAGACCAACTACAGCGCCGCGAAGGCCGGCATGGTGGGTCTGACCAAGGCGGCCGCGAAGGAGCTCGCCCACCTCGGAGTCCGGGTCAACGCAATCCAGCCCGGCGTGGTGAACACCGACATGATCCGCGCCCTGCGGGCCGACATCCTCGAGGCGAAGCTGAAGGAGGTTCCGATGGGACGCGGCGCCGAGCCCGAGGAGATCGCGAACGTCGCGCTGTTCCTGGCCTCCGATCTGTCCAGCTACATGACGGGCACCGTCCTCGAAGTCACCGGCGGACGCCACATCTGACAACCAGCCGATCAGTCGCCACTGAGGCAGTACTCTGCACGGGTGGAGTCGCGACACGTCGAATACTTCCTCGCCACCGTCGACAACGACGGCTTTGCGCTCGCGGCCGAAGCCCTGGGCGTCACCAAGCCGTCGTTGTCGAAGGGACTGCGCAACCTCGAACGTGACCTCGGTGCCGAATTGTTCCACCGGGTGGGCCGCGGTCTCGTGCTCAGCGCGGCGGGGAAGGCGTTCGTCGGTCCAGCCCGGCAGATTGTGCGAGACCTGGTGGCCGCCGAGAGCTCGTTCGTCGACGTCTCGGGACTGCCGCGCGGGCGACTCGACATCTGCGCCTCGGCACACGTTGCCGAAGGCCCTGTCACCAAGCTGATCGGATCATTCCGCACACAGTATCCCGGTGTGGTCGTCCGGCTCGCAGACCTGCGACCGGTCGACGTCATCGGGTCACTGATCCGGGACGGGCATTGCGAAATAGCCTTCAGTCATCTCCCTTTTGCCGCACCAGGGTTGACAACACGGGCACTCGGATTCCACGAATACTGGCTGGTGGTCCCCCCGAACGCCGAAATCCACTGGCGGGAACCGTTCCCCCTCGACGACCTTCCCAAGATCCCGGTGGTGGGGCTGCCCAAGGAATCGTCGGCGCGCACCGTGATCGAGACGGCGTTGCAGGCCGCAGGGAGCCGGACGATCATGTCGGCCGTCGTCGAGCAGCGAGAAGCCGTCGGCGCGTTCGTCGTCCAAGGAATAGGCATGTCGTTCATCGAACGCACCAATGCGGAACGGGCCGCAGTCGGCGGAGCTCAAATCTGCCCCGTCGACCCGCCGATCACCGCCCCATACGGGGTCATCTACGACGAAGCACGGCTGTCTCCGGCAGGACGCGCATTCCTCGGCACGCTCGCGCCCTGAACCTCGTCGAGCGCGGCGATGAACGCCGCCGCAGCGGGAGGAAGCGGATCGGGTCGATGGACGAGACCGATGGTGCGCACCTGCCGCGGTGCGAGGGAGCGAACCACGACCCCCGGCAGTTCCTGCTCGGCGACGCGCCGCGGCAGCAGGGTCGCCCCCGCGCCCTGGACAACCAACTCCCACATCGACTGACGATGCGCACACTCGACTGCAACGTTATGCACCGGCAGTCGTGGACGCGACCCGATCTCCACGATCATCGGAATATCGGCAAGCAGGTCGACCGGCACCGGATCGGGTAGTTCGATCGCCAGATCCGCGTGCAGCGCGAGGACGATCTCCTGCTCCCCCACCACCCGGAACCTGAGCCCCTGGTCGTCGACGAGCAGTTCAGTCAACCCGAGGTCACACTCACCCGACCGGACCGCGCGGCCCACGCCGTCGGGCACGTCCGCCGACACCGTGGACAGGAGCACCCGTGGGAACAGTCGATGAAACCGACCGACGAGACGCGGGAGCGGATCGGCGGCAAGAGAATTGAGAACAGCCATAGTCAGCGTGCCGGACTGCACGTCGGTAACGTCCTGCACGACCGCCCGCGCCCGCTCGACATCGGCAAGGACCTGCCGCGCCGCAGCCGCGAACGACGTGCCCGCCGGAGTGATCCGCAGCTTCCGTCCTCCACGGTCGAACAACTCGACGCCCAGATCCCGTTCGAGAGTGCGGATCGCCTGCGACAGCGACGGCTGCGCGATGAACAGCGCCCGCGCGGCCTCGGTGATACTGCCGTGATCGGCCACGGCGACGAGGTACTCGGCGTCCCGGATATCCACCGGTCGAGTCTAGCGGCCGTGCAGTTCGCGAAGGTTACGCAGTTCGACGAGGCTGCCACGGCCGTCAGTCGTGTCTCGCGCGACGCCGAGCGAGCCCGGCCACGCATGATAAACAAAAGCGTCGCCCACGTTTTATATATTCTGTACTATGCACTCGGGCCGGTGGCGCGATCGGTCACACAACCACTCGGAGGTAGCAGATGACATCGACTACCGGTGTTCAGGCATTGAAAGAACTCATCGAGCCGGAACGTCTGCTGATCGACGGTTCCTGGGTGCCCTCGGTCGAGGGTGCGTCGTTCCCGGCGATCGATCCCGGTACCGGAGAGCAGGTGGCCCGGGTTGCCGAGGGTTCCGAGGCTGACGTCGACTCCGCGGTGGCCGCCGCCCGCCGCTCATTCGATGACGCCCGGTGGCTACGGTTGTCGGGCCTGCAACGGTCGGTGATTCTGTGGCGCATCGCCGAGACCCTGGAGAACCGGACCGACGAACTCGCCGCACTGGAGAGCCTGGACGCGGGCATGCCCGTCTCGCAGGCACGCCTGATGGTCGGCGAGGCGATCAATCAGTTCCGGTACTTCGCCGGGTGGGCCGACAAGGTCGAGGGCAAGAGCGTCGAAATCGGCCCCGCCGATATGCGTTTTCAGGGATACACCCGCAAGGAAGCGGTCGGGGTGGCGGCGCTGATCGTGCCGTGGAACGCGCCCATCGTCGCGATCGCACAGAAACTGGCCCCCGCGCTCGCCGCGGGGTGCTCGTGCGTGCTCAAACCGTCGGAGGAGGCGTCACTCACCGCGTTAGCTGTGGGCCGACTGGTCCTCGACGCGGGCCTGCCGCCCGGCGTCGTCAACGTCGTCACCGGATTCGGGCCCCGGGTCGGCGCTCCCCTCGCCGCGCACCCCGGCGTCGACAAGGTGAGTTTCACCGGGTCGACCCAGGTCGGCAGGCAGATCGTGCAGGCCGCCGCGGGCAACCTCAAGAAGGTCTCGCTCGAACTCGGCGGCAAGTCGGCGATGATCGTGCTGCCGGATGCGGATCTCGATACCGTGATCCCCGGCGTCGGGATCGGGATCTTCTGGAACTCCGGCCAGATCTGCACGTCCGGCTCCCGGCTGTTCGTCCACCGCGACATCGCCGACGAGGTGGCCGACGGGGTCGCCGAATTCAGCCGAAAACTGAAGGTCGGTTACGGCGCCGACCCGGACGCCGATCTGGGCCCCCTCATCTCGCAGCGCCACCTCGACCGGGTGAACGGATACGTCGAGAGCGGGATCGCGGCCGGCGCCCGGGTTGTGCGCGGCGGCAGGCGAATCGGCGACAAAGGCTACTTCTACGAGCCGACCGTGGTGGTCGACGCCGACCCCTCGATGGCGATGATCCGCGAGGAGATCTTCGGCCCGGTGCTCGGCGTCATGACATTCACCGACATCGACGCGGCGGTCGCCGCCGCCAACGACACCGAGTACGGCCTCGCCGGCAGCGTCTGGACGCGGGACGTCGCCCGCGCCCACTCGATCGCTCATCGGCTGCGGGCGAGCCGGATCGGCATCAACGTCCACCGCGCGGGCGGTGTGCAGATGCCTGTCGGCGGTTACAAGCAGTCCGGCTGGGGCCGTGAGAACGGTGCCGAGGCGCTCGCCGAGTACCTCGAGACGAAGTCCGTGGTCACCCGTCTCTCCGACTGACCCCAGAACATTCCATTCACCAACCCCAAGGAGAAGCATGAAAACTCGCGGTGCCGTCATCCGTCATGTCCCCGGCGAACTCGAGGTGATCGACCTCGAGGTGGAGGATCCCCGCGAGGACGAAGTCCAGGTCAAGCTCGTCGCGAGCGGCATGTGCCACTCCGACGACCACCACGTCACCGGGGACATTCCGGTCGGCATGTATCCGTTCGCCCTCGGCCACGAAGGCGCAGGCATCGTCACGAAGGCCGCCCCCAACTACAAGGGCATCGAGGTCGGCGACCACGTCGTCTTCTCCGCGATTCCGTCGTGCGGCCACTGCCGCTGGTGTTCGAGCAACCTGCAGAGTCTGTGCAATCTCGCCGCCGGCATCCTCGCCGGACCGCGCTGGACCGACGGCACGTTCCGGGTGCACACCACCGATGGGACGCCGGTCGGTCAGATGTGCGGCATCTCGACCTTCCTCGAAACCACCACGGTCTCCATCAACTCGGTGGTCAAGATCGACAAGGACATCCCCCTCGACAAGGCCTGCCTCGTCGGATGCGGGGTGAGCACCGGCTGGGGATCGGCCGTGAACCTCGGCAACGTCGAACCCGGGCACACCGTCATCGTCATGGGCATCGGCGGACTCGGCTCCGCCGCACTGCAGGGCGCCCGGCACGCCGGCGCCTCGCACGTCATCGCCGTCGACCCCGTCGCCTTCAAACGGGACAGCGCAAAGACGTTCGGCGGGACCCACGCCGTAGCGACCATCGAGGAGGCGGCTGAACTCGCCAAACAGTCCACCGACGGGCAGGGCGCGGATGCCCTCGTCATCACCGTCGGCGTGCTGGAGCCCGAACACGTAGCCCAGGCACTGGCCGCGGTCCGGAAGGCCGGCACCGTCGTCGTCACCGCCGTCGGCGAGCACTCCCGAGTTGGTCTACCCATCCCGATCGCCGACCTGACGCTGTCCCAGAAGCGGCTGCAGGGATGCGTCTTCGGCTCCACCAACGGCACCTGGGACGTCAACCGGCTGCTGAACATGTACAAGGCCGGTCAGCTCAACCTCGACGACATGATCACCCGCACCTACCGCCTCGACGACATCAACCAGGGATACCGGGACCTGAAAGACGGCAAGAACATCCGCGGCGTCATCCTGTTCGACTGAGCGGACGAGCACTCGAGAGCGAGGGACCGCCCGGGAAGATCCCGGGCGGTCCTTCGCTTACTCCGGAGCGACCAGCGTTCGGGGTTTCACGTTCGACGCCCCGGTCTCGACCGCACGGGTGACGCGCATGAGGGCCGCCGCCACCACCGCCGCCAGCACGAGAGGCACAATGACCGCGAGGTACATCGTGCGGGGCGTCATCACGCTGAGCGCGTAACCCGCGACGATCGGCGACAGAATGGCTCCGCCGCGCGCGACGCCCATCATCGCGCCGTATCCCTTGGCGCGCGCGAGCACGGGGTAGACCGCCGTCGAGGTCGAGGTGTACCCGGACATGGCGGCGTAGGTGCCGCCGCCGAGCAACCCCGCCATTGCCAGTGCGAACGGGCCCTGGAGCGTAACCGCGAAACCCGCAATGGCCACGGCGGACACGACGGAGGTGACGAGCGCGATCCGCGCCCCGGGGAACCGCAGTCCGAAGGCGCCGAACAAGCATCCCCCGACAACCGCACCGAAGCTGATCATGATGCCGGCGAGAGCGCCGCTGCCCGCGTCACCACTGGCGTCCTTGATGAGCTGCGGTGTCCAGGCACTCACGAAGTAGTAGCCAGCCGTGAGCATCGAATACCCGAACGCGAGGAGCACTGTGCGAGATCGCAGCTCCCTGCCGAGCAGACGGGCCGCACCCCCAGGCGTGGCAACCACCGGATCGGTCTGCCCCTTCGCCCCCTTCCGCGCAAGAAAGTCCTCCGATTCGCGGAGGAACGCGGCGGTCACCACGAACGACAGGACTCCCAGCGCCGATCCGATCCAGAACATGCCCTGCCATGCTCCACCCGCCACCGACAGGAGTCCCGCACCGGCGAAGCCGGCGAGCATTGTGCCGAGCGGGTACCCGATCATCACAAGCCCGAGCGCCACACTTCGCCGATTGGGCGGGACGGCCTCCTGGCACAGGACGATGATGACGACGCTGATGGTCCCGATCGCGATGCCCGTGACGAACCGGGTCACGAGGAGCGTCTCGAAACCGGTCGAGAGCGCCGACGCCGCCAGTCCCACCGTGTTCGCGGCCAGGCCGGCCAACAGGACGCGGCGTCGGCCGATGACATCCGCGAAGCGGGCGAGGCCGATCGCACCCACCGCCATACCGGCGAGCGCCGCGCTGATCAGATAGCCCTTCTGCGGATTGGTAGCAAACCCTTCCGGTAGGTGCGGCATCGCAAAACCCATCACGAGGACGTCATAGCCGTCCAGCATGTTCAGGAACATGCAGAAGAACACGGTCGCAAGCTGATACGGGCGCAAACCCGCCTTCGCCGTCCCATCCTTGATACTGGTCATCAGGTCCCTCTCACTCGACTCGTCGACGTGTCCGCGCGCATGACCGATAGGAACGGCCGACCCCCGTGGCGCATGCGATCTGGATCACAGTGGCAACAATATATGATGCTCTTTGGATTATGTCTACGGATCCAAGGACCTGGCCGCGGTTCGAACATCGGCTCGGGGAAAGGTGTCGCCAAAGGCGCGAAGTCTGCGACAGCGGCTGCCAGGTCAGCCTTGCCGGGCGCCGCGGCCACCGGGCGGGCGCGAATGGTACATTATGTCGAGTCTCTGGATCCGGGAAGGTGCGACCGACGATGGCTGTGAATGACAGATCAAGGCGACAGCAACTTCCAGAGGAAGTTGCCACATACGTACGCGAGATGATCATTTCCGGCGAGGTGCGTGCAGGCGATTTCCTCCGCATCGAGCGGATCGCCGAAGCGGTGGGAGTCAGCACGACGCCCGTGCGAGAGGGGCTCCTTGCGCTCCGGAGCGAAGGATTCGTCGAGATGGTTCCCCGGCGCGGCTTCGTCGTCGCTCCGTTCACGAAGCAAGACGTGCGCGACCTCTTCTGGGCTCAGGCGCAACTGGCCGGCGAACTGGCCGCCCGGGCCGCGAAGAACATCACACCCCAGCAGATCGCCGAACTCGAGGGCATCCTTCAGCAGCACCAGGAGGCCATAGCCCAGGGCGACACGGAACGAATCGCCTCCCTCGGCCACGCGTTCCACCGCAAGATCAACCTGACCGCGGACTCTCCGCGCCTTGCGCGCCTCCTGGGCTCCGTCGTCACGAACCTTCCCAACCGCTTCTACGCCACCATCGAAGGCCACATCACCACCACGCAGGAGGAGCACCCCGTCCTCCTCGAGGCCCTGCGCAAGCACGCGGCCAAGAGAGCGAAAACTCTCATGGAATCGCACATCCTGGACGGCGCAGATCACCTGATCGACGAACTGGAGCAGCGCGGGCTGTGGGATGCCGACGACGAGGCGAACGTAGGCTGATTCGCGGCCTGCCGCGCCCGTTCCTCTGAGCGCCGTGAGCGCTGCACCAGGGCCGCCGAAACAACCGTCCGGCTCGACTCCACCGGATACTATTTGGCGCCGAGGAGGGATCATCATGGTCGGCGAAGCGCGCAGGACACACCGTGACGTCTCCCCGCTCGAGCTCTTCTTCGATCTGGTCTTCGTGCTTGCGATCGGTCAGCTCACGCACCATCTCGTCGAGCACCTGACCTGGCGCGGCGCCGCCCAGACTCTGGTGGCGCTCGTCGCGGTGTGCGGCGTCTGGGCATTCACCACCTTCGAGGTCACCCTGCTCGACATCGAGCACACCGGCACTAGGGCCGTCACGATCACGGTGATGGGTCTCGGCTTGTTCATGAACGCCGGCATCGGACACGCATTCGACGACAGTCCATGGCTCTTCGTGATGCCCATGCTGCTGGCCCTGGTCGGCCCCGCCGTCTACGCGGCTGCCACCGCCCCGACGTCCCGCTTGCGCAGGCACTTCGTGCATGTGCTGATCTGGTTCGCCGTCTCGGCGCCGTTCTGGGTGGCCGGTGCCGCACTAGACCCGAAATGGCGTCTCTGGTGCTGGGCGGTAGCCGCGCTCATCGATCTCATCGGCACCTGGTTTGCACACCCCGTGCCGAGCGGCACGACGCGAACACAGCAACTTCCATTCGACGCCGAGCACATGCTCGAGCGCATGCGACTGTTCCTCATCATCCTGCTCGGCGAGACCGTACTGACTCTGGGACGTGTGATCGCAGCTCATCACTCCGACGCACTCACACTCGTACTTGCCGCGGGTTGCTTTGTCGCCCTCGTCTGCCTGTGGGCGGC
This sequence comes from Rhodococcus sp. NPDC019647, assembly GCF_044389235.1. Taxonomy (NCBI): domain Bacteria; kingdom Bacillati; phylum Actinomycetota; class Actinomycetes; order Mycobacteriales; family Nocardiaceae; genus Rhodococcus; species Rhodococcus sp. NPDC019647. The sequence goes on along the minus strand of NZ_JBIRXS010000001.1, from coordinate 594,310 downwards.
ATACTTCGGTCGTGCCGAACGGTTGGTGGAAAGCCACATCGCCGTCACCGAGAATCCGATTCGATCCGTGCACATCGGGATCAACGTCATCTACGGCGTCGTCACCGGCCTCGTCATGTTCGCGGCAGGTAGCGAGTTGGTGCTCGCCCACATTGGTGACGCCCGAGCCGGTGTGGGCGGTGTGCTGATGCTCGCGGGTCCGGCGATCTACCTACTCTCACACGCAATCTACTTCCGCATCACCACCGGAACCGGTTGGGTCGCGCGCACGGTCGGTGCCGGCCTTCTCGGAATGGCGGCGATCGCAGCGTATTTTCTCCCGGCTTATGTCGTCGTCATCATGCTGGTCGTGATCCTGCTTGTGCTGGCCATTCACTTGAACAAAGACACGAACAAAGTGCTGTTATCGAGGCCTCTGCTCCCCTGATTGCTTCGTGTTTCGAAGGGACATGCGTCGAAGCCCCGCATCCGAAAGGATGCGGGGCTTCACCAGTCGGCTGCCGCCGGGACCCGTCAGGCGTATGCCGCGATGGCTTCCGCCTGCTCGATGATGCCCTCGGCGGTCTTCACGTGGGCGATGTCGATGTGCTGGCCCTCGAAGTCGACGGCCGCGCTACCGGCGGCCTCGGCGACCTTGAATGCCTCGATCATGCGGCGGTAGAAGTCGACCTGGTCGGGGGACGGCGTGAACACGTCGTTGGCGATGGCGATGTGCGAGGGATGAATGCACACCATGCCGCGGTATCCGAGCTGCTTGTTGTCCAGGCAGAACTTCCGGGCACCGTCGAGGTCCTTGATGTCCTGCCACACGCCAGCGACGGGGTGGTGCAGGCCGGCCGCGCGGGCTGCGAGGACGATGCGGCTCCGCAGGTACAGCGTCTCCAAGCCGGCCGGGGTGAATTCGAAGCCCAGCTCGCGGCCCACGTCCGCGCTCGGTCCGGTGGCGCCCAGCAGGCTGCGGATGCGCGGGGTGGCGGCGGCCATCTCCTCACAGTGCGCCATCGAGACCGCCGTCTCGTAGCTCACGATGAGGCCCACGCTGCCGGCATCGAGGCCTTCCCGTGCTTCGATGTGTGACACCACCGCATCGATACGCACCAGTTCCTCGGCGTCGAAAACCTTGGGCAGGAACAACCCGGCCAGTCCCGGCCGGATCACGGCCTCGAGGTCCTTGCCCTGGATCCCGGACACGGACGCGTTGGGCCGCACCCACAGGTCGGCGCGAACACCGTCGGCATGCAGACGGCCGATGGTGTCGGCGACGACCAGACGCGCATCGTCCTTGTCTGCGGCGGGCACCGAGTCCTCCAGGTCGAGGATCAGGGCGTCGGCGCCGGAGGCCAGGCCCTTGTCGGCCCAGCTCGGCTTGTGGCCCGGCACGAACAGCATGGAACGGTACGGCTTCATGAACTCTCCTAGGTGATGTGCGAATTCGGAAAGAATTAGGACTCGTCGGCGAAAATGATGCCGCGCTCGAGTAGCGCGTCGATCTCCTCAGGGGAGAGCACCTCGCTCGCCACGGCACGGGTGTCGGAACCGACCTTGGGCGCGCGGTCACCGCGGTCCGGTCGCTCGCCGTCGAAGGTCCACGGCGGGCGGATCAGAGGCAGACCGTCGGGCTGCCACTCGACCAGCTTCAAATGCTCGACCTGCTCGTGCTCCAAGTAGCCGGTCATCGACAGGACGGGCGCGAACGGCACGTCGGCCTCGGCGAGGACCTTCTCCCAGTAGTCTTTCGACTGCTTGGCGAACTCCGCCTCGACGATCGGCACGAGCTCGAAGTAGTTCGATTCCCGCGGGCGGTACTCGGCGAACCGCGGGTCCTCGGTCAGGTCCATGCGGTCCATGGCGCGGCACAGCGCGTGCCAGAACTTCTGCGACGACGACAGGTGAACAGCGAGGTACTCGCCGGTCGATGTGGGGACGCAGAAGTTCTGTGCCTGGGGGTGCCTGCTTGTGCGGGCCGGGTTCTTGCCGAGTTCGAAGGATTGGGTGATGCCGTCGACGGTGAGCGCGCTGACCGCCTCCATGATCGACGTCTCCATCCGCTGCGGCTTGCCGGTCTTCAGCCGCCCGACCAGGGCCGCGAGGACGCCGGTGGCGGTGCTCAGGCCCGTGACGAGGTCTGCGCTCAAGCCACCGGCCAGTTGAGGGTGGTCGCCGTCGCTGAACAGCGAGTACAGACCGCCGAACGCGTGGCCGATAGTGTCGTAGGCGGGGCGGTTGGCCAGCGGGCCACCGGCACCGAACCCGGTGACGGAGCCGTAGACGATGTCGGGACGGAGCGCGCGGCAGTCCTCGGGACCCAGTCCCATCGCCGCCACCTTGCCCGGGCGCAAGTTCTCGAGTACCACGTCGAAGTGCGGTATGAGCGCCTTGACCAAGGCGACGCCCTCTGCCGACTTCAGGTCGACCGACAGACTGCGTTTCCCGGTGTTGTACTGCCGGAAGTATGGGCTGCCGTCATTCTGGTGCCGCCGGAAGTCCTCGCCCACTACCGGGCGCTCGACCTTGACCACCTCGGCGCCGAGCGCGCACAGCATCGACGTCCCGAACGGGAGCGCAATATACCCCCCGATCTCGAGTATCCGAATACCCTCGAGTGGCTTGTGCTGCATGTTGCCTCACCTTCGTGTCAGTTCAAATATTATATATAGTCACTACGGAGGTCAAGCCTTAACCGGACCAGCTCCGAGATATCGCGGACCTACGCCACGCGAGACGGCACTGGCGTTTCATCGATTGTCGGAACATAATATACTTTACATGGTGCAGCTCACATATCGAGCTGAAGACCGTCGTCCAGGCTGGACAGATGACTCCCACCCAAGATGCGGGCACGTCTATGACGAAGCGAATGCGAAGGAGCGGCACAATGAGTGCGCAGACTGAACTGTGGCAGGGGCAGTACGACAAACTGTTCATCGGCGGACTGTGGGTGCAGCCGGCATCCGAACGCACCTTCGAGGTGATTTCCCCCGCCACCGAACAGCTCGTCGCGCGGATCCCGGAGTGCGTCGAGGCCGACATCGATGCTGCCGTCACCGCAGCCCGCAAGGCGTTCGACAAGGGCCCCTGGCCTCGGATGTCGCTCGACGAGCGCATCGGGGTTCTGCGGAAGCTCAGCGCGGAACTCGCAGCGCGTGAGGGCGAGGCGGCCGCGCTCGTCAGCGCGGAGATGGGGTGCCCGATCACCCTGTCCACGAAGATGCAGTCCATCGGCCCCCGGATGCTTCTCGACGCCTTCCTGGACATCGCGCCCACCTATCCGTGGAGCGACACCCGCACGTCCGCATCCGGCAACGCGCTGGTGACCCGCGAGCCGGTCGGCGTCGTCGCCGCCGTCGTACCGTGGAACGCTCCGCTGCTCATTACCATGATCAAGCTTGCCCCGGCGCTGCTCGCGGGCTGCACCATGGTCGTCAAGCCCTCCCCCGAGACACCCCTCGACGCGTATCTACTCGGTGACATGCTCGACAAGATCGGTCTGCCCGAGGGTGTCGTGAACATCGTCCCTGCCCAGCGCGAGGTCAGCGAGTACCTAGTGCGCCACCCCGGAATCGACAAGGTGTCGTTCACCGGATCCACGGCTGCGGGCCGTCGCATCGCCTCACTCTGCGGCCAGGACCTGCGCCGCGTGACCCTCGAACTGGGCGGCAAGTCCGCTGCCATCCTGCTCCACGACGCCGACCTCGACGCCGCCGTCGCCGCGATCCGCGCCGTGTCACTGCGCAACAGCGGCCAGGTGTGCAGCAACAAGACCCGCATCGTGGTGGCACGCTCGCGGCGCGATGAGCTCCACGACCGTCTTCTGGACCTGATCGGCTCGATGCCGGTCGGCGACCCGTTCGACCCGGCCACCGAGATTGGACCGATGGTCAGCGACCGTCACCGCAGCCGGGTCGAGGGCTATATCGCCGATGCGAAGACGTCCGGCGCCTCCCTGCTGGTGGGCGGCGGCCGCCCCGAAGGCCTCGACCACGGCTGGTACGTCGAGCCCACGATCTTCGCCGATGTCGACCCCTTCGCGAAGATCGCGCAGGAGGAGATCTTCGGCCCGGTTCTCACCTTGCACACGTTCGACACCGAGGCCGAGGCCATCGAGATCGCCAACAACTCGGAGTACGGCCTCAACGGCTCGGTGTTCACCGCCGATCCCGAGCACGCACTGTCGGTGGCCCGCCACATCCGCACCGGCACAGTCGAGGTCAACGGCAGCCCGGTGGGCTTCACCGCCCCGATCGGTGGTTTCAAGAACAGCGGCATCGGCCGCGAGGCCGGCCTCGAGGGCTTCGACGCCTACGTCGAACTCAAGTCATACGGCATCTCGGCCGGGCTGCTCGGTTCGGTTTCCTGACCCCCACACTGCAAAGGACACACACATGGGCACCCTCCCTCCCGTCGAAGAAGCCGTCGCCCGGCTCGTCACCGACCTGACCTTCGACACCATCCCCGCCGACGCACTCGCCGGCGCACGCCGCCTCATACAGGACCAGCTCGCCCTTCAGGTCGCCAGCGCCTCACTGCCCTGGAGCCGGGCGGTGCTGGAGTTGACGCGCGCTGCGCACGCCCCCGGCAAGGCCCATGTCGCCGCCAGCGGTGACCAGTTGAGCGCCGCCGACGCCGCCTTCGTCAACGCCACCTACGGCCACGGCTTCGAATACGACGACGCCCACCGGGCCAGCTCGTCGCACCCTGGCAGCTGCGTCGTCTCCGCCGCACTCGCCGTCGGCGAAGAACTCGGCGCCACCATGCGCGAGGTCATCACCGGCATCGTCGCCGGCTACGAGGTGTACACCCGTGTCGGCAACCTTGCCGCACCCGAACTCCTCGAACGCGGCTTCCACCCCCACGGGCTGCTGTCGAACTTCGGCGCGGCGGCCGTCGTCGCCAAGATGCGCGGCTTCGACGCCGAGACCACCGTCCACGCCCTGGCCATCGCGCTCAGCCACGCCTCCGGCACCACCGAGTACACCTCCTCCGGCGGCTCGATCAAACGCGTCCACTCCGGCATCGGCACCCGCAACGGCATCCGCGCAGCCGAGATGGCCGCCGCAGGCATCACCGGTCCGACGACCTTCCTCACCGGCGGCAAGGGCTTCTACCGCACCTTCGTCGGCCGCCCCGTCGCCGACGACGCCGCCACCACGTTCGGCCTCGACAAGACCTTCGAGATCACCCGAATCTGGATCAAACCGTACTGCTGCTGCGGCATCAATCACGCCTACATCGACGGCGCCCGCCACCTCGCTGCCCGCGTCGCCGACATCGACTCGGTACTCCTCGGCATCCAGACCGGCGGCGACGTGGTCATCGGCAACAAGAACGCCAACGCCTACGCGCCCAAGATTCTCGAGCATCTGCAATACAGCCTGCCGTTCCAATTCGCCCTCTCCACGCTCGGCAAGGGCAACGGCTTCTCCACCCACCACGCCTACCTGGACGGGCGACTCGACATCGGCGTCGGCAGCGACGTCGCTGCCCTGGCACAGAAGGTCAAGATCGAGGTCACGCCCGAACTGGACAAGGCGTACCCCGGCCGCTGGGTCGGCGATATCACCGTCACCTACACCGACGGCACCACCGAAAACCTGTTCATCGACAACCCCACCGGCACCGCCGAGAACCCGATGTCCCAAGACGACCTCGACGCGAAGTTCCGCGACGTCATCTCGGGGTCACTGGGCACCGAACGCGGCGACACCCTGCTCCGCGCCATCCAGAGCGGCGACCCCGACCAGCCCGCATCCGACTTCGCAGCTCTGCTGAAGGTCTGATTTCCTCCGGCCGCCGGCCCCACCGGGCCGGCGGCCGACGACGAGAAAGAGAGCTGATGCGCGCCCAGACCACAGCCCGGCCGATCCCCGTCGAGTTCACTGGATCCGGTGGGGTCCGCCTTGTCGGTGATCGGTGGGAGACCGACGATCGGCTGACCGATTCGACAGGGGGCATAGTTCTTCTCCTCCACGGCGGCGGCCAGACCAGGCACTCATGGGATCGCACGGCGGCGCGGTTGGCCGAGCACGGCTGGTGCGCACTCACTCTCGATGCGCGCGGGCACGGCGACAGCGAGTGGGCCGCCGAGTACTCGGCCGAGCTTTTCGCGGCCGACCTCGAGGCGGTACTCGCCGAACTCGGCGGCCGTGTCGTCGTCGTGGGCGCCTCGCTGGGTGGCAGAACGGGTATCGTCGTCGCGGGCGAACGCGCACGTTCCCTCGCCGGGTTGGTGCTGGTCGACATCACGCATCGGATCGACCGCACCGGCCAGCGGAGAGTCCGCGCCTTCCTGGGCGCGGCGCCCAACGGGTTCGCCTCGCTCGACGATGCGTCCGCGGCCATCGACGCCTTTCGCGGTACGCCCTCCCGCAGTCGCCGCAACGACGGGTTACGAAAGAATCTGCGTCTCAGGGAAGACGGTCGCTGGTACTGGCACTGGGATCCGGCGTTCGTCGGCTACGCGGACAATCGCGGCAATTCCGACGAACGGCAACTTGCCGACCTGGCCACTCGAATTACGGTTCCCACCCTGATAGTTCACGGGACGCGATCGGAGATCGTCTCGCGGGCGGCGGTCGACGAGATGCTCGCCCTGGTGCCGAACTCCGAGGCCGTCGAGGTGGACGCGGGGCACATGATCACCGGCGACGACAACGAGGCGTTCGCCCAGCACCTCGACAGTTTCCTCGAACGGGCGCTCCCGCCGCGCTGAGGCCGCAGACCCCGGCCCATCGCCGCGATGAGGCCGCAGGCCCGGCCCATCGCCGCAGTCGACGATGGGCCGGATGTCACTCCGTACCCGCGACCATCACGGCGACCATCGTCACTGGCTTGGCTGTGCGGTTGCTTTCGTTGTCGTGGTGGAAATGTCGCCAGGCGGACGACGAGCCCACTGGCCGGCGGCGCGAGTTCGACCTCGGATTCGAGGGTGTCGTCGTCGGTGAAGACGGCCGGGAGCGCATCGACCCTCCACACGTCGTTCACGGAGAAGGCAGGCAGTGCAACCCGAGTGCCAGTGGTCTCGTCCACGACGATCATCGACTTGCCGTCGGCATCGACACCGGCGATCACGCGCCGGGTGGCATGTATGCAGCGGACTGTGCAGATTATTGGACACTTTCACCCCGGCTTCCCGGCCTACATTCAGCGTGGCGAACCCGCCGAATCGAGGAACCACGGAGGTTGCATTGACGACTCGGAATCCATCGGCGCCCGAACGAAAGTGGTCGACCCGGAGGGTGCTGCGAGCGCGAGTACGTAGGACCATCATGGCGATCGGCGTTGCCGCAGGCGTATCCGTCGGTACCGTCATCTCTCCCTATGCAGGCGCAGCTCTGGCTGATGATGCGGCGGGCCCGAGCTACCTTCTGGTCGGAGGCACAGGCTCGTCGAACATCGGGGTGTTGCGCGAATCCGGCGGTCGGCTGATTCCCGTGGGGCAACCCGTGCCCACCGATACCGGCACGCTGTCGATCACGGTCACGCCGAATGGCCGATTCGCCTATGTCGCGCATACCGTTTCGGGAACGCTTCAGGGATTCCGCGTCGGCGACGACGGCACACTCGAGCGCCTCGAGGGCGCCCACCTCGCCCCCGGCCGGCCGATCGTGGGTGCGGTCGTCAGCCCGGACGGGAAGTGGCTCTTCGCCACCGTCGGCTCGGTGACCAACGACGTGCAGACGTATGCCATCGCACCGTCCGGCGCTCTGACACACGTCGATTCGGTGACGATCCCCGGTGCGACGAGCGGCCTGTCCATTCCGGTGGTGTCGCCGGACGGCCGATTCCTGTTCGCGCCGAGCTTCATCGGAGCGACGATGGACTCCTACGCGATCGGATTCGACGGCAGGTTGACGCCGACCGGGTCGCAGGTGCCGACCGGTAATCGTCCGGCGCTGCCGTCGGTCACGCCCAACGGCAAGTTCCTGTACATCACCAACGAGGGAACCGATGACGTCTCCGGCTACCGCATCGCGCCCGACGGTGCACTGAACCCGATCGGACGCTTCCCGACGAAGGCGATTCCTCACGGTATGGCCATCACACCGGACGGCAGGTATCTCTACCTTCCCCAGACCGGCGGTCAGAGCGTGAACGGATTCGAGATTCGAGACGACGGCGCCCTGGTTCCGGTGCCCGGCGCCGAGGCACCCAGCGCACCGGGACACCTCCCCGGCCGCGTCGTGCTGAGTCCGGATGCTCAGCGGCTCTATGTCATCGACACGCTGACGACGACCGGCACCGCAAAGGTGTTCACCTACCGGGTGAAGCCGAATGGAGGACTCGAGGCCACCGCCGAACCACCGGTGGATACGGGTGTGACGTTCTCCGACGGCGCCACCGGAGTGTTCGCTTCTCTCGGTCCTGCGTGAACCACCCACCCATCCCGCACTACTGAATGAATTCTGGAAAGGACATCGACATGGGACTACTGGACGGCAAGGTCGTCTTCATCACGGGCGCCGCACGAGGGCAGGGTCGAGCGCACGCGGTGACCGCAGCAAAGGAAGGAGCCGATGTCATCGTCACCGACATCTGCTCACCCGTCGACGGGATTCGATACGCGCTGGCGAGTAAGGAAGACCTCGACAAGACACAGGCTCTCGTCGAGAAGGAAGGCCGACGGGCTGTCACTGCCGTCGCCGACGTTCGTGATCAGGCATCGCTCGACGCGGCGGTCGCTCTCGGGCTCGACGCATTCGGCCGGCTCGACGCGGTCATCGCCAATGCCGGTCTGTGGGATCTGGGGCCCAAGTCCTGGGAGATCACCGAACAGATGTGGACGACGGTCACCGATGTGGTGCTCGGCGGTACCTTCCGGACGATCAAGGCCACCGCCCCACATCTCGTCGAGCAGCGTGGCGGTGCCATCGTATGTATTGCGTCGGTAGGTGGGCTGGAGGCAACGGCCGGATACACCCACTACATCACGGCCAAGCACGGCGTTCTCGGCCTGATGAAGAACACTGCGCTGGAGATCGCGGAGTACAACGTGCGGTGCAACGCGGTCTGCCCCGGCGCGGTGGACGCGAAGATTTGGGACAATCCGATGGGCCACCAACTGTTCGTCGCACCCGGCGAGACGGCCAACCGCGATGTGGCGATAGCCGCCACGTACGGTTATGCGCCGCTGGCCGGCCGGCCCGCGCTCCCGCCGAACGCCACCAGCAATGCCGCATGCTGGCTGCTGTCCGACTACGCCGAGCACATCACCGGAGTCGCCCTACCTGTCGACGCCGGTCATCTCCTGCTGCCCGGCGTGAACTTCGCACCGCAAACCGAGGGCCCGGAAGCCGATCGCTACCGTTCACCGGCCCAGTCGCCCGACGATCTGTGACGGCCTGACGACACCGGTCCCGACCGCTGCACGCGGTCGGGGCCGGTGTCCGTGCGCGACCCTTGCCCACAGCGTTACATATATTATATTATTTTCACTCACATGTGGTGCGAGTCCTTTCCGATCGCACCTGGCCAGAAGGTGGTGTCGGAGTGCTCAGTAGTTCAGCGCATTCCACGGTGGACGCTCGGCCGGAAATCACGTCGTCGTGGATGCGTTCGCAGTTGTCGGGTCTCGACTGCGATACGACGCCGAAGCTCGACAGGATCGACATCGCCCCGGACGGGTGTCTCCGACGCGCCGCGGCTCCAGTTCTGGATCGCGTCTGCCGCGAGTTCCAAGGTGCGCCGTTGGTCTTCGTCCTCGCAGACCACGATGCCCGGATCCTAGATATCCGGCACGCCAGTCCAGCCGTCCGCGACGCGGTCGACTGGATGGGCATCGAGCCTGGAATCCGGCTGGCCGAGGACGAGGTGGGAACCAACGCGGTGGGCACCGTCCTGGAAGCCCGGCAACCATTACTCGTCCACGGCCCCGAACACTTCATGTCCGCGTTCCACGAGTTCAGCTGCTTCGGGCAGCCGATCATTCATCCGATCACGCGACGACTCGAAGGCGTTCTCGACGTCGGAGGCGGCGCAGGCGAGGATCATCGGTACTTCGCGCCGATCGCCCAGCGGTTGGTCGGGGAGATCCAAGACCGGCTGGCGCTGAGCACCCCTATCGCGCAACGAAATCTGCTGGCGGCCTTTCATTCCGCGGCACGGCGGAAGGAAAGGCCGGTGATGGTGCTCGGCGAGGGGATGGTGCTCGCGACCCCGGCGGCCCTCGACCTCCTCGATCCCGCTGACCATGCGGCCGTCCGAGCCAGCGCCGGCACCGGTCGCACAACTGCCGTCACCAATCGACTGACGCTCGAGTCCGGCCGAGAAGTGGAGTTCACCTGCACTCCGGTCGATGGCGGGAACGGCGTCCTGGTCGATTTCGCCACGACGAGAACGAGCCCGAAGCCGCAACCACGAACACCGGTCGAGGAATGGCCGCTTCTCGTCGTCGGAGAAACCGGCACCGGCCGGACGACCGAAGCAGTGCGGGTGGCCGGACCGGGCGGGGCGATCGTCGACGCCGCTGACGTGGTGCACAGGGGTGAGCAGGCCTGGGCCGTCGGACTCGACCGGCAGCTCGAGCAGGATGGTGCCGTCGTGATCATCGAGAACGTCCACTTCCTCACCGACTCGATGGCCACACTGGTTGCCCGCCTCATCCGGGGCACGCGGCGACACGTCGTCCTGACCTCGACGAGTGCGAATAACGACGCGGGGATCCACCCCTCCCTGGTTGGGCTCTGCGCCGCCCGACGTGAACTCGCTCCGCTCCGTCGGCGCCGCCACGAGATCCCCGGGCTGGCGCGGCGGATGCTGGCGAAGGAAGCCGTGACGTCCGACCTGCGCCTCACCTCGGCGACACTGCAGGTCCTGGCAGCACATCCATGGCCGGGCAACCTCGCGGAACTCCGGCGGGTGATTCACGCCCTGGCCCGGACCCGCTCGGCCGGAGACATCATTCCGACCGACCTTCCCGCACCGTACCGGGAAGTCGGCACACCCCTGTCACCCATTCGACATGCCGAACGGGAAGTGATCGTCGCGGCGATCGAAGCGGCAGGCGGCAACAAGCTCAAGGCCGCTCAGTCACTCGGGGTGAGCCGGTCGACTCTCTACAACCGGCTCCGGGTTCTCAAGATCGCCTGACCGCTCCTGTCCTACATCCGGCCCAGCTGTGCCAGTCGCTCCTGGGTCGGCGAACCGTCCTCGGCGGAGTTGAGCACCAACTGCTGCTCGGGCGCGCCCGAGTAGCGGAAGATTTCCCAGTCAAGGGTCAGTTCACCGACGACCGGGTGATTGAGCACCTTGACGCCGAAGTCCTGGCGCGCCACGTTTCTCGCCGCCCACCATTGTCCGAACTGACGATCGGCGATCGTGAGTTCACCGACGAGCGCGGACAGGGCCGGATCGGCGGGATTGATGGCAGCCTCGCGGCGCAGGATCGCCACACACGACCGCGCGACCGCCGTCCAATCGGCAAACAGCTCCCGCATCCGAGCGTCGGTGAAGATGAGCCGCACATAGTTCAGTTCGTGCGGAGCCATCGCATCGAAATCGGCATACACCTTGGTGGCCAACGGGTTCCACGCCAGAATGTCGGTCCGTGGCCCCAGGACGATGGCGGGGGTGTCGGTGAGCTGGTCCAGTAGCCGTCGCACCTGCGGGCGTACCCGGCTGCCGCCGGTGCGCGACTGTGCCGCCGGGCGGGGCGTCGACCGGTGGGTGGCGTGATCGGCCAGACTGTCGAGGTATTCGGATTGGTCCGAGTCGAGTTGCAGCGCTCGCACCAGCGCGGCGAGCACCTGCTCGGACGGGACGAGCCGCCCCTGCTCGATCCGGGTGTAGTAGTCGGTGCTGATCGCGGCGAGCTGCGCCACTTCCTCGCGCCGCAGCCCGCTCACCCGGCGGCGCTGGTCGAGGTCCTGCAGGCCGACGTCGGACGGCGACAGCTCGCTGCGGCGGGTTTTGAGGAACGCGCCGAGCTCACGAAGGTGTGGGGCCTGGTGTACCGGACTGGGCATACAACGAGGCTAGGTCAGGGGCGCGGATTTATCCTGGGAAAGATCGTTCCCAGGATAAATGTCTCCCTTCCCCGGTTCCTCTGGAACTCCGAGACTAGGTATCGAGCGATCCGGAATGTGGATCGGAATTCTCGAACTACCACGGAGGCACAATGACCACTAAAACCGATGTTCGGTTCACCAGCAGCGGCCTTCAGCTCGCGGGCCACCTCTACACCCCGGCCGAGGCAGACGGGCGGCTCCCCGCGATCGTCGTCGGACATCCCATGACCGGTGTCAAGGAGCAGACTGCGGCACTGTACGCACAGCGCCTCGCCGATCAGGGATTCATCACCCTGGCATTCGACGCCGCGTACCAGGGTGAGAGCGAGGGCGAGCCGCGCGGACTGGAGGATCCGTTCCAGCGCGCGGAGGACTTCCGTAACGCGGTGACCTACCTGAGCGCCCGCGACGACGTGGATCCGGAGCGGATCGGCGTCCTCGGCATTTGCGCCTCGGGCGGATACGTGCCGTTCGCCGCGCAGACCGACCACCGCATGAAGGCCGTCGCCACCGTCAGCGGCGCGGACGCCACCTGCTTCTTCCGGGTGCCGGATCCGGAGGCCTTCGCGAAGCTGGTCGATCAGGCAGGCGCGGCGCGGACTGCGGAGGCGAAGGGCGAGGAGATCCCCATGGTTCCGGTGCTGCCGGACTCGGTGGACGCGTCGACGCCGAAGGCCGTCGCGGAGTTCTTCGACTACTACAAGACTCCGCGCGCACAGCACCCGCGGTCGATCGGGAAGTTCGCGCTGCGCAGCGTCGACCAGCTCGACCAGTTCGACGCCTACGCCGGGGTCGCGAAGATTGCGCCCAGGCCGCTGCTGATGATCGCGGGAACCGAGGCCGAGACCAAGGGATTCAGTGAGGGCGCGGTTGCGGCCGGCGGCGAGACCGCCGAGCTGTTCGAGATCGAAGGCGCCACCCACGTCGACCTGTACGACGTCGACCAGTACGTCTCTCAGGCAGCGGACAAGCTCACCGAGTTCTTCACCAAGAACCTGGCCGGATAGCAGTCGCGACTGTCACCGGTCGAGTGTGACCGTGCCCCGGCCCCGACCGGGGCACGGTCACATATCACTGACGGCGCAGCCCTGGGGGACGGCGATATCAGGGCTGAATGCCCATCTCCGGGCCGATGTACTCCCGCACGCGAACTGCCTTACCGTCACGCGCTTCGACGATCTGGACGAGGTGCAACTTGACCGGCTGGCCGCCCATCTCCAGTTCGACGGACGCCTCGTTGAAGAAACCCTTCTCGGTGAATGTGATGCCCTCGGGGCGGAAGTCCGGAATCGGACCGTCTCCGGCGCGTTCGTAGACCGCGGCGACAGCCTCGGACACCGAGACCCACTTGTCGTCGGCGCTGTGCCATACGGGGCAGTCCTCGACGCAGATTTCGAGGAACAGGTCGATGTTCGCCAGGGCTTTGACCCAGTTCTCCGAAAGTTCGATGGTCGCCTGGTCTGGGGTGCTGCTCATCTGTGATCGGGCCTTTCCGTCGGATTCACTGCAGGTGATCTGCATCACCCATGCTGCCCGCGCTTGAGCCGATCGAGTGTCCAGATATCTGGACACTGCGCGAAAGACTCTGAAGCAGAGTCACCTTCGTCAGGAAACCCGTTCGATGAGATTCACCTTGACGTGGTCCGGTCGCGCGAGGGTGCGGTCGGGCACGAGTTCGACCACCGCCTTGACGCCCAGCGCCGACCGGACCCGCTGCTCGATCGACGAGCGCAGGTTGTCCTGCTGCTCGGCACCGAGTCCGTCGGAATACTCCACGACCAGCATGAGCGGCTTCTGGGTCGAATGCCCCTCGAAGTCGACGCGGATACGCATCTCGCCAGTGGTGGCCGGCGCCAGCTCCGACACCAATTGCTTGACCGCGGAAGGAAAGAGGTTGATGCCGCGCACAATCAGCATGTCGTCGGTCCGGCCGACGCACCGCACCTTGTACCCGGTGCGGCCACACGCGCAGTCGGTGCCGGTGACCACCACGTGATCGCGGGTGCGGAACCGCAACAGCGGCGACGCCTGCCTGCGGAGCGCCGTGTACACCAACTCCCCCTGCGCGCCGGCCACGGGCGCGACGATCTCGTCCGTCTCCGGGTCGATCAGCTCGGCCACTATCAGATCCGGGGAGAGGAAGTGCATTCCGTCGCCCGCGTGGCACTCGCCCCAGTAGATGCAGGCTATGTCAGTGCCACCCAACATCTCCCGCGACGTGGCGCCCCACAACGACTCGAGCTTGCCGCGAACGGCCGGCAGGCCGCCGCCGGGCTCGCCGCCCACGCTGATCGCGCGCACACCCAAATCCCCGGCCTGCATGCCGAGAATCGCCGGCGCCTCCTCGGCCAGATATGCCAGGAAGTTCGGCGTGCCTATCAGCGCGTCGGGCCGCTGGTCTGCCTGCACACGCAAGAGTCGCTCCGCGCCCGCCTCCGCGCCGATCGGAATGTCGACGATGCCCATGTACTGCGCCATCTGCACGACGGGGATCCCGCCGACGAAGCCCTTGCTCATACCGAACCCGTGCAGCAACCGGTCGCCGGGGCGAAAACCGTTGGCGTACAGCGCCCGCGCTCCGAGCTCGCACCAGACGTCGACGTCACGCCGCGTCAAACCGACGTAGGACGGGCTACCGGTAGTACCCGAGGATGCCTGGATCTGCACAATGTCGGCGGCCTCGGCCGCGACGTGGCTGCCCAGCGGCGGCGTGGCCGCCAGGCTGTCCCGCAGTTCCTGCTTTTCTGTGAACGGCAGGCCCGCGAGGTCCTCCACCGTCCGCACACGCGTGACGTCGACAGAATGCTCGGCGAACTTCGCCTTGTAGAAGTCGCTGTGGGCGGCCAGATACTCGAGTTGCTCGCGCAGCAGACGGTTCTGCAGATCCGCAGCGTCGCCGGGTGCGAGCGACTCGACCGCGCTCCAGTGCCGTGCCGAATGGGGAACAGCCATGGTGTGATCGCTCTTTCTATGCGAATTCGGCCCGGATGGCGTCGGTGTGCGCACCGAGAGCCGGCACGGCGCCGCTGCGCACCGGCCAGCCGTCGGCCACCGCGGGCGGCAGCAGCGCCGGCACCGGACCGGTCGGGGTACCCACCTCGCGCCACCGTCCCCGTTCGACCAGCTGCGGGTGCTCGGCCAGGTCGCGCACGCTGTTGAGGCGGGCGTTGCCGATCCCCGCGGCGTCCGCGGTCTTCTGGATCTCCGCCAGCGTGTGCTCGGCGCACCACGCCCCCACGACCGCGTCCAATTCGTCACGCGCCTCGACGCGATTGTCGTTGTGCGCGTATCGGGGTTCGTCGGCGAGTTCCGGTCGGCCGATCATCTCGGCGAGGCGCCGCCACTCGCGGTCGTTGGTGGTCCCCAGTACCGCGGTCTGCCCGTCAGAAGTGGGGTACGCGCCGTAGGGCGCGATCATCGGTGAGCCCATACCCACCGGAACCGGCTCGGTGCCGGCATGGATGACCTGGTTGAGGGCGAACCCCATCATCTCGGCGACGGTGTCCAGCATGGCGATCGGGATGACCGCTCCGCGCCCGGTCCGCTCCCGGTCATAGAGGGCGGCCAGCACCGCGGAGTACGCGTACAGCGCCGTGCCGACGTCGGCCACCGGGATGCCCGGCTTGGCCGGATGTCCCGGTGCACCGGTGATGCTGCAGGACCCGCCCTCCGCCTGGATGAGCAGGTCGTACGCCCGCTTGTGGTCGAGGGGACCGCCCTTTCCGTAGCCGGAGACGTCCACGACGATCAGGCGCGGAAAGTTCCGCGAGAGTTCCCGGGTGCCGATCCCCAGCCGGTCGAGCGCGCCGGGCGCGAGGTTGCTGACCACGACGTCGGCGGTGGCGAGAATGTTCCGGAAGATCCCCATGTCGGCTGCGGACTTGAGGTCCAGCGCCGCCGACTCCTTACCGTGGTTCAGCCAGGTGAAGTGCGCGGACATCCCGCCGACCACGGAGTCGTAGGCGCGCGTGGAGTCGCCGAAGCCCGGGGCCTCCACCTTGATGACACGGGCCCCAAGGTCCGCGAGGTGGCGCGTGCAGAGCGGCGCCGAGATGGCCTGCTCCAGTCCGACCACGGTGATGCCGGCGAGCGGCCCCTGCGTTTCCTGTTCGGTTCCGGTCACGAGAACTTCGGCTCCCGCTTCTCGCGGTGCGAGGACACGCCCTCGACCACGTCGGGACCGCCGAAGCCGTAGAACTCCAGTCCCAGCGACGCGTCGAAGATCGGCATGGCCTGCCGGTACCAGCCGTTGAGGGCCATCTTGGTGCCCTGGATACCGGCCCGGGAGCCGGCGGCCAGCTTCCGCGCGATCTCCATCGCCCGGTCCTGCACCTGGTCGTCGTCGACGCATAGCGACACCATGCCGATCCGCTCCGCCTCCTCACCGGTGAGCACCTCGTTGGTGAGCAGGTGGTACTTGGCCTTCGCCATGCTCGTCAGCAGCGGCCAGCAGATGGCCGCGTGGTCCCCGGCGGCGACACCCAGCCGGACGTGGCCGTCGACGATCTTGGTGCGGCGTCCCGCGACGGAGATGTCGGCTAACAGCGCGGCCACGAGGCCGGCACCGGCGGCCGGTCCGTTGATTGCGGAGATGATCGGCTGCGGGACCTCGATGATGTTGCGCACCAGGTCGCGTGCCTCACGCATCACGCGCGTCCGCGACGAGTAGTCGCCGATCATGGCCTCGACGAGATCGAAGCTGCCCCCCGCCGAGAAGGCCCGCTCGCCGGCTCCGCGAATGATCACGGCGCGCACCGACTGGTCGAGCCCAATCACCGGCCAGATGTCGGCCAGCTCGCGGTGCGCGTCCGGGCCCACCGCGTTGAGGTTCGGCCCGTCCAGCATTATGCGGAGAATGCCTTCTTCCGGGCGGTCTACCTTCACGGACGTGAAGTCCTCGTAGCTGGTCACTGTTGCTTCCTTCCTGGAAATTCTCGGGTCGATCGGTGCGCCGGCGATTAGATCAGGCGCCGACACCCCACCGCGACGCGACATCCGCGGTCGCGACCGTGCCCACCCGCGGGATTTCGGGTTCGCGAGCGGGTGTACCGCTGAAACGCGGCGCGGGCATCGGATGCAGGACACCGCCGACAGTCCGGTACACGCCGCGCTGGGTGTTGTGGGGATCCACCGCGGCTTCGTCGAACGTGAGCACCGGGGTGACACAGGCATCGGTACCGGCGAACACCTTCTCCCATTCGTCACGGGTGCGGCGCTCGATCGCGTCGCCGATGAGCTTGCGCAGGTGCGGCCACGACGCGCGATCGTTCTGGTCGGGCCAGTCGGCGGTGTCGGGGCCGAGGCGCGAGACGAACTCCCGATAGAAGTCGGGTTCGAGTGCACCGACGGCGATGTATCCGCCGTCGGCGCATCGGTAGGTGTCGTAGAACGGTGCTCCCGAGTCGAGGAAGTTCGTCCCCGGATCATCCGAGTAGAGGCCCGCGGCGCGCAGGCCCTGCAACTTGGCGGTCAGGGCCGCGACACCGTCGACCATCGCCGCGTCGATCACCTGCCCCCGCCCCGTGCGCGCGGCGGAGACCAGGGCACACGCGATGCCGTACGCCCCCATGGCGCCGCCGGCCGCGTAATCACCGAGCAGGTTGATCGGCGGGCGCGGCGCACTGTCGGACCTCGCCATGGCGTGCAATACGCCGGACTGCGCCACGTAGTTGATGTCGTGGCCGGCGTCCCGTGACCGCGGCCCCGTCTGTCCGTATCCGGTCAGCCGCACGTAGACGAGGCGCTCGTTGCGTGTCATCACCTCGTCCGGTCCGAGCCCGAGCCGTTCGGTCACGCCGGGGCGGTATCCCTCGATGAAAATGTCTGCGGCCTCGGCTAGGTGCAGCACACTCTCGCGTCCGGCCGGGTCCTTCAGGTCGACGGCCACCGCGTCGACGCCCCGGTTGACCACGTCGACGTCCTCGGTCAGACCGTCCGTCTGGCTGAGGGCGCGAGCCGACCGGTTCGGTGGCCGCACCACCCGCACCACGTCGGCTCCCATGTCGGCGAGCAGCATCGAGACGTACGGCACCGGGCCCATTCCCGCGAGCACCAGTGCCCGGACTCCAGCCAGCGGACCGGTCATCGTCACACTCCTTCGTCGGTGGGGCTCAGTACGACCGCGGCAGGCCGAGCACCTGCTGCGAGACGTAGTTGCGCACCATCTCCTGCGAGAACGGCGCGTTGCGCAGGAGTCGCACCTCCCTCCACAGCCGCTCGATGTGGTACTCCTTTGCGTACGCGTAGCCGCCCAGCGTCGAGAACACCCGGTCGCACGCTTCGAAGCCGGCCTCGGCACCGAGGTACTTCGCCGCCGCGGCCTCGTGCCCGCACTCCTGCTTGTCGTCGAAGAGTTTCGCGGCGTGCATCGCCATCCGCTCGGCCGCCTCGAGACGGATCCACGAATCCGCGAGCGGATGGGCGACGGCCTGGTTCTGGCCGATCGGGCGATCGAACACCACCCGGTTCTTCGCGTACTCGGTGCCGATCTCGAGGGCCGCGCGACCGAGGCCGATGCCCTCCATCGCGACGACGATGCGTTCAGGGTTGAGTCCGTCGATGATGTAGTAGAAGCCCTTGTCGACCTCGCCGACCACGTCCTCGTCGGCCACAAACAGGTTGTCGATGAACAGTTCGTTGGTGTCGATGGCCGCGCGGCCGAGCTTGTCGATCTCGCGGATCGTGACGTGCTTGCGGTCGAGTTCGGCGAAGAAGATCGTCATCCCGTGCAGCGGCTTGTCGTCGCGCCGCGGCGACGTGCGGGCCAGCAGCAGGATGCGGTGTGCGTTCTGGGCGTTGGTGATGAACACCTTCTGGCCGTTGATGACCCAGCCGCCGTCGACCTTGGTCGCCTTGGTCTTGATGCGCGAGGTGTCCACGCCTGCGGTCGGCTCGGTGATGCCGAACGCGGTGAGCATCTCACCCGAGGCCAGCTTGGGGAGATACTTCTTCTTCATCTCCTCCGAGCCGTACCGGACGATCGGCGCCGGCGGGAAGACGTAGAAGTGGATCGCCGAGCCACCGCTCATGCCGCCACCGGAGGACGCGATCTCGCCCATCATCACCGCGGCCTCCTGGAGGCCAAGACCGATCCCGCCGTACTCCTCCGGGATCATCGCGCCGAGCCAGCCCCCGTCCGCGAACGCCTTGATGAAGTCCCACGGGTATTCGTGCTTGTTGTCCTTGTCGAGCCAGTAGTTGTTGTCGAACTTCCGTGCCAGCTCGCGAGTCGCCTTGCGGACGATGTCGATATTGCTTTCGGTGTCGAAATCTGCCATCTCAATACTCCTAGTCTTCGCCCGCGTACACGGGAATGTCCTCGAGCGGCGTCGCCGGGTCGAGCGACGACATGTCGCCGATCGGGGCACCGATGAACCGCGACCGGATGGCGCGGCGCATGATCTTTCCGTTCTTCGTCTTCGGCAGCGTCGGCACCGCATACACTTCGGGCGCAAACGATTTGCCCGCATTCGCCAGCGCCGTCGCCTGCAGATCTTCGTTGTCGACGCCGTCGGCGCGCAGCACCGCGAACGCCACCGCACGCTGACCGCGCATCTCGTCCGGCACGCCGATCACCGCAACCTCCGTGATCCGGTTGTCCCGCAGCAGGGCCGCCTCGATCTCGGCGGGCCCCACGCGGCGCCCGGAGAGCTTGATCGTGTCGTCCGAGCGGCCGTGGATCCGCCACATGCCGGCATCATCGACGCTCGCGAGGTCCCCGTGCACCCAGACGCCGTCCCAGCGACTCCAATAGGTGTCCAGGTAGCGGTTCCGGTCCTGCCAGAAGGCATGCGTCATCCCGGGGAACGTGTTGAGCACCGCGAGTTCGCCGATCTGGCCGACGACGGGCTTGCCGTCGTCGTCGAGCACGGCCGCATCGACGCCGGGCAGTGGCCCGGTGAACGCCGCGGGTGCGGCGGGAAGGAACGGGTAGCCGACGAGGATACCGCCGCCGACCTCGGTGCCGCCGCTGTAATTGACGATCGCGCGCTCTCGCCCGCCCACCTCGTCGAACAGCCACCACCAGGTCGGCTCGTCCCAAGCCTCCCCGGTGGAGACGAACGTCTTCAGGGTCGGCATCGCCGGAGCGCTGCCGTCACCCGCCGCCTTGAGTGCGCGTGCCGCCGTCGGTGCGATGCCCTGCACGGTGACGCCGTTACGGTTCACGATCTCCCACATCCGATTCGGTGTGGGATGGGTCGGCAGGCCCTCGATCATCACGATGGTCGCGCCGAGCTGCAGCGGACCGGTCATGAGCATCGGGCCCACGAGCCAACCGAGGTCGGTGATCCAGGAGACAACGTCGTCGGCGTGTACGTCGAAGCCATAGGCGAAGTCGACCGCAGTCTTGGCCGCGAAACCGCCGTGCGAGTGCACAATTCCCTTCGGCCTGCCCGTGGTGCCGGACGTGTAGACGATGGCCAGCGGGTCGTTCGACTCGGTCTCGGCGGTCGGCACCGGCTCCGGATCGGCAGCCAGTTCGTCGAAATAGACGTCGCGACCTTCCTGCATCGGCACGTCGGTTCCCAGGTGCCGGACCACCACGACGGAGCGCACCGTCGGTGCCTGCGCGAGTGCGGCGTCTGCGGTCGCCTTCATCTCCACGACCTTGTCGCGGCGCGTCGTGCCGTCGGCGGTCACCAGAAGGACGGCGTCCGAATCCTGTAGTCGCGTGGCCAGGGCGTCTGGCGCATATCCACTGAACGTGGGCACCGCGACCGCGCCGATCATCGCGATCGCGAGGAAGGCCACGGCGGCCTCGGGCACGACCGGCATGAACAACACCACCCGATCACCGCGGCGCACTCCCAGGCCCGCGAGGTGCGCCGCGAACCGGCTCACCTCCGCCGCGAGTTCTGCGAAGGTCAGCGTGCGCCGCGCTCCCCCGTCGCCCTCGTAGACAACCGCGGTCTTGCCGGCGAGGTCACCGCGGGCGTGCCGGAGGGCCGCCAGTTCGGCCACGTTGATCCGGCCACCCGGGAACCATCTCGGGAATTCCTTGCCCTCGGACTCGTCGAGAACCCGGTCGAACGGCACCGAGAACTCGACGTCGAGGTCGGCGAGCGCCTCGCGCCAGAACCACTCGGGATCGGCGACGGCGCGACGGCCCAGCTCGGCGACGGCGGCGGCATCGTCGCCGAAGCCCCAGCTCTTCATCGCCGCGAGCAGCCTCGCGCGCTCACGCACCGCGGGGGCGGGAACCCAGGCCATCTCTTCGGGCTGGCTACTGATGCCCATTTCCGTCTTCTCCTCGTCTGGGACTGTCGGTCGTCCGGTCGGGGTGTGTGATCAGGCTTGTTCGTCGGCCGACTTCTTGAGCATCAGGCCGACGCGGGTGGCGTCGCACACGATCTCGTCGCGCTGGTTGATGCCGTAGTGGCGGAAGGTGACGATGCCGGAGTCATTGCGGCTCTTCGATTCCCGGGCCGACACGATCTCGGTGCGCACGTGGATGGTGTCACCGTGGAACACCGGCTTCGGGAACTTGATCGAGTCGAAGCCGAGGTTGCCGAGGGTGGTCCCGTACGTGGTGTCGTGCATCGAGATACCGGCAACGAGACCGAGGAGGAACAGGCTGTTCACCAGACGCTGCCCGTGGATGGAGTTCTTGCTGTACTCCGCATCCAGGTGTAATGGCGCCATGTTCAAGGTCATCGTGCTGAACATGACGTTGTCGGTTTCGGTCACGGTGCGGCGCACCTCGTGATCGATGACCATTCCCGGTGCGAATTCCTCGAAGTACAGACCCGGCATGTGACGTCCTCTCTCTCGAGCGACCGACGAGTAGGACCGCCGGTCGCTGCAGTGCGTATCCTCACAATAGAAGAAATATATTATGCACGCAACTACCGATGTTTTGTGCCTGATGTATTCGCAACCTGTTAACTGGATGAATAGTATATGATGTACAACACAGAAGGTTGATGGCGTGATCTCGACAACAAGATTGAAGGACACCCTTACGTGAACAACACTGAAGAACACCTCGTGGCTGACCCCGTGCCCACGAAAGTCCCTCGGTCCGAACCGGCAACCGAACCGCGCAAGCTGACGGCGTGGGGCATCACGGGAATGCTCGTGGTGCTCTACCTGATGAACGCGTCCGACAAGGCGGTGTTCGGCCTCATCGCCCAACCGCTCAGCGAGGACCTCGGGCTCAGCGCGTCACAGATCGGCTTCACCGGCAGCATGTTCTTCCTCGCGTTCAGCTTCGGCGGCTTCTTCGCGGGGCCGATCAACAAGGTCCTCGCCCTCCGGTGGTCCATCGCGATCATCGCCGTGCTGTGGGGCGTCGTCATGCTGCCGCTCGTCGTGTGGTCGACGTTCGCCGTGTTACTCGCGAGCCGGATGCTTCTCGGCCTCACGGAGGGCCCGACGTCCGCGTTGCTGCACACCGCCGCCTACTCATGGCATGCGCCCGCGAAGCGGGGACTACCGAGCGCACTCATCATCAGCGGAAGCATGCTCGCCAAGATGGCCGTCGTCCCGATCCTCGCGCTCGTGGTGGCCGAGTACGGGTGGCGGGCAGCCATCATCGTGCTGGCGTTCGCGACGACGCTGTGGTGCATCCCGTGGCTGCTGACCTGGCGTCCCGGCCCGTACACCGTGGGTGGCAAGCACACATCCATGGAGACGACCACCGACAGCGAGCCTCCGGTCGCCTGGAAGCGCCTGCTCACCTCTAAGACCTTCGTGTCCGCCGTCCTTGTCGCAATGAGCGCCTACGCGCTCATGACCGTTGTGCTCACCTGGTTGCCTTCGTACTTCGAGCAGGGATTGGGATACTCCCGCCTCGAGTCGGGCACGTTGTTCGCCGCGCCGAGCTTCGTCGGGCTCGCGACGCTCGTCGGCGGATCCTGGCTGAGCGATCGCGGGATCAGCCGTGGCCTGTCGATCCGCCTGGTCCGCGTGGTCGTGCCGTGCGTCGGCGTCATCGTCGCCGGCGTGCTGCTGGTGAGCCTGCCGGCCCTGGGGTCTCCACTCCTCGCGGTGTGCGCCGTGTCGGTCGCGTACGGGCTGGTTGTCGCGATATTCCCGCTACTCAATGCTGCCGTGATCGCGACGTGCCCGCCGCGCCAAACCGCCGGTGTCATCGGCGCCTTCTTCGCGATCCAGGCAATCGGAGGGATCATCGGGCCGTGGTCGATGGGGATCGTGGTCGACGCCTCGGCTACGAAGATCGACGGATACCAGGCGGCATTCCAGTGCTTGGGCATCGTGGGTGCCGTCGTGGCGATCCTCGCGCTGATTCTCGCCGACCCCGCGCGTGATCGCGAGCGCCTCCGCCTCTCCCGCTGAGCCGCACGCTTACGCAATGTGCCCAGCACTTCTGGCGACCGCCAACAGTGCTGGGCACAAACGACTAATTTCCAGACCGTGATCGCTCGGGCCGGTTGACCCATTTCGCCAGTCGATATATTATGTTTTCTGTGCTTGCACTGGCAAAGACATCTCACGTCCAACGATCGGAGCGTGTCCAGATGACTGCGTCGAGCGCTGCCCCGGATGTCAGCCCTGAAGAATGGCGACTTCGCGCACGTTGCCGCGGCATGGACATCACCGTCTTCTACCTCGACGACGACACTGCGAAGCCCCAACCGCAGCACCTGCGCAGGGCGAAGGATGTTTGTCGACGGTGCCCAGTGATCGATGAATGCCGCCAGTACGCCATCCATTTTGGCGAACAACACGGAGTGTGGGGCGGATTGACTCCGCGCGAACTCGGGGCTGCCAGAAAGTGGAGTCGCTGGCAGCGGAAGCCTGGATAAGTCTGTAAGGAGTGCCGACACGGAGTAGTTCGATCGGTTCAGTCTGCGGGGTTGGGCCGCAATCGGTTCAGGATCGTCGCGATGTCGTCGGCGTGCTCGAGGTCGTACACGGCTTCGATGACGGCCTCCGGGCTGCGTCGTTTACTGTTCCGTCGATGTTGTGGGGAGCGTAACGATCAGTTCGTCGTCGGTCATGTAGGCGACCGAGTCGGGGGAAGGACTGCCCTTGGCGTAGCCGCGTTCGCAGGAGGACGGGTGCCGCGGGTGTAGACCTCGAAGCGTCAGCGGGGCGCTCCGGGCTGAACCCACCACCGGCCAATGAACATTTGTCGTACCTACCTCCGCCACAACTAGCTCCAAAAATGCTGTCGTGGGTGGGCGATCATCGCCGTCCTGCCTTCGCCGGTACCGCTGCTGGAGGTAGCGGCCACCGGAGTGTCGATGGCCACCGGCAATACGGTATTCGGCCGGAATCCCCGCGTCGGTTCATCGAGCGCCGTCCTCTTTCGGCAGTGGAGCCGATGGGGTCGAGTCGAGGAGTTTGTGATGACGCGAGTGCTCGAGGATTCCATAAGTCGGGAGATGATCTCCGTCGATCCGCACATGGCAGCGTGGACCGCAGCGGCAGTGGACGTCTCGCGCGGCCGGCCTCCAGGGCTTCGGCAGTGGAGTAATCTTGTACTCAGCTCGTTCCGCGGGCAACTCAGGCCGATGCAGAGGTGCGCGGCGCGGCGTCCGTCGCCTCAGTCGGCGGGGTGTCGATCGTCCGGTCCCGCTGCACCAGCGCGAGCACTCCCACCAATGCGGCACCAGCGATCGAGGGCACCATGAACGCTATTAGGCCGCCTCGCGGGGTCGCGAATATCGCCCCGAGCTGAGGGCCCAGGATCGCCCCGAGACGACCGATGCCCAGTGTGAATCCGATCGCGGAGCTGCGGCTAGATGCGGGGTAATGCGCGGCAATCACTCCATACATCAGTGTGCTGGTACCGATGGTGCCCACCCCGGCGAAGAACGCAGCAATGAAGATGCCGACCACACCCAACTCGGTACCGTAGGCCAGCGCGCCCAGCGCCGCCGCACCCAGTAGGAAATACGGCACGATGGTCTGCGTCGCGCCGCCGCGGTCGATCAGGATCGCGCCGATGATCGTGCCCACCGCCGCGCCGATCTGCAGCATCATCAGCGCCAGGATGCCCTGCATACCGCCGAAACCCATCTCCTTGGTCATGCTGGGCAGCCAGGTGTTGGGGCCATAGCTCAGCACCTGGGTGCAAAACATGATCAGCGTGAAGATCACCGTCGCCACCAGGTATTTGCGCGAGAGCAGGAGCCGATAGCCACCGCCTGCGTCCGTCTCCTCATGGGCGCGTTGCTCGGCCACGATCCGATCGAAATCCATTCCGAACCGGTGCGCGATTGCGGCCGCCTCGATGTCGCGACCGCGCGCGATCAGGAAGCTAGGCGACTCGGGTAGCCGCCGACACATGAACGGGATCACCAGCAGGAACGTCGCCGCGAGTCCGTACATGACCCGCCAGCTCTCGTCCGGAGGGTTCGAGGCCTTGATCGCCTCGGCGCCGGGGATAATCGCCAGCGCGACCACCGTGGTGAGAATCCCGCCTACCGCGTAGCCGGTCAGCGTAATGCCGTTGAACAGCTGCCGCCGACCCGGCGGCGCGAACTCGTTCGCCAGCGCTACCGCCGACGGAACTACTGCGCCCAACCCGAGCCCTGCGAGTACGCGGGCGACTCCGAAGGTGGTGAAGTTCGGGGCGAGGGCGCACAGCGTGCACAACACCGAGAACCATGAGCCGCCAGCGATCAGCACGATGCGGCGGCCGTACCGGTCAGCCAATGGACCAGCGACAAGGAAGCCCACCATTAGGCCCGCGAGCGTCATGCTGTGAACATTGGCCAGCGCCGCCTTACTCAGGCCCCACTGTTGCATCAGCGACGGCAGGGTGGCGCCGAAGATAATTAGGTCGAACCCGTCGGCGAGGATCGTAATGAAGCAGATCGCGAGCACCATGAGGCTGCTCTGCTGTGACCGAGATTTGTTCATGGCTTCCTTCGAATGGATTGAGCCGGATGAGCCGCGTCAGTTCACGGCCATATGCGACAACCGACGCGCCGTACATGCTCGACCGAAGCGAGCGGCCCCAGAACGTGATCGGCCGCAGGCCTACCCAATGTCGTGGGGCCAACAGCGACGACGGCACGACATCTACCGCCTTCGGCATGCATCAATATAGTTGGGGTGCGGCACAGTCGACACCGACGATCAGAATTCGATTACCGCCTTGCCGCCGGTTTGCAGGTCGAAGTTTCGGTACGCGTCCACCGCGTCGTCCAGCTGCCAGTGGTCGGTGAATACTTTGTCGACCTCGACTTCATGTCGCGCAATGAATTTCGCACAGTCTGCCTGGCCCACCGTGGAGAAGGTGTACGAGCCCATGATGGTCAGCTGCTTCCGAATCATGTCAGGGCTGACGTCCAGGGTAACCGTGCTACCTTCGCCGACGAACGCGACGCTGCCCCATTTCGCGGTGGACTTCACGGCCGCCGCGCGCGCGGCGGGCGCACCCGAGCAGTCCAACGCCTTGACCACACCCTTGCCGCGTGTGAGTTCCTTGATCGCCACGACCGGGTCGGTCTCGGCCGAGTTGATGGTGTGCACCGCACCAAACTCCCGTGCCCGGGCCACCCGCGCGGCTGCAATGTCCACCGCGATCACCTCGGCGCCCATGGCGGTGGCGAGTTGCACAGCCGCCTGGCCGACCGGCCCCTGCCCGAATACCGCCAGCGAATCCTCCGCGTTCACGTTCAACCTCACCAGCGCCCCGAAGGCGGTACCGGTGCCGCACGAAATCGCGGCACCAGCCGTGAAACTCAGCTCATCGGGCAGCCGGACCAGGGTGCGAGCGGGCACCTTGATGTAGTCCGCGTGCCCGCCGTGGGCGGTCGCGCCGTAGATCACGTTGCCGCGATCGCACAGTTGAGGCCAGCCGGTGCGGCAATTGTCACAGAACCCGCACCCGTCGTAGTGGTGCACCATCATCCGGTCACCGATACGGATCACGCTCGGATCGATGGCGGCACCGACCTCGACGACCACCCCGCACGGTTCGTGTCCCCCGATGAATCCGGCGTCGTCACCAACCATGCCGAACGCGGCAAGCGCCTGCCCAGCGGGCGCCCGGTAGAAATGCAGGTCGCTGCCGCACATTCCGGATGCCTTCATCTCGAGCACCACCTCGTCGGGGCCGGGGTGGGGATCCGGGAAGTCCTGGATCTCGAGAACCCGTTCGCCCTTGAAGATCACTCCACGCATCTGGTACTCCTTTGGTTTCTGCAATCATTTGGTTTCTGTATCCCGATTTGTTGCCGGACTACCGCTAATGCGCGGCGGCGAACATCAGGCTCTCCTCGTCGGCCTCGTCCGGGGAGAATTCCGCCGCAATGCTGCCCCCGCGGGCGACCAGCACACGATCCGAGAGGGCCTGGATCTCTGGGATGTATGACGAGATCACGATCACGGCAACACCTTCGTCAGCGAGGGCGCGGATCATGGCGTGAATCTCGGGGATGGTACCCAGGTCCACACCGCGGGTGGGCTCGTCGATGATCGCCACCCGCGGCTTGCGCGTCAGCCCCTTGGCCAGCACGACTTTCTGCTGGTTTCCACCCGAGAGCTCCTCCACCACAGCCTTGTTCGGAGCCAGGGTCCGGACTTCGAACTGCTCGACGAATTTCTTCGCGATCGCCCGGCCCAACCTGGGACGGAACCACAGCGGCAGACGCAGCGCGCTGCACAGATACCCGAGGAAGATGTTTTCCGAGATGGTCAGGTGACCGAAGAAGCCGGATGCCTTCCGATCCTCAGTGATGTACACGATCCCAGCTTTTCGAGCGTGCCGTGGGGTGCGGAAACGGACCCGCTCGCCACCCAGCCACACCGTGCCGCCACGCATGTGCCGACGCTTGACCACACCGCTGATGATCTGTGCGACCTCCGAACGCCCTGCCCCCACCAGCCCGTACAAGCCGAGGATCTCGCCGCCGTAGGCGGAGAAGGACATGCTGCGAACTGCCGGCAGCAGGGTGAGATCCTCGACCTGGAGGGAAGGAAAGATGTCCGGCCTCCGGCTCGACGACTTTCGGCCCATCTCGACGGTGCGGCCGACCATCATCTTCACCACCCGGTCGTGACCGAACTCTGAGCGATTCAAGGTGCCCTGGACCACCCCGTCCCGCAGGACGGTAATCCGGTCCGCCTGCTCGAATGCCTCATCCAACATGTGGGTGATGAAAACGACTCCGATGCCGCGCCGACGAAGACTCTGCATCGACATGAACAACTGCAAGCGCTCCTCCGGGGTCACCGATGCGGTGGGCTCGTCCAGGATCACCACTTTGGCATTGCGGTGCACGGCCCGCGCGATCTCCACCATCTGTTTTTGCCCGATGCCCAGCGCACCGGCCTCGGCATCCGGCCGGATGTGGAAGTTGTGCGATTCGAGCAGTTCGCGGGCGACCACATTCAGAGTCCCGAAGTCGTTGAATGCCCGCTCGTCCCCGAGGAACAGATTTTGCGCCACTGTCATGGATTCGACGAGCGAACCCTCCTGGTAGACCATCGCCACCCCGGCCTCGGTGGAGTCCCGCGGCGCGGCGAAGCGCCGCTCGGCACCCTCGACTTCGAGAGTGCCCGCATCTTGGGTGATGGCTCCCGAGATGATCTTCACCATCGTGGACTTGCCGGCGCCGTTCTCTCCCAGCAGCGCGTGGATCTCACCAGGGCGCACGTCGAAGTCGACACCCTGAACTGCGAAGGTTCCGCCATAGCGCTTGCTGACACCGGTCAATCGGATGACTGGGGTGATGTCGAGGCCAGTGCTGTGCTCGGTCATGAGTGCACCTCCTGTGCAATCTCGTCGGTGTGCAGTCGCAGAACTGAGCCGTGACCGTGCAATGCGGTCACGATCTGGCCGTCAGCGACGGCCACGCCGGTGACTCCGTGCCGGGGACTGTCCACCCGGGCATGTGCGCTCTCCGCGATGCGCCCGGTGTCGTCGAGCCGGAACACCACGCCACAGGACCTGGCGGGCGCCCAGCTCTTGACCTGGCCGAGCACCCGCAGCTGCCCCATCTGCATCGCTTCGGTAAACAGATTCCCGCCGCGCAACTGCGGGACGAACCACTCCTCCCGATCGATCGTTTCGACCATCTCCGACAGCAGTGGCCGCTCATCGAGGAGCATCTCGGTGATCCGGTTCCGCGGGTACGGCGCCACCACCCAGTGGCCATCCGGCACGGCGACGATTCGTCCGGGGTACACCGGTAGGTTGGTCGCTACGGATTGGACTGGCTCGCTCGGATCGCTCAGCGACCGGATCTCCAGGCGGTGAGTCAGGCTCATTGCCACGATCACCTGACCATCGCCGCTGGGGGCGATCCCTGACGGCCAGGCCAACCCCTCAGCGACCACTGAGGCGGCACCGTCTCGTACCCGCACGATCCGTCCCGACGCGTCGCCGGCGAGCAAGGCGCGCGCCCAATCGCCGCGCACATCGGCGGTAGTGGATCCGACTGTGACCAGCAGGTCTCCTCCGGGTACGGCGGTCAGCGCGGTGACACCGCGCGCGACTGCTAGGTCGGCACACTGCGAGGTCACCGCTCCGCTCGCGTCGACCGCGACCAGACCGGTGCCTTCGACGGCCGCGACCACCGCGTTCCCGACTGTCGTGACGGCGGCGATGCGCGCGGCACACCGGGCGATCAAGCGGATACCGTCTCGCTCCAAACGCAGCAACTCACATCCGCTGGAAAGTACGACGGTGCCGTCCGCGGTGACCGTGATGTCGTCCGGAGTGTGCACACCGGCGGCAAGCAGCTCCTCGGCCTCGTCCAGGCGCAGGTTCGGGCGGAGGCCGGTCTCCATCCGGGGCACCGACCGATGCCGCACCCTGTCCGGATTGATCCACTCTTTGATGGTGTCCAGGACCGAACTCATGAGCCCACCTCCGCGGCGGTCCGGGTGCCGAAGGTGCCGGGCACCAGATTGGTGTCGATAGTGCCGATCTCGTCGGGGTCGAGCGCGAGTCGGCCCAACCGATTGTTCGAGACGCCGGCGAAGTAGAGGTAGCCATCCCGCTCGGTCGCGGCTGTCACCATCGGATAGTTCTTCAGGCTCTTGTCCCACTTGACGGCAATGATCTCTCCTTTGTCGGAGAACTTGACGATGCAGGAGACGTTGAGCTGCGGCACCATCCAGTTGTCCAGCGAGACCTCACGCGTCATCCGCCGCCGCACCTCCGGATAGCGGTTGAGCAGATCCGACATCGGAGTCCGCAACGCGACCAGCGGCATCCAGTAGTTTCCGTCCGACGAGCGGTGGATGTTGTCCGGATAGCCCGGCAGATTCTCCAGCACCGGCTCGAGCACGCCCTCCTTCGGTCCGGAGATCCACAGCCGATCGACCCGGCACAACCCCGTGCTGGAGACGAGGATCGATTGGCCGTCGTGCGCGGTGCACACACCGTTCGGGAAGACAAAGTTCGTGGCGACGACCTCCGCCTTCCCGTTCGGAGCTATTTTGATCAGCCGGCCGTTCGGGCGGAACTCCACCAGTTCCAGGAGGAAGTCGGTGGAGTTGTTGCGTACAGAAAAGTCCGAGGCGTAGATCGATCCGTCAGGTGCCACGTCCAGGTCGTCGACAGCGCGCAGACCGGAGTCGTCAACCAACGACAGCGGGCTCCGTGCGACTCGGTTCGCCACCATCTGCGGCTCCCCGTCGGCGTCGATGCGATAGACGCCCATGCCGCCGACCGCCACCAGCATCCGCCCCTCCCGGTCCCATGCGTGCCCGCACGGGAATCCTCCAGTGCGCGAGAATATCTCGCCCTCGGTGTCGTCCGGTCCCCGGAAGCGCCATACCCAGCCGCGCTGGTCACCCGCGTAGATGTTGCCCTCGGGATCGACGGCACACGCCTCGGCGCCCCGGATCTTGCCAAGTCCCACAGGCGGTGCGTCGGTCAACACGCAGTTCGGGGTCCAGACAGTGCCTGGCGCCGTAACATCGGTCAGCGGACCGAGCAGCACGCGCGCGGGATCGATCTTCAGCTTCTCCACCGCACGTCGGCGGTACTTTCCCCATTGCAGGTCGAGGATGGTGAACGCGAGCAGCGCTGCGGCGAGAATCACCGTGTAGTAGTTGAAGTCGAGTCCTTCGGCGATGGTTGCCTGCCGGATGACGGCCACGACGATGACGCCGACGGTGGCACGCAGGACCGACCCGCGACCTCCCTTGAGGCTGACTCCGCCTAGTACAACGGCGGTAAGCACGATGAGTTCCCAACCGCGTCCGATCGCCGCATCGGTGCGACTCAGCCGGGCCGTGGTCAGAATGGCGGCGCTGCCCGCCATCGACCCGGAAAGCACGTAGGCCCAGAACGTCACCGCGCGCACGGGGATGCCGTTGCGGCGGGCGGACCGGCGGTCGGATCCGGTGGCGGTGACCCACCATCCCCAGCGCGAACGAGTAAGCATCACGTGCGCGACAACGAGCACGCACAGGAACGTGAACCACGCTGTCGGGATGCCAATGATCTTGCCGTAGGGGATGGCGTCCCACACCAGCGCCGGGCGTGCGATCCCAATCTGGGTGGTGTGCGCGTTCTGCAGGGCCACTGCTGCACCACCGAATGCAATGAGCGTTACCAGGGTGGTGATGAACGGCCGCATACGCAGGAAGGCGATGAGATACCCGTTGACCGAACCGAGCAACGCACCGAGAACCACGGTCGCAGGGATCACCCATCCCGGCGGCCAGTACCAGACCCGGTCGGAGATCAATGCGAACATCGAGCACAGACCGACTATGGACCCGATGGAAAGATCGATGCCGCCGGCGACCAGCACCACCGTCAGACCGATGGCGAGCAATCCCCATTCGGCGACGTCGTCGATGGCGAGCGGTGCGTTCGCGGTGCCCACATCCGTCGTGGCGATCACTACGAAACACAGCAACAGTGCCAGCACCAACGGCACCGCTCCCTCCATCCAGCGTTTCTCGAACAGATCAGAAACGGTGCGGTAGCGGGCGATCCGATCGGAGGCCCGGCCCCCGGTCATCCGGTAGGCGTCAATTCCCCGGCGAAGCGGATTGGGTCCGCGGCGGAGCGTGGTCGTCGTCATTCGTCGACTCCTAGTTGGACCGGTAGCAGGCGATGGTCGTCTCGTCGGCGGTCTTGCCGTCCACGACGTGGTACGAGACGTAGCCCACGTCGTGGCGGCTCCCCGCGGGCGCGCCGTTGATCAGGAGGTTCTGCACCGCTACCGCGCCTGCAGCCCCGATTCCCTGAACGTCGTACGCCGCTGTGGCGGTAACCGTGCCGCGTCTGAGTTCCTCGCAGGTCGCCGAGTTCGCATCCAGGGTGTAAACCCCGATCGCGGCGGGCTGAATCTGTCTACGGCTCTCGGCGGCCTTCACTGTCTGGCCGACTGACACTGCGTTCAGGTCGAAGGTGACCAGGAAGCCACACAGATCGTTGCCGTTCTGCTGCATCGCCGCCTCGGCCGCTGCCTGCGCCTTGGAATTGTCGAACTGTGAATGGCTGACCTGTACCTCGTAGCCCTCGTGCTCGGCGACATCCTTGATTCCGGCGTTCCACAGCAGGGACGCCGGGTCATTGCCCATGCCGTCGATGATCGACAGCTTCTTGGTGGTGCCGCGGGCATTACAATCCTCCACGGCCCGCTTGGTGATCGCCTGCGCTGCACCGTATACATCGACGCCGACGAACGCGTCGCTGAGCCGGGTGGACATCATGTTCAACACCACGGTGTAGATGCCCGCCTGCGCTGCACGTTCAATGACGTTGTCCAACAGTCCCTGCGCCGAACTCTGCAGCACCATCACATCGGCCTGTTTCCGCGCGATGATGTCGTTGAGGATCGCCAGCATGCGATCGGGGTCGAAATTCGGATCGTGAATGGTGACCTGTGCTCCGGAGGCCTCGAGTGAGCGTGTCAGCGACGTGCCCCAGTTTTCGGTGAGCTGATACCCCTTGTAGAGCATCGGAACGAATGCGACCCGTTTGCCCTGCATGATGTCCTGCACTTTCTGCCGTGCCGGCAGCAACTCGACGTTGGCGCTGAAGCCTTGCCCGTCGCCTCGCTCACCGCCGGTTCCGGCCCCGGCACCGGTGTTCACTGTGCAGCCGGCGATCATGCCGGCTGCGAGCAGCACCGCACTGACAGCTGTCCACTTCCTGTGTGATGACATGTGGTTCTCCTACGTTGGGATGATGTTCGGGGAGCGACGCCGGGGCGGCGTCAGAGCTCACCAGACTTGTCGGTCTCGTCGTTGCGTGGATGCAGCCAGGCGTCGAAGCCGATGGCCCCGAGCAGAACCGCTCCCCGGATGAGGTCCTGGACCGCGGTGGACAGTCCGTGCATGACCAGCAGGCTGTTCAATATGCCGACGAATAGCGCACCGGCCAGCACTCCGAGGACAGTTCCGCGACCACCCGACAACGAGACACCGCCAATCACCACCACCGTCAACGCGGTGAACAGGATCGGGTCGAACGAGCTGGATGTGGTCTGGATACTGCCCTGGATTGCGACGGCGACGAATCCGGCCAATGCAGCCAGCAGCGCAGACACTACGTAGGTGAGCACCTGCAGAGGACGAACCGGGGCACCCGACGACCGGGCAGTAGCGAAGTTGTCACCCATCGCCCGGATGAGCCGGCCCGGTGTCGTGAAGGTGAGGAACAGCCATGCCGCGAGGAAGATGATCGCCGCGATCAGCACGGGCCGCGGAATGGACCAGAACGCGGTACCGCTCAGCCCGGCCAGCACAGAGTCCGGCGGAACTGTGTACACGTTCTGGTCAAGAATCAGTATTCCGATCCCCCCTATCGCCAGCATTCCGGTGGCCAGCGTGACGAATAACGCCGGAACCTCGACAAAGGCGATGATTACACCGTTGACCAATCCGATGAACGCCGCGAGTAGAATCATCGCCCCGACGGCCCCCCACTGTCCCCACCCCTGGTTTATCAGCGCGAGGGTGGCCTGGGCGCAGCCGAGGCCGATTCCAGCAATCGACAGGTCGAGGCCCTTTCCGATCACCACGATCGCCTGCCCGACCGCCATGATGCCGAACGCAGCGGACAGATTGAGGATGGTGCTCAAGTTCCCCGTGGTGAGGAAGTTATTGGTGGTGGCACCGCCGACAAGTACCAGTGTCACGGTGATCGCCAGCACCAGGTATGCCTGGTCGAACGACCCGATCCTGGCCCGTAGCGAGACCCGGGGTCGCTCGGTAAGGGCTGCGGTCATGTCATCTCCTGGTCTGTGGGTGGGGCGTGGCTCAGCGACGGGGTTTCGTCAGGTCGAGCAGAACTGCGACGTCCAGGACACCCCCGTCGACGTCGTGCCGGAGCTTGGTAATCAGCTGTTCATCGGTCATGTACGTCTCCGGATCCGGCGATGGCGCACCCTTCGGGTATTGGCTGGGAGGGAGCCGTGGCGGCCGGAGGGCCAGGTGGTAGCAACCAGTGTGAAGCCAGACACATCTGGCGACATCTGCCGTGGGTTCGATATTCAGTACGACCTATGGACGATGTTCCAGATCGCGTATAGTATATTATCTGTGATGTGAAACACTCCCTGAGACGACGTGGAGGCTGTGGTCATGCGACCGAGTGATATCCGCCCCGCGCACGACGGCGTACTGTCCACCGACCTGCACGCAGAGGTCCGGTCAGTGGGCACGCATGCCGAAGCGGTCCTCGACCGCCCCTTCATCGAACACGGGGTGATGTCCACAGGATCGGCGAAACGAATTCTCGATCGCGTGTGGACGGTCGCGCTCGGCGAGCTCACCCAGCTTCCGCCCACGACTGCTCCTGACAGAATCAGATGCTTGACTTCACTGCTCGGTACCGTCCGCGATCTCGAAAGCCGCATCAACGAGTCGCGTGTGGCGTCGAGCGTCGAAGTGATGCGGTCGATCCACCGCTCCCTCGTACGATTACAGTCCGCCAAGACAGTCGACGAATTACTCACAAGCGCCGCTGAGGAAGTAATCACCATCGGTTTCGATCGCGCCCTGATCTCCACTGTCGAACGCGGACGCTGGAATCTGCACACGATGGTAATCGAGAAGGACCCTCGCCTCGCCGAGGAAATGGTGGCCGCCGGACGAGAACATCCGCCGACCTTGGACGGCACTTTGGTGGAGTCGGACGTCGTTGACCGAGGCGAACCCGGTCTCGTCTACGACGTACAGGACAACCCAAGGGTGGATCGCACACTCGTGGCGATATCCGGGTGCACGTCCTACGGCGTCGCGCCGATCAACGTGGGCGGGCGGGTCATGGGTTTGGTCCATGCCGACGCCCACTATGCACGTCGTCCAGTCGACAACACCGATCAATCAATCCTCACCTTATTCGGCGAGGGTCTCGGCTACGCGCTGGCTCGGGCTACCGTGCTGGAACGAGTGTCGGCGCTGACCACCACACTGTCCGACCTCACCGGAGGCGCAGTCTCTCCGAGTGTGCAGAGTTCCTCCTACGGCCTGTCCGGCCGCGAAGTCGAAGTACTCGAGCGAATGGCTGCCGGTGACAACAATCGCATGATCGCCCGCCGCCTGACGATCTCCGAGGGCACCGTCAAGACCCACATCACGCACATCCTGCGGAAGCTGGATGCCGGCAACCGCGCCGAAGCGGTGGCGTATTGGCTGCGCCGCTGACGCGTGCGCACTGTGCCAAAGCTTCCCAACGGCGGTGGGGGCGACCTTGATCGATCGCTCCCCCGCCGCATCATCACTTGGCGCGGAACAAAGTCTTGTACTCGAGATAGGCGTCGAGCGCCTGCGGGCCGAGCTCGCGCCCCATCCCGCTATTCTTCACCCCACCGAACGGGGTTTCGATCGGCAGTGTCGAGGTATTGATTCCTACGCTTCCGCTCACGATCCGGCGCGCCACCTCGGTGGCCTTCTCACGATCTGAGGAGAACACCCCACCGCCCAGGCCATACTCGGAATCGTTGGCGATCGCCACAGCTTCGTCGACCGTCTCGTACGACATCACTACCAGTACCGGGCCGAAAATCTCCTCACGCGCGATGCGCATGTCGTTGGTGACGTCGGTGAAGATGGTCGGCTCCACGTAATAGCCCCGCTCGAGACCTTCGGGCCGTCCACCACCCAGAACCACAGTGGCGCCCTCCGCGCGGCCGAGAGCTATGTACGACTCGACTCGCTCACGCTGGAGAGCGTTGACCAACGGCCCGAACAAGTTCACCGGATCGCTCGGATCGCCTTGTGGGATCGAGCGCAGCGTCTCCTCGAGCATTTCGACGATCTCATCGTGACGGGACGAAGGCACCAGCACTCTGGTCAGTGCGCGGCAGGTCTGGCCGGTGTTCGGCGAGCACGCCGACAATACGAGCGGCCGGAATTCATCGAGGTCGACATCATCGAGAAGAATTCCGGCGGACTTGCCGCCCAGTTCCAAAGTCACGCGCTTGAGTTGAGCTGCGCATTCTGCGGCGATTGCCCGACCCGCGCGGGTAGAACCAGTGAATGCGATCTTTCGAACGCCTTGATCGGCAACCAAGGCCGCGCCCGTTTCTCGTCCTCCGGTGACGATATTGACCACGCCGTCGGGTACGTCCGCCTCGGTGAGGATCTCGGCGAACAAAAACGCATCGAGCGATGTCTCCTGCGCCGGCTTGATCACCACCGTGCAGCCCGCTGCCAAGGCCGGACCCAGCTTCCAGGCGGTCAATGGCTGCGGACCATTCCACGGGATGATCGCGCCGACTACGCCGACCGGCTCTCGCCGTACGATCGCATCACCACTGGCGGTTTCCACCAGTTCCTCTGGTTCGAATACGTCGGCGAGATCGGCGAAGTAGCGGTAAACCACGGGCACCTGGGACTGCATGGCCCGGGCGATCGAGATCGGCGTTCCGTTCTGCCTGGTGACCAGTGCCGAAATCTCATCCATCCGCGCTTCGAAGGCATCCGCGATCGCCCGCAACACGGTCGCGCGTTCGGCCGCGCTCTTTGCCGCCCAAGCGGGTGCGGCCGCTTCGGCTGCTCCGACGGCTGCTGTGATGTCACGGGCGTCACCGTCGGCGATCGTCCCGATGACCTGCTCCGTGGCCGGGTCAATCACTTCGATGCGACCAGCGGAGTGTGATTCGACTAGCTTCCCACCGATAAAATGCTGATGGTGCTCGATCATCATGTGAATGGTTACCTCATTCCGGTGAACAGACCTGGGGTCGTAGCTGGGAAATCATCATCGGGCTGTTGACAGTGAAGCTCATTGCTGCGTTGCGTGCATCTGCCGCTGTTCGTATTGCGCATCATCCGAAAGGGGGACGGGTGACGACGCCGGGCCCTGCGATTCGGCATTCAGGTTCCACTCCTCCGGCGGAGTATGCGCCGGCGGTTCAATGAAATCGGACCCGCCGACGGCGGGTGCGTCGGCGGGTCTGACTCCTCGGCAGAATCCGAAGCTTGATCGGACTACACCTCTACCCCATCAACCGAGGTTGATGTAGACCGCCTTCGGGTAGAGGTAACTTTCGACATGCTCTTTGGCGCCCTTCCAGCCGTAACCGCTCATTTTTGTGCCGCCGAATCCGATGGCCGGATCGAGTACGCCGTAGCAGTTGACCCAGACCGTGCCCGCATTGATTCCGCGTGAGACCTTGTGTGCCGTAGCCAAATTTTGCGTCCACACCCCACCCGCCAGTCCGAAGGGTGTGTCGTTGGCGATGCGCAGCGCGTCTTCGGGTTCATCGAATGGGATCACGGATGCGACGGGACCGAAAATTTCTTCTTGCGCGATCGTCATCTGGTTGGACGCGCCCGCGAAGACGGTTGGCTCCACGAAGAAGCCGTTCGCAAGTGCTCCACCGAGTCGGCTACCGCCGCTGGCCAACTGAGCGCCTTCACCTCCGCCGATGTCGATGTAGTTCATGACGCGGTCGAGTTGCCGTTGCGAAATGAGTGGGCCGAGTTGAGTGTCCGGGTCGAGTCCATCTCCGACCTTGATCGTTTTCGTGAATTCTGTCATTCGCTCTACAAATTCGTCGTGTATCGAGCGCTGAACGAGTATGCGTGTGCCGGCGACGCATACCTGACCGCTGTTGGTGTACACGCCCATGGACGCACCAGGAACGGCCTTGTCCAGATCAGCATCGGCGAAGATGATGTCCGGTGATTTTCCCCCCAGTTCCAACTGGAGACGTTTGAGGTTGCCCGCAGAGGCTCGGACGATCGACTGGGCTGTGCCGATGGACCCCGTGAACGCGATTCGGTCGATGTCCTTGTGTTCCGCCAATGCCTGTCCCGCGTCTCGACCGTATCCGGTCACGACGTTGATCACGCCGTCGGGTAGACCGGCTTCCGACATCAACTCCGCCACGCGTAGCACCGACAGTGATGCGTCTTCGGCGGGCTTGAGGACCGCTGTACAACCGGCGGCAAGCGCCGGACCGAAGATCCACCACAGACCGATCAACGGCCCGTTCCAGGGGATGATGCCACCGACCACACCTACAGGGGCAAGGCTCCGAAGGGTGAGGAAGTCACCTGGCAGCGAGTTCTCCGGAGTCGCTACGGTTCCGGCGCCACACTGAGAAGCGAAGAAGTGCAGAACTTGCGAGGTCCACTCTGCGAGACCCTTCGTTCGCGACAGCGGCGCACCCATGTCGAGGGTTTCGATCAGAGCAAGCTCGTCGAAGTTCTCCAGAACGAGATCGTGAATCTTCAACATCAACTTGCGGCGCTGGTGCGGAGTCCACCGACTCCACTCACCTTCGAACGCCGACCGGGCCGCCGTTACTGCGAGATCGACGTCGGTGCTGTCACTTGCTGCGATCTCGCACATCTTCCCGCCGGTAGCGGGGTTGACGACATCTATTGTTCTTCCGGATGCAGCGTCGACCCACCTTCCGCCGATCAGATTCTTTTTCCTACCCGCGATGAAATCGGGACGGTGAGGTGAAATCGCTTCTTGTGTAGTCATAATGACTCCTTCTTGTTCTACCGCGTTCGCTTGTGATGTCGCCTGAGTACGGACGGGTACGGATCAGTCGAACTCGAAGACACCCTTGCCCGCGTCTTGCTTGTCGAACCACTCGTAGGCCTCGGCTGCCTGATCGATCGTCCAACGGTGCGAATAAAGGTCGTCGACCGGCAGATTGTGGGAGACCACGTAGTCGGCGCAGCGCGCTTGTTCGATGGACGACATGGTCCACGAGGTCATGACCGTCCACTGCTTCTTGTATACGGCTTGCGTCGTGAACTCCACTTCACCAGGCAATCCTGTGAAGCACGCTCGGCCGAATGTCCCCAGCACGCTGAACGCGTCTTTGGTCGCCCGCCCGGACGTCTCCATCACGACATCGGCCAAACGCCCACCGGTGTAGTCACTGACAACGTCGAGCAACGATTCCTCGCGAGAGTTGACGACGACGTCCGCACCGAAGTGCTTCGCGCGCTCCAACCGCCGCGCATCGATGTCCACGCCGATTACCATCGCACCCATGGAAGCCGCAAACATCGTGGCGGAAAGTCCGACTGGACCCTGGCCGATAACAACGGTGACGGTGTCACTGACTCCGCCGAGTCGCTTGATCGCACCCCAGGCAGTTCCGGTACCGCACCCGATCGCCGCGCCGGCTTTGAAGGACATTCCGCCGGGCAGCGGCAGTATCGAAGTAACCGGTACGACTGCGAACGGTGCATGTCCCCCGTTGACGTGGACGGCCATCGTCTTGCCTCGACCTGTCTCACACATCTGTGGCCAGCCCGCGCGACAACGCCTGCACATACCGCAACCGAAGTAGTGGTGGATCATGACGCGGTCGCCGACGGTTGCGGCGGTGGGTGCGACGCCTTCACCGATTGCGTAGATCTCTCCGCACGGTTCGTGTCCCTGGATGACAGAGTGGTCGAAATCGAAACTGCCGTGATAAAAGTGCAGATCCGATCCACACATCCCTGAGGCTCGGATCTTGACGACCACCTCACCAGGGCCGGGGGTCGGCTCCGGCATGTCCCGCAGCACCGTAGTGCCATCACCTGGGAACAGTATGCTCTTCATCACTGTGCCTTTCCACGTAGCGCATCGGTACCGGCGGCGTCGATCCGCAGACCTTCCGGGTCGTTGCGTGGGTCACCGACGACGACGACGCCGTATTGTGCTGCAGCAGCCTCGATGCTGACGTACTCGTTGCGTACGTCGGCCAGAACTCGTTCGGGGTCTCGAGCGAAGGGATCACCCCAACCCCCACCTCCGTTCGTCAAACAGCGCAGGATGGTGTTCGGTGCGGTCGCCCACACCTGCCGACGTGCGAAATAGTTGTACTCGCCGTTTTCGGGGTCGAGCGCATGCGTCGACGGATTGAGAACACCCGCGACCGGTTCGCTGTGTTCGTACGCGCTGTCTGCGGTATCGACGAGGCCTTTCACCGGAGCATCGGTCGTCGGTGGAAATAGCCACATCGCACCGATCGGTCCTGCATTGCCTCCGTTGGCGCCGACGCCGCTCGGTTTCTTCGTCCGGAAGGGTGACAAATAATGCTGGCCGGCCGTCAGCCATAAAGTGTCTTTCAAATTCGCCGCTCCGCCTCGGAACGTACCCGCGCCACCCGTGTCGATCGCGTGCTCTTTTCGCAGAACGACGACCGGTGAGTCGTGTTCGATCGTTTCGGTAGCCGGGTCGAGGTTGTTGAGGGTCAGGAGCACGGTGTAGCTGTCGCCGTCACCGGCCTTCGATGCACCCCACGGGCCGTGCTCCCCTCCGCATTGGGTCGCGCTCGTCCATGGTGTGCCGTCCGGCCGCACGCCAGAGGCATTGTGGGTATTGGTAGAACCGTAGTCTCCGCCCACACCCTGCACTCCGAGAACAGGATTGAGCGCATCGAAGATAGCCGACGCGATCGCGCCCGATGCCTCCCAGAACATCATGATGCCGCCGTCCGGGGGTAGCGAGGAGACGATAGTCCCAGCGGGAGCGGCGATGTCGATGTTGCGCCAGGTTCCGGATGTGAACGGAACTTTCGGATCCAGCAGGATGGTCAAGGCGACACCCACTGCAGTCTTTGCATCGAGTACACCGCAGTTTATGCATGTCCGCGCTTGAGCCGAGGTCCCCGACAGATCGACCTCGATATCATCTCCTCGTTTGCGCACCAGCACGCGGACCGTGTAGTCGAGGGTGTCGTCCAATCCATCCGCATCGATCAGCGCAGACCCGGCGTAGTCGCCGTCGGGAACGCGTCCGATAGCGTCGCGCATTCGTTCGGCCGACGTGTCGCACGAATAGTCGAGTGTCCCGAGGTAGGAGTCGAGTCCGTAGCGGTCGATGTTTTCCAGGATCAACCGCTCCCCAAGCTTCAATTGCTGATAGATGCTCTTGAAGTCGGGGAGCAGCATTCCGCCCCATCGGGTGTTGTCGAAGATCAGACTGAAGGTGGATCGGACCGGCTTGTCTTCCGACCACAACAACATCGGTGGGATGACGAGGCCATTCTCGTAGACGTTCGACTTGGTGGCCGAAAATCCGCCCGGGACCGTGCCACCCATGTCCAACTGGTGGGCGCACAGGTTGACGTAGGACACGATCTTTCCGTCCACGAAGACCGGGCGCGTGAACGCGACATCGTTGACGTGTCTGCCTCCGCGGTAGGGGTCGTTGCAGATCAGAACATCGCCAGGGCGCAGATTTTCGGGGCCGTACTCCTCGACGGCGTTGCGAACCGCGTCACCCATGGTTCCGAGGAAGACGACGAGGCTGTTGCTCACAACGGCCATCGGGTAGTCCCGGTCTGCCGGCCCACTGATCGTGCACGCGAAGTCGTACCAATCGCGGATGATCGGCGAGAACGCCTCTCGCATGAACCCGGTGGACATGTGCTCTACGGCGTATCGCAGCCGGTTCAAGATCACGGATGCGCTGAAGCGGTCGCACCCGTAAGTGTCCTTGAATTCGCTGTCGCTGAGGTCTCGAAGTCGCCGAGTCGATTCCGGCGACACGGACGGGACGGTCAGAGTGGACATAGTTATTTCCTCCGAATGATCAGTTCGCCGTACTCGCCGACGGTCGCCTGCTGGCCGGCGCCCACATGGGTGGTGGACAGTCCCTCATCGATGATCGTCGGGCCGGGAAGCACATCACCCGCGCGCAGCGTCGACCGCTCGTATACGTGGGCATCCTGCGCGCCGTCGCCGCCCCCATCGATGTCGCCGAGGAAACGCAGTGTGGTTGTGCGCACTGGCAGTAGGGGCTCGTCGGCTCCGCGAACGGGGACACGGGGGAACTCGATTTTCGACGTCTCGACCACGGCGCGTATCCGAAAGGTCACGCCTTCGACCGGCATCGCTTCGAAACGGTTGCCTGAACGACTCTCGTACGTGTCGTGGAACGAGGTCACCATCGTTGCTACGGCGTCTGCGTCGATCACCCCGTCGGGTACCGGCACAAACGGTGTATCCCAACTCTGACCGACGAGATGCGCGTCCATGCTGCGGAGGAATGTCACCGCGGTGGTATCGCCTACCTGTTCGCGAAGCTGAGTTTCCATCTCGGTGAACACTGCGTCGATCGACGGTGCCTTGTCCGGCGACAGCAGCAGGTAAGCGCTTCGGTTGACCGTGAACACCTGGTCAGCGGCCAGCAGACCGATAGCCGAGAACAGACCGGGATTCGGCGGCACGATCACCTGCTTGCAATGCACGGTGTCGAGAACGGCGGGTAACAACATCGGTCCGGCTGCACCGAAAGCAACGAGGCTGTAGTCACGCGGGTCGACGCCGTTCTTGATGGCGACATTGAATACGCCCTCGGCCATGTTGTTGACCGCCATCTCGTACGCGTAGCGGACTCGCTGCGCGAGGCTGAAGTCGGTGTCGAGCCCCTCGAACGCGCGCTCGGAGGCCGCGATGTCGAGATCGAGTTCGCCGCCGGCGAAACCTTCCGGGTCGATGATTCCGATCATCAGACACGTGTCTGTGGTCGTGGGTACGGTACCGCCGCGCCCGTAGCAGGCGGGGCCGGGCTGTGCCCGTGCACTGTCGGGACCAACCAGAATTTCCCCGGACTGGCCGATCGCGACGATGCTTCCGCCACCGGCGCCGATGCTGGAGATGTCGTTGGCGAGTGCGTTGACGACCAGATCGTGTTCCAGTTCGAAACTGGTGTTGACGAACGGAGCCCCGCCCGTTACTACGCTGATGTCGCACGAGGTCCCACCGACATCGGCACACAGTAGGTCTGTTTCACCGATAAGGTCGCCGAAGTGAGCGCATGCGACTGTGCCTGCGGCCGGTCCCGAGAACACGATCCTGAACGGCAGGTCCATTGCGCGCGAGGCGGGAACGAGGGTTGCCGCGCAGTCCGCGAAGTTGAGTTGGCCGGTGAAGCCGAGCTCGGTCAACCCTTCTCCCAAGCTCGCCGAGTACTTGGTGTAAATGATTTTCATCAAGGTGTCGATCACGGTCGTCGATGCGCGTGCGTACTCTTTGGCGAGGGGCGACACCTCACTGGAAATGGAGCACGGGACGTCGCCCAGCACCTCGGTGACCAGCTCGCGTAGCCGAATTTCGTGGACGGGGTTGACGTACGCGTTGATGAGGCAGATCGCCACCCCGGTCACATCGCACCTGCGCAGCACTTCTAGCTCCGCACGGGCCTGCTCCTCGTCCAGTTCGAAAAGCACGCTTCCATCCGAAGTGAGCCTTTCGCGGATGCCTCGGCGAAGGTAGCGATCAACGATCGGCCTCGATGCGTCACCGAAGCTGCGGCGCCAATGCGGATCGAGTATTGCTTCTGTGGGTCGCCAGACCCGTCCCATGTCGAGAATGTCGCGATGTCCCTCGGTGGTCAGGAAACCGATTTTGGGTAGCTTTCGAGTGATGACCGCGTT
Source organism: Rhodococcus sp. NPDC019647 (assembly GCF_044389235.1). NCBI lineage: Bacteria > Bacillati > Actinomycetota > Actinomycetes > Mycobacteriales > Nocardiaceae > Rhodococcus > Rhodococcus sp. NPDC019647. The sequence continues at coordinate 550,569 of NZ_JBIRXS010000001.1, read as the reverse complement.
GAGGCCGTGGGTGCTGGCGTGGTTGAAGACATCCGAGCCTTCGACTCCAAGCAGCTGTGCGCCCTTGAGTACCGGTCCTGCGACCTCGGTGTAGTCGGTAGACACCTTGGTAGTCAGAATCTCGCCGTCGCGCCATGCGACGACATCTGTGAAGGTGCCCCCTACATCGACTGCAATCATATTGTCGTACTCCTCGATGGTTGGCGTTTAAACGAGATCGGCGAGCAGTTGGATGTGTCCAAGACGCGACCACCGCTCACGCTCGACGGAATGGAGACAGTTCTGACACTTGACGACGTGGAGCCAGCCGGTCTCGGCGACGACGGGATACGCGCGCAGCTTCTCCTGCCCGCATCGGGGGCACGCTCCTTCTCGCGGGAGCCTCTCGACTTCGAGCCTTGGGGCCTCGTGCGTGGGTTCTGACATTGATTGAGTCCTCCTGTGGGAAGCGACGGTCTAGTCCCAGAACGCTGAATCACAACGCTAAGCAGGAGAGACGCGGGTCACAATCCTCAAAGCGAAGGCGCGGTGTCCGCGAAGCGAAGGTGGCGCATTCCGTCGGTAAGGCATAATATATTCACAAAATGTGATACGGGTCACCAGAGGAAGGGAAGGGTCTTGCTACAGGTAGCAGCGGCGTCGAGCCTCCGGAAGTTTCGAACCGGTGATCCCGACGTTGCCCACAGACACGTAGCCACGACCTTCGCGAACCACGAGTTGGCTTTGGACGATCGGCAGCCAGTCGACTTTCGTCTCGACACGATTTCGTCGGGACGCCTGACGCTCGGTCGCATGTCCTACGGGGCGGCGGCCATTCTCAACGGTCCCCCGATGCAGTCCTGCTATCACGTCAACTTCTTGATAGAGGGCAGCAGTGTCGTCGAGCAGCGGGGCGTTCGGAGGAACTTGGATGCGAGGCAAGACGGCGTGGTCTTCGTACCCGATTCACCCGTGATGATCAACTGGAGCGCGGACGCAACGCAGTATCACCTGAAGTTGCCCATCGACACTCTGGAGACCCATGCGGGTACGTTGCTCGGCCGACCGGAGAAGCAGGAAGTTCGCTTCGACTTGACCTTCGATACGGCCGCTGGAACAGGTCGGTCGCTGCTTGCCGCCGTGAAATTCCTCTACCGAGAACTCGCACGTGAGGACGGCATAGCCACGATGCCTCTCGCACGTCACGATTTCGAGTCCTCGCTTATGACCCAACTGCTGCTCACCGTTCCGAACCAGCTGACAGAAGCCCTCGTCGGGCCGTCACCGCGTGCTGGGTCGCCAACGGTGCGCAACCTGATCGACTTCATCGACGCACACCCCGACGAGGCAATGACGACCGCCGACCTTGCCGCCAAGGCAGGCGTGACCGCGCGGGCTTTGCAGCTCGGATTTCAGCAGGCCGTCGGAATGCCGCCCAGTGAGTACGTTCGTTCGGTACGGCTCGATCGAGTCCGCAGCGATTTGGCGGCGGGTCGGTCGGAATCGGTCAGCGCTTCTGCCGCACGGTGGGGCTTTTTCCACCTCGGTAGGTTCGCCCGACAGTACCGCGAGAAGTTCGGCGAATTACCCTCCGAGACACTGAACCGTTCGATGAGATAGAACGAAGAACGCCGCACCGGATGCTGTTACTACACCAACCATTTCGTCGAACAAGACGGCGTATGGGAAGCATTGACTCCGCGGGGGACTCGGCGCTGCAAGAGAAATGGAGCGGCTGGCAGAGGTAGCCCGGGAAAGGACTGTAGCGAGTGCCTACACAGCACTGCGCTGCTCTTGCCGTCGAACTCTCCGGCAAGAGCAGCGCAGTGTTTCGATCCGATCAGTCAGCGGAGTTGGGCTGCAATCGGTTCAGGATCGTCGAGATGTCGTCGACGTTCTCGAGGTCGTACACGGCCTCGATGACGGCGTCCGCGTCCGCGTCGCTCACGACTCCATCGATGTTGTGGCGGAACTTGGCGATCAGTTCGTCGTCGGTCATGTACGTGAGCGGGTCGGGGGAAGGACTGCCCTTGGGGTAGCCGCGTTCGCCGGAGAACCGGGTGCCGCGTGCGTGGACCTCGATGCGCGATCGGCGTGCAGCCGGGTTGCTCGCCAGTGCCGCGGTGTAGTCGGGGTGTTCCTGGAATGTTGTCTTCTTGGTGAGCTCCAGGACGGACGGGTCGAGGACCGCTTCCGGGGTCTGCCAGTCCTTGCCGGGGGGAATCCGGTGTGCGGCGAGGGCAAGGCCGTGAGTCATGCTGAACTGCGCATCACGCGGATTGCGGATGGTCTCGTTGACCCACACCGGCTGCATCACGAAGCTCTCACCCCAGGCGTTGATGGCCTCGATCTCGTCGGGCTTGATGTCGTTGACCTCGATGATCGCGGTGAGGGCATCGAACAGCGCGTGCATCACCCGGCAGTGCGGATACGGCTTGAACGACTGGAACGGGGTGAAGGTCCACTCCGTCCCCAAACCCGCGGTGATCGGCGCCGGCTCCCAGCGTGAAGTCCCGATGAATCGGGGGAAGCCGTACTCGCGGTCGTCGAGCATCTGGCGGTCACCGGTGTGGCCGAACTCGGCCAGCTGTGCGGCCGTGACCGCCGACAGGGCCATACCCCCGGCGAGCTGGTACTTGATCGTCGTCGACGGCGCGTGCATCATCCATGCCCGCTGGGTGTTGGTCGGCATCGTCGAGCCCATGATCCCGAGCGCATCGGCAAGCATGTCGTTGCCGAACCCCTTGACCACGCCGATCGCGGCCGCCGCACCGAACAGCGTGCTGCTGTAGCCGATGACCTTCGGGATGGTGACCACACCATCTTTGATGTCGCGTAGATAATCAGTGGCCTTGCCGATGCGGTACGACATTTCGTGCGCCACTGCGATCGCGGTGAGCAGGCGTTCGCCCGAGGAGTGCAGAGCTTCTGCCGTCGCCAACGCGCCGGGCACCACGTAGGGGGTCACGTGACCGGGCGGCAGGACCGCGTCCTGGTCGAGTGCGTTGACCAATTCGGCGTTGGCGAACGCCGCACCGGGTACCGACGTCTTCACACCGGTTCCGATAATCGACGCCGGGCCACCAGACCCGCCGAGAAACTGGCCGTACTCGATGCCCCTGCGCGCGCCCGCGTCGCCGAGCGACGCCACCGCGCAGCCGAGGGTGTCCAGCAGAATCCGCTTGGACTCGGCAACCACGTCACCCGGGAGTGACCGTGCTTCGGCGCCGGCAGCGAAATCCGCGAGATCTTCGACAATTGTTGGCATCAGATTCTTCCTCTTGTTGCTGTGATGGTGATCGTGACGTTGGTTCGGTTACACAGGCCACTGAATGTGCTTGACCTCGAAGAACTCACGAAATCCCTCTTCGCCACCTTCGCGACCGATGCCGCTGTGTCCGGGTCCGCCCCACGGGGCGTCCCCGCGCATTCCGCCCCCGCCATTGATGGTGACGGTGCCCGACCGAAGACGACGAGCGAACGCGAGTGCGTCGGGGGTGGGGCCCCACACGTTGGCGTTGAGGGCGTACTTGACACCGTTGGCCATGCGGACGGCTTCGTCCAGGTCGGTATAGGGCATCACCACCCCGACGGGCGCGAAGAGTTCCTCCTGCGCGATCTCCGCGTCGTTCGAGATACCGGTCACCAGAGTCGGTTCGAGGAAGAAGCCGTCATCGAGGCCGGGCGGCCGGCCCCCACCGACGGGAACCTCGGCGCCCTCCTCGCGGGCGCGCGCCAGAAAGCCCTCCACATTTCCACGATGTTCACCGGTGATCAGCGGTCCCAGGACGGTGTCAGGGTGATGGGGGTCGCCGACCGTGAGGCCACTGAGGAACTTGCCCGATCTCTCGACGTACTCGTCGAAATCAGCCTGAGGCACCAGGGTTCGTGTCGTCGCCCCACAGGCTTGGCCGCTGTTTCGGGTGAAACGCAGCGCGGAGGCGGGTACCGCCTTCTCGATGTCGGTGCCGGGCAGCACGATGTTGGGTGATTTGCCGCCGAGCTCGAGGACGACCTTTTTCAGCGTCGGGGCAGCCAAGGTGAGAATCCTGCTGCCGACCGCGGCCGAACCAGTGAACGTCACCAGGTCGACCTCTGGCGCGCTGACCACTTGCGCGGTAACACTCGGCGGACCGAAGACCAGGTTGACCGCACCCGGAGGGAATCCCGCCTCCTCGATCAGCCGCATGATCGCGGCCGTCAGCAACACCGCCCGCGGCGAGGTCACCAGCACGGTCGAGCATCCCGACGCCAGTGCGGGGCCGAGCTTGTACGCGCACATCATGACCGGGACGTTGTAGGCGACGACCGCGGCCACCACACCGGCCGGGTCCCGCACCAGCATGCTGCTCGAGACCACCGGGTCGTGATGCAGCGGAAGGGGCTGCTCGTATCCGTCCCTGGGCCCCCTTGCCGCCGCGTCGGCGAACCATCGGAAGAACCTGACCGGCAGATCGACGTGCAAGGCGGCGGCGCTGCTGATCGGTGTGCCGATCTCGGTGGCGGCGAGATCGACAATCTTCTCCCGGTCCCGCTCGAGCAGATCCGCCAGCCGGTGTAGCACGGCACTACGCTCACCCGGCCCGAGGCGGCTCCACTCGCCGTCGTCGAACGCCCGCCTGGCAGCGGACACCGCTGCGGCGACCTGCGCCGGGCTCGCTGCCGGTGTGACGGCCAGTTCCCGACCGGTCGTCGGGTTGATCGACCGAATGGCCTCCCCCTCACCCGCGATCGGGCGCCCGTCGATGTGGCACTCGGCCTCGGCAATCGGTGCGGTCATGACAGTGAACCTCTACCTCTCGATCGTGGACAGCACACTCCCCGGCTCACGGCCGGACAGGGACTCAGTCCTCAATATATTATGTTCTTTGAAACCTTGCGGCGTTATCCCGCCATGTATCCGCCATCGACGACGAACGAGCCGCCGGTCGCATAGCCGGCGCGATCGGAGAGGAGCCAGCACGCCATCTCGGCGATATCGTCGGGTTGAGCGAGTGCGCCGAAGGGAATCCGGGACATGATGGTGGATCCGCTGCGGCGCTTGGCATCCTTCATCAGATCGGTGTCGGTGTAACCCGGGCACACCGCGTTGATCCGGATGGTTGGTGCGTATTCGATTGCCGCAGTCTTGGTCAGGCCGACGACGCCGTGTTTGGCCGCCGCATACCCGGCCGTGGTTTTGAATCCGGTGAGACCTGCGAGCGATGCGGTATTCACGATGACGCCCCCGCCCTGTGTCACCATCTGCTTCAACTCAGCGCGCATACAAAGCCACACGCCCTTGAGGTTCACTGCGATGGCCCGGTCAAACGCCTCCTCGTCCCAATCCGCGACGGATCGACCACCCTGACCGATCTGCCCGCCGCTCACTCCCGCATTGTTGAACGCTCCGTCCAGTCTGCCGAAGTGGTCGAAGGCCGCGGCGACCACTGCATTCACCGACGATCCGACCGTGAGGTCGGCGGGAAGCGCGATCGCCTCACCGCCCGCCGCGCGCACGAGGTCTGCCGTCGCCGCGACGCCTTCCTCGGACACATCGGTCACCGCGACCCGGGCGCCTTCCTTTGCGGCCAACAGGGACGTCGCGCGCCCGATGCCTCCCGCCGCGCCGGTAACGAGTACTACTTTTCCGTCGAGTAGTCCTGACAATTTCCGTCCTTCTTCCGATGTGTTGGTACCTATCCGACGCGTGATGCCGGCCAGTCGCGGGCCGGCGAACGCCATGCGGGCCAGTTGTCCTCGGGCGCGGGACGGGTCACCGACACATGGTGAAAGCACTCTTGGCACTTCACGACCATGCGGGGCCCGAGGTGGTTGGCGACGGGATAGCGAGCGAGACTCGTTGCGCCGCAAGACGCACATTCACCGTCGACGGTGGTGCGTTCGACGTAGACCCGGTCGGTCTCGGGACGGGGAAACAGGAGACGGTCGACTGCCATGGGGATGCCTTTCTCAGAGATTCCAGTTGCGGGGGGTGGCCACCGGCACGCTCCAGCGCCCCTGGTCGCGGTCGGCGGCCAGCTGCGCTCGTCGTGCCGATGTGGCGGCCTCGTCGACGTCACCGTTCGCGATCACGACACCGTGGGCGTCGGCCGCGAACTCGGGGCTGACAAGTCCGCTACGGACGTCCTGCAGAACCTTTTCCGGGATACGGGCCAGGGGGTCGCCCCAGCCGCCGCCGCCACCGATGACGAAGCGGAGCGCATCGCCGGCTTTCAGGACCAGCCCGGAGAACTTGCCGGTCTGGTAGCGTGCGCCGCGCCCGAACTCACCCTTGTTCGGGTCCGGCCGACCGTGATCGTCGAACATGCCGAACAGCGGCTCGGCCCCACGCAGGTCGAGTGGGTCACCGTGCTCGGCGAGGTCGAAGTTCTCGATGTACCAGCCGTATGCCGGCGAGCCGGCGCCACCTCCGTTCGAGCCGGGGGCGCCGCAGCGGACGCGGTCGGCGGTGATGGTGACCATCGTGTCGGACTCGGCGAAGATCGAGTAGACCGAGCCGAGACCGCCGCGGAATTCTCCGGCTCCGGCGGTGTCGATCACCATTTCATGTTGGACGATGACCAGGGGGCTCTCGATCTCGACGTGTTCCTGCACCGACGTCCGGCAGTTGCCGATCGGAATCACGCAGAAGGAGACACCGTCGTCTTTCCACGTGCCGCCCCAACCGCCACCGGCGAGCGCGAATGCACCCCACGGCGTGCCTTCGTGGCCCGGGCGAGTGTCGACACCGCCGAGGCTGACGACGACGGCAGTGCCTGTGTCACAAGCAAATGCCTCGTCCATCGCCTGGCTCAGGGCCTGGGTGACTACATTGATCCCCCGCGCGCCGATATCGGCGTGGTTGGAGCAACTCGACGGCGGCAGAACCTGCACCACGCTCCCGGACGGCAGCAGAGTCTCGATCGGGCGCAGCGTGCCACTGTTGACCGGTGTCGACGGATCGACCATCAGCTTGACCGCCTCGATGCAGCGCGAGGCCTCGCACCAGGCGGTGCCACAGTTGCCGAGGGGCTGCCGACCCGAACCGGAGAAGTCGATCTCCATGGAATCTCCGCGGACCTTGACCGTCACGTTGACCGGGATCGGTTCGTCGGTGACACCGTCCTCGTCGAGGAAGTCCTCGGCGGTGTAGTCGCCGTCCGGGATGCTCGCGATGCCGCGCCGCATGCTCGCCTCGGTGGCCTCGATGGCGTAGCGGCCGGCCGCACGCACCTTCTCCAGGCCACCACGGGCGATCAGATCCTGCAGCTGGCGCTCGCCGACCACCAGGCAGCCGTGCAGGGCCCGCAGGTCGCCGAGCACGAGCTGCGGCACCCGGTTGTTCTCGAGGATGAAGTTGAACAGCGGCCGAACCGGAACGTCGTTGGCGTACAGCAACGTCGGCGGCAGCTTCAGCTGCTCCTCGAAGTGCGTCTGGGTGCCGTTGGAGAAGCCGCCCGGGATCGCACCACCGAGATCGACGAGGTGGGACGTCGAGTGCAACAGGAACTCCACACGGCCATCGACGAAGACGGGCCGGAGCAGGTTGACGTCGGACTGGTGGATGGTGCCGCGCCACGGGTCGTTGACGAAGATGACGTCACCGGGCTGCATGCTGTCGATGTCCCACTCGTCCATCACGAAGTTCGCGATGTGCGGAGCGGTGAAGGCGTGCTGCATACAGCCCTCCCACAGCGCGACGGTTTCCCAGCCGTCGTCGGTGCGCATGTGAATGGCGCTGGTGCAGTCCAGGATGTCGCGACAGACCGGGGAGAAGGCGCTGCGCATCAGGGAGTCGAGCATCTCCCGGGCGACCTCGGTGAGGCCGTAACGGAGGATGTCGAGTTCGACGTCGACCGAGGGGCCGGTGTCAGGGGTGATGATCGTCATGGTCTGCTCCTCAGCTCTGGGGCTCGATGATGAGATTCAGGTCGCCGTCCACATAGGCCGTCCGGCCCGGAAGGACGAGGGTTGTCGCGAACTTCTCGGCGACGAGGGCGGGGCCCTGCACCCGCTCGAAGGGCTGGAGGCGCTCCCGAACGTAGATGGACACCTCGACCTGCTCGGTCGTGCCCGGCAAGGTGAGCTCCGTCGTGCGGAGGAACGCCTCCCCGTCGTCGGGGGTGAGGTCGGTCTTGTGCTGCTCGCGCGGGATGATCGCCGTCACCTCCACCGTCGAGATCACGACGGGGATCTCCGTCGCCGCGAAACCGTATGACTCCCGGTAGAAGTCGTGGAACTGCGGCACCAGATCGGTCACACTGTCGGCAGTGAGTGCGCCGGAGTGGATGGGCATGCGGTTGTCCCACGTCTGGCCTCGATACATCGCGAATACGGCCCGCTCGAAGAGGATTCGACCCACGTCGGCGCCCTGGCTGTCGAGTTCGCCGCGGATGCGGTCCTGCAGCCCGACGAAGGCGGCCTCGATCGCCTCGGCGCTCGACGGTGCGAGCGGGCTCATGATCGACTGTGCCCGGGTGACCATCAGGTCGCTGCGGAGCAGCCCCATGGCCGAGAACTGGCCGGGGTTGCGAGGCACGATCACCTTGTCCAGGCCCAGGATCTGCCCGACGCGGTCGGCGAGCATCGGGCCGGCCGACCCCGAGGGCTGCAGGGCGAATTCGCGGACATCGAGTCCCCGGTAGACCGAGATCGTGCGGACCTTCGCGGCGATGTCCTCACACGCGACCTCGTAGGCCGCCGAGGCGAGCTCGAGGGCCGACATGCCGAACTGCTCCCCGGTCTTCCGAAGCGCTTCGAGCGACGCGTCGACGTCGAGCTGAATGGAACCGTTGGCGAACAGGTCCGGCTGGAGGACCCCGAGAGCCGCGCACGCATCGGTGAGCGTGGGCTCGACGCCACCGCGCCGGTAACACACCGGACCGGGATTCGATCCGGCCGAAGCCGGACCGACCGCCACATTGCCGAGCGTGCTGGGCCGGATCAGGCTACCGGCACCCGAGCCGACGCTCTCCACGTCGACCAACGGCATGGTCAGGGTGAGACCGGTTTCCAGCGTCCACAGATCGGTGAGCGGCGTCTTGCCGTGCACGATCGCTGCCACGTCCGTGCTCGTGCCACCGACGTCGATGGTGAGCAGGTTCGGCGAACCGCTCTCATTCGCAAGCTTGACGCTGCCGCTCACGCCGCCGACCGGGCCGGAGACCAGCTGGAACACCGGGGCACGCCCCGCGTCGGCGAACGTCGCGACCCCGCCGTTCATCATCATGATCCACAGCGTCCCAGCGTAATTACGCTCGGACAGCTGGCTCATCAGACGGTCGAGGTAGCCCACGACGGCCGGGCCCACGTACGCGTCGAGGGCGACGGTCGTGGTGCGCTCGTGCTCCTTGGTTACCGGGTAGAGCGCCGAAGTTTGAATGTAAGCGTCCGGCAACTCTTCTGCGACGATCTCGGCCGCCCGCTGCTCGTGGGAGGGGTTGATGTACGAGTTCATCAAACACACCGCCACCGACTTCGCACCCTGGCTCGCCAGGGAGCGTGCAGCGTCGCGAACGGCATTCTCGTCCAACGGCAACAACTCCGACCCGTCGTACCGCAGGCGCTCGGGAACGCCAAAACGCGATTCACGCTGCACGATGGGCCGTTCCTGGTGCGGCCGAAGCCAAGTGGGATCGTAGAAGCGGTCACCGAATTCGCGGTGCATGCGACCGATGTCGAGCAGATCGCGGTGACCGCGTGTCGCGATCAGACCGGTGCGCTCGCCGGTGCGACTGAGCAAGGCGTTGATGCCCACCGTATGGCCATGCACAATTTCGGCGACATCCGGGATCTCGACGCCTATCGCCGCGATACTCTGCAGGACGCCTTCCTCCTGTTGGAGCGTCGAGAGCACCTTGCCGTCTCGGGTTTCTCCCGTTCTGCGGTTGAGCCCGATAATGTCGGTAAAAGTGCCGCCGACATCGATGCCGACGATCCAGTCGGCCACCCCGTCACTCTGCGTCATATTCTGGCCTCCGTGCTGTGTGCTGCAGTGACATACGCAGTGCATTTGCGCCACGCTTGTGTTACAGGTCACTCTTCCGCACGGAGGTGGCGGGAACATCTGCCCGAGGTCGTAGATTCGTACGACCTTCGGTCGGCGACAGCCTCAGGTGATAGTGCGCGTGACGTCGGAATTGCGCAGCCAGATCGACACAGCCTCGGCCCTGTTGGATGCACCGAGTTTGCGCAGGATACGGGTGATGTGGGTCTTCACGGTCCCCTCGGAGATGACCAACCTGCGGGCGATCTTGCCGTTGGAGTCGCCATCCGCCATGAGTCGCACGATCTGCACCTCACGGCGGGTGAGGACGGAGTCGTCGTCGCGACCGAGCGCGACGGACTTCGCTAACCCGGGGCCGGACGCCTTGGTCCAGCGCCCGAGGCCGTCCAGCTGCGTACGCAAAGCCGACAAACCCTCCAGCACACTGACTCTCGCCAGGTTCTGGCTCATCCCTTCGGCGAACGTCGACAACAGCGCTTGATCGACACTGGTCAGATTGCGTTGCTGGTGATAGCAGTCGCCGTGCACCAGTCCGACGACGTCACCGTCGACCATCAGCGGCGCAATGCCATACGACGAGGATTTGGTTATCTCGGCCAGCGGGCGGTTGACGCGTGGGTTGTCCTGCACCTCGTGGACGAGCGTGGCGCGTGCACCGACCACGGTGTCGTTCTCGACGAGCATGCGGTCGAGAACCGGCGGATCCTCCCTACCCACAGCCACGATCTCCTCCGCCCAGCGAGGGTCGCGGACGACGTGCATCGAATGCAACCGCCACGACCCGTCCACCGTCGACAACAGCGCACGATCGAAGCCGAGGCTGCACACCGCCTCGGGAGCGCGGGCCAGCAGCGCGTCGACCGTCTGCGCGTCGCCGACCCGTGCCAACGCCGACTGAACCTTGGCCAAAATCTCCGCGTGGTCGGCCAGCCCCAGCTGCGCCACCGCAGCCTCCGCCTCGCGTATGCGACCCAGAATCGCCATCAAGGATGTCAGAACATCGGACGACGGGTCGTTTCGGCCGATCGCACGCGTCATCTCGGCGGTCACGAGGTCCCACAGCCAGCCCAGCGCCTGACCGTGGGACTGTGCACCGACCGGGTGCGGACCGCTGAGGTCGCGGTCCAGCAGCACACTCACGTCGTGGGTGATGCCGGCGATCGCATCGTGCAGCGCCACGGCATCGTGCCGGATCGACGTGTTGCGCATACTGCACTCCCATGAAGTCGCTGACCTACACCATGCTAGGCATCCCCGTGATCCACGTCACTGCCCGCGACCCGCGGCGCGGGCTAGCGACGCTGCGGTTCCAGCGCCGCGGCCTCCGGGGCCTCGGACGATGCGGTCGCGTCACGCGTCACCCGACGGGATTGGTCGGACAGCCCGCCACCGATTACCAGTACCGCACACCCGATGATCAGTAGCGACACTCCCCACGTCGCGTGGCTGGACGACATGGTCACCATCGTCAGCGCAAGGATCGGGGCCAAGCCCCCTGCTGCGGCGCCGCTGACCTCCCGGCCGGTGCCGATGCCCGAGGCGCGGACCTCGGTGGGGAATTGCCGCGCCATGTACGGGCTTGCCGCCACCATGATCATCGGTGCCAGGACACCGGTCGTGACCACCATGACACCCCAGATGAGCGGGGATCGGCCGGTGTCGAACAGCCAGAAGGCAGGGAAGGCCATCAGCGCGACCCCGATCGCGCCGCCGATCATGACCTTGCGGGTGTCCACACGGTCGGACAGGCGCCCGATCAGCGGACACGCGATGATCGCCGCGATACTCGCGAACGTCACCCCGAGGGCGCCGACATTCTTCGCCACACCCTGAAACTCCGTGAGGTAGGACAGCGAGAACGTCTTGAAGGTGTACGAGAGCGCGGAGTACCCGCCGTACACGGCCGCCACCACGAGAAGGCCCTGCCAGTTACCACGCACCAGGTCACGCAGAACCTGGAAGCCCTTACGTTGCCGCGCCTCGGTCGCCACCTTCTCGAATTCCTCCGACTCGGGCATCGCGCGGCGAATCCAATAGCCCACGATTACGATCGCGAAGCTCGCGATGAACGGCACGCGCCATCCCCACGTGTAGAGCGCTTCGTCGTCGAGGCTGGTGACCGCGGCGACAGCGAGTGACGCCGCGAGCAGGCCGATCTGTGCGCCCATCACCGGGTACGCGCCGTACCGGCCCCTGGTCTTCTCGTCGGCATGCTCGTAGGCCACCGTGATCGCACTGCCCAACTCGGCACTCGCGCCGAAGCCCTGCAGGATCCGCAGAATGATCAGCAGCGCCGGTGCCGCTACGCCGATCGCGGCATACGAGGGCACGAGTCCGATGAGCCCGGAGGCGATTCCCATGATCAGTAGGCTGATCGACAGCACCGCCTTGCGCCCGATGCGGTCACCCAGGATTCCGAAGAGGATGCCACCGAAGGGCCGGGCCAGGAATCCGACCGCGAACGTGGAAAACGCCGCGAGGGTGCTGGCCGACGAATTCGCCGACGGAAAAAATACCTTCCCGAAGACGAGCGCCGCCATCGACGCGTAGAGGTAGAAGTCGAACCACTCCAGCGACGTTCCGATGATGACTGCCGCGCCGACCTTCTTCACCCTTTGCGGGGATTTCTGCCCAACGGATATTTCGCGTTTCTGCTCCACGCGTCAAGTCCTCTCTCAGTGGCCAACCTGCCGCGTGAATCTATTATGCATAATCTTTAAAATCAAGCGATGGGGATCACTGTGGGTGGTTTCATGAGAGGTGCGCCACTCCCCCTGCGGTGCGAAACGACATGGGTGCCCTCTGCACACGTGCCGTTACTCCGATCGGGCCGCCGTCTCGCTCCGATCGCTCCGCCCAGCTGTGTCGAACGGGAGCTGTTCGACTGCAGGGGAATTGAGAACCTCAACCGTCTGCCTGCCGGACCGCAGTTCGGCGACGTCATACACGGCCGCCCGCGCCCGCTCGACATCGGCAAGGATCTGCGGCGATCGAACACGGCCGAGGACGCACTCGGCATCCCGGACGGGCACAGGGGCGTTCACCGACCAGCCACCCTCGTCAGTCTTTCCGGGGCGGCGCGATGGGTCACATGAGTTCACTAATAATGAACCCTTGTGAAGACCAAGTGGAATACACACCTCCAGGACGGGGCCACATTGCACAGCGATCCGCCCATCCTCGATTACGGTGCGTGCCGTCCGCGGCGCTCCTTCCACTCGTTCCAGCGCCAACCCGCCTCATCCCCCTTGACTGCCCCGCTGCCGGTGTCGTAGGTGGGGCGCAGGTACAGCTCGATACGAGTCGAGCCGAAGATGCCTGGCTCATTTGGTTCGTTCGAAGGCTTCGATCGCGTTAGTGACGCGCTGCGGCAACGTCTCCGTCGAGGGATTCCTTCAATCCCCCACTGAAGACATCGTTGTCGTCGCCGGCAACCATATGGCCGGCCCCCGCGACGTCGATCAGTGTGGCGGTCGGGATCAGTTCGAGCAGTTCCTTAGCGCCTTCCTCGCTGACCACATTCGATTGCTTGCCACGAACGAGCATCGTCGGAACGGTGATTGCCGCGGCTGCCTCCCGCGCGCGTTCGTAACGCACGATCGAATCCGCTAGCCGGGTCGGTTCGTCACCCTGGCGCAGGAACGCCGGATCCCAATGCCAATACCAGCGACCATCACGCAGGCGAAGGTTCTTCCGCAACCCTTGCGGGTTGGGCTTGCGGACACGGTTCGGGGTATACGCCGCGATCGCCGCTGCAGCGTCGTCGAGACTCTCGAAACCGTCGAGGCCGCTGCGCATGAAGTCCATGATTTCCGCGGTGCCGGCCGTTTCCACCTTCGGCGCGATATCGACCAGAACCAGGCCGCGAGCGAGCTCCGGGTTCTCCCCTTGCCCGATCAACGACGTCATCCCGCCCATCGAGGCACCGACGAGTACCGGCTTCTCCCCCAGCTCGCCGATGATGGACATCAAGTCCGCGACCAGCGCATCGATGCCGTAGTCCCCGTCCGGCGCCCACTCACTGTCTCCATGCCCGCGTGCGTCCAGCGCGATCGCGGACCACCCGTCCGCCGCGAGGCTGCGCCCGGTGTTCCGCCAGGAATGCCGGGTCTGCCCGCCGCCGTGTAGCAGCAGCACCAAGCCTTTCCTGTCGGCGCCTGATCCGCCGGCGCCCTGTGCCGGTGGATCCCACGGTCGGCGGCAAGGGTGACACCGACACCGCGGAATTCGGGCTGTGTGACTACGGTATCCATCGAGCTTCCGCACCAACATCGCTCGAGTCGAGCATTCTCCACCACGGTGCACCACGGGATGAACAGTGATTCACCTCGTATTCGTTGCGACGTAGATTTCGCCGCGCACCCCGGCCGCACCGGACGCAAAGGCCGCTATCGAGTAGCGAGTGCCAGGCGTTCCGGCGCTCGTCCAGCGCGGATCACCGCTTCCACGAGCGACCAGGCCCAGCACGCCCGGCGACGCGAGTTCATCGCAATGACCGTCGAGGCGGCGACGCGCACCGCACTCGCGCGGCTCAACGCAACGGGATGAATCGCGGCAGTTTCCCGGTGGTCTGATGACGCTGAAGACGCTCGACGACGCGGATCTGGATCTCCGCTTCGCTCAGCCCGTGCCGGCGCAGCGCGGCGATCACCGACACGGTCAGCCGGTCCACGTCGGGGGTACCCACGGCGAGGATCTCCGCACCGCCGGCGGTCTGCCTGACCTGGTATTCGGAGACGCGAGGATCCGTGCCGAGGACGTGTCGGAAGACACTCGCAGGGATCCTGCATGTCGGGTAGCGGAAATCGTCGTCGCGCCGCCCGCCGATGTCGGCCAGCCGCGCGAATGTGCTTCCACATGGGCATTTTCCGGGTAGCCACGTGACCTGATCGCCGAGGTCGTAGCGGATGAACGGGAACGTGCGGTTGGCGAGACCGGTGGCCAGCGTACGGGCGGCGGGCATATCGGCAGCGACCGGCGTCCCGTCGTCGTCGACACGTTCGAGAACGACCTCGTCCTCACACACGTGCAGTCCCTCACCGTGCCCGCAACCCACCGCCTGCACCCCGATCTCGGTCGATCCCCACAGGTTGTGCACGGGAATGTTCCACGCCTGCCGAATCGCCTCGCGATCCTCCTCGAGCAGCGGTTCGGAATTGGTGCTCACCCGCACCGGGCTGATCTGCAGATCGCCCACCGCTGCCGCGCGGGCAAGGCGACCGATCACCGTCGCATAGCCGACGAGGTGCGTGGGCCGCGCGGCCGCCACGGCGGCGAGGACCTCGTCGAACGGTGCGCCTGCAGGGATCACGACCGTGCTCATTTCCGGTGCGGTCGGCACATCGAACAGCGGTGTGCTGGCATGCGGTGGGCCGCCCGCAGCCAGTACGGCCAGGCGCGGACCCGACGCCGGCGACGACCCGCGCCGCTCCTCCCGCGCCTGCATCCGCCAGGCCAGGGAGGCGGTGGAGACGAAGAAGTCCCAATCCCACACGTACACGCCGCGCACGCCGCTCGACCCGCCGGAGCTGAAGATCTGCTGATCGCCTCGAGTGTACGAAAACCATTGCTGCCCAGCCAGTATTCTTTCGGTCCGCGTGCGGTCGAGGTCGGCGACCGTGACGATGGCGTCCCACTCGTCCTGCGCGTCGCATTTCGTCATTATCGGCAACCGCGCCAGGTCGGCGACCGTTGCCGACGAAGGATCGAGACCACGCAATCGGCGTGCGTGAAAAGGCGACCGTTCGACGGCGTAACCGAGGAAGGCCCGTAGCCGCTGGTCGCGGTACCGATCGATCTGCTCCCGCGTCCAATCCAGGCGCTCGACGTGGTCCTCGAGCGCCGCCTGCACCCCGTGGAGATGGGCGGCACGCATGCGCTCGTACGCCGTTCGCTCGGCGATCACCGATTCATCCTCGGAGACCGATCCCACCATCGGGGTTCCTCTCGCTCGGTGCCGTGCCCAGCGCCGGTCACATCGACCATCGCACGCGGGCGGGACTCGGCGCGTAACGATTCGTCGTCGAAATCGGACGTGCGAGTGCAAAACCGGAACGTTCCACGCGGCACCCTAGACGCTAGAGGTGCCTGGGGTGGCCCTTCGTTCACCGTGGTGTGTTATTCAGGGCTCATGACTGCGTCGTCGATCGATCCGCCCGCAGGGGCCACCCTCTCCGCCATCCGAGCCGTCGCACCCAAGCTGGCGCCCAGCGAGCGTCGCGTGGCGGACGTGTGCGTGGAGCGCCCGCAGGATGTTGCCTGGTGGTCCGCGGCCGATGTCGCGGAACACGCTGAGACGTCGACTGCCACCGTAATCCGTGCGTGCCAGAATCTCGGATTCAAGGGGTTTCAACACTTACGAATGTTGCTGCTGAGAGATCTGGGGTCGGCCGATCCGGGGTCAGAGGGAAAAACCGCCGCCGACGAGACCGGCACCGGACTGGTGCGGGCCGTGTTCGCCGAATTGGCGACGGATCTCGCCGGCGCCCTTGCTCCGCTCGACGAAGACGCGTTCCAGCGGGCGGTGACGGCACTCGCAAAGGCGGAGCGGGTGCTCGTGGTCGGCAACGGTGCCTCGGGACCGTCGGCGGCGGCCCTCGCCGTGCGGTTCATCCTCAACGGCCGCCACGCCGAAGCGCCGACCGACGCCGTGATCCAGCAATTGACCGCCGGACACCTGACCTCCCGGGACGTGTGCCTCGCGGTGAGCGACAGCGGATTGAACTCGGTCACCCTGCGGCCGGTCGAGGCCGCCCGCACGGCCGGGGCCACGGTCATCGGCGTCACCAGCTACGCCCGCTCGACCCTCGTGGAGAAATCCGACATCGGGCTGGTCATCGGCGGCGGTACGGGACCGTGGGGTGGACTGGGCGCATCGGCCACGGTGGTGCAGCTCGCGTTCCTCATCAGCCTGCAGATCGCTGTCTGCCGGGCGCGGGGCGGCTCGGCCGAGGCCGCAGCCGAGACGTTCAAACAAATTGTGCCGCTGATCCATCCGTGAGGCATCGCGCTCCAGCCGTTGCGCGAAGCATCATCGATGATTGGATCGCCATTCGCCCGCCATTAACCTGACCCTGGCTAACTACCGATGTAACGAAATTCCCCGTCTCGCCGAGATTGGGTAACGTCATTTCATCGGGAGAGGCCAATGGGCAGGATTCGGATCGAGAATCTGAGTCGAAAGTTCGCAGATTTCACCGCAGTCGACAACATCGACCTCGACATCCGGGACGGCGATTTCCTGGTCCTCCTCGGGCCCAGCGGGTGCGGAAAGACCACGCTGCTGAGGATGCTCGCGGGCCTGCTCGAGCCGACCAGCGGACGGATCATGCTCGACGACGACGACATCACCGCCGTACCGTCCCGGCGCCGGGACGTCGCGATGGTCTTTCAGAGTTACGCGCTCTACCCCCACCTCAGCGTCGCGAAGAACCTCGCGTTTCCGTTGCGCGTGAGAAAGATTCGCAAGTCGGAGGCCGCAGAGCGCGTCGAAGCCGTCGCCCGGCAACTCGACATCGCGCACCTGCTGGGCCGGAAGCCGAAGGAACTGTCCGGTGGCAAGCGGCAACGTGTCGCGGTCGGGCGCGCGATCGTGCGTGATCCGAAGGCATTCCTGATGGACGAGCCACTGTCCAACCTCGATGCGAAGCTCAGGACCGCGACGAGGCGCGAGCTCACCGAACTCCATCGCCGGCTCCGGGCCACGTTCGTATACGTCACCCACGATCAGGTCGAGGCGATGACGATGGCGACGCGGATCGCCCTGCTCAACAACGGCGCACTCGAACAGGTCGGAACACCCGAGGACGTCTACGACCGGCCGGCGTCCGTGTTCGTCGCCGGTTTCCTCGGCAGTCCCGCGATGAACCTGCTCGACGCACGTGTCCGCACCGTGAACGGCACTGTTGTCGCGTCCGCCGAGGGCGTGACCGCACCGCTGTGGCCGGGACAAACAGACGGCCGCGACGTCGTCCTGGGCATCCGGCCGGAGCATCTCCGCGTCGTCGACCCTACGGATCATCCAGGGGTGCGGCTGTCGGTCGATGTCACGTCCGTCGAGAATCTCGGCAGTGAGCAGGTCGCGTACTGCGAGGTCGGGGGTGCCACGGTCTGCGTGCGAGCACCGCGGCCGATTGCACTGCGCGCCCATCGATCCGCCGTCCTCACCGCGGATCCCGCCCACGTGCACCTCTTCGACCGCGAGACCGGACGCCGCCTGGAATGGGTCGACGTCCCCGAACTCACCGACCTCGACTCCGCGGCCCCCACGGCTGTGGACCATTCTCCCGAAATACTTTCCGCAACAGGAGCAGCGTGATGCGTAGATCGACATTCTCTGCCGTCGTAGTGGCGGCTGTGGCCGCCGCTCTGACCGGCTGTGCCACCGGCGGTGCCGCGCCGGACGCCTCGGGCACCGGCGCACCGGTCCCGGAACTGGGCCCTGACCAGCAGGTCGACATCGTCTTCGAGTCGTACAACCTCCAACAGGCCGGGCTCTGGTCGGACACGATCAACGGCCTCGTCGCCGACTTCGAGGCGCAGCACCCGAACATCGACGTGAAGGCCCAGCCGCCGCAGGGCAGCGGCACGGCCGGCGCCGAAACTGCGAGTAGTGTGCAGACGCAGTTGCTCGCCGGATCACCCCCCGATGTGGCCCAATTGACCTTCGACACTCTCGATTTCGCCGTCAATGAACTCGGCGCCCAGTCGCTCGACGGACTGTTCGGCACCGAGGCCGTGGAAGCGACGTTCGGCGGGGAACACCCGTTCCACCCGCGGGCCGCGACGCTCGGCGACTGGGACGGCGAAACGTACGGCATCCCGTACGTGTTCTCCACACCGACCCTCTTCTACAACGCGACCGCGCTCACGAAGGCCGGACTGCCCGCCGACGCCGACCTGTCGACGTGGCCGAAGGTGGCGGCTGCCGCCAAGGCCGTGACCGCGGCGACCGGCAAGCCGGCGCTGTCCGTGTCGTGTTCGGTCAAGGGCGGCAATTGGTGCATGCAGGCGCTGTTCCGCTCGGCAGGCGGCGATGTGCTGTCGCAGGACCGCAAGACCGTCGAATTCGGTACACCCGAATCGGTGTCAGCGGTGACGATGCTGCGGCAGATGTACGACGACGGCGTCCTCGCCAACCTCGATTCGACCACCCAATACGAGAGTTTCGCGAAGGGCGACGTGGCGATTCAGCTACAGACGTCGGCTCTACAGGGGATGTTCATGAAGTCGGCGGCGACCGGCGGCTGGGACTTGCGCGCCGCACCGATGCCCGCCTTCGAAGGTCACGCCGCCGTGCCCACCAACTCGGGATCCGCTCTGTTCACGTTCTCCCAGGATCCGGCGAAGCAGCGCGCGTCGTGGGAGTTCATCAAATTCATGACGAGCGACCACGCATACACCCAGATCTCCAGCAAGATCGGCTACCTCCCGCTGCGCCCATCCCTCACCCAGGACCCGGCTTCGCTGAAGGAATGGGCCGACAACAACCCCCTCCTGGCACCCAATCTCGGCCAGCTCGACAAGCTCGAGGCCTGGAAATCCTACCCCGGCAACAGCTATGTGCAGGCCGACGACATCCTCGGCCAGGCGGTGGAGGACGCGGTCTACTACGGCAAGGACCCGGCCGCCACCATGCAGGCGGCGCAGCAGCGCGTGCAGGAACTCATTCAATAACCACTTTCGAACAGGACGAGACACCGACACCATGACCAGCACTCTGCCTGCGTCGACTAATCATCGACGTCTGAACCTGACCGGCACGTACAACTTCCGCGATCTCGGCGGGTTCCAGACTGATACGGGGACCACCAAGTGGAACAAGCTGTTCCGGTCGGATGCGCTTCACCAGCTCGACCAGCCGGCCCGCAATCTGCTCCGGCAGCGGAGACTCGCTCTGGTCATCGATCTCCGCGAACAGCAGGAGCTCGACGACAGTCCGAGCGCACTCGACGGCGTCGGACACCGGGTGGAACACCTGCCGGTGTACGAGGGCGAGATCGACCTCGACGGCGCGAACTTCGACCTCGCGGTCGTCTACCGCGTCATGGTCGAGAACTACGGACATCGTTTGACCCGCGCCGTCCGCGCCATCGCCGCCTCGGGCGATGACCCGACCGTCGTGCACTGCACCGCAGGAAAGGATCGCACCGGGCTGGTCATCGCTCTCACCCTCGCGGCGGTGGGTGTCGATCAACGCGACATCGTCGCCGACTACGCGATGTCCGAGACCCTGCTGGCCGGCGACTGGGCGCTCGGCATGGCCGAGAGGATGCGCGCCCGTGGCCTGCCCGACGACGTGGACGTCGATCACCTCGTCGGCGCCAGCCCGGCCGCGCTGATGCGCACGACCCTCGACTCCATTGCAGCCGCGCACGGCGACGTCCGCGACTACCTCCGCGGTCACGGCATGACCGAGCGTGAACTCGACGACCTGCGCAGCGCACTCGTCGCCTGACACCCACTTCCACAGGAGAAACTTCATGTCCCAGTACCGGGAACCCGACCACTACATCCTGCACGTGAGCGACACCCACTTCGTCACCGACGGCGCCCTGCTCCACGACTGCGTCGACAGTGACGCCAACCTCACCCGCCTGTTCGAGCGCCTCGAGAAGGCCGGTAGGCGGCCCGAGGCCATCGTGTTCACCGGCGACCTCGCCGACAGGGGCGAGCCCGAGGCGTACGCGCGTCTGCGCCGGATCGTCGAGCCCGCCGCGGAGCGCCTCGGCGCGAAGGTGATCTGGGTGATGGGCAACCACGACGCCCGGCCCGCCTTCCGGAGCGGTCTGCTCGACGCCGAACCCACCGAGGACTCGGTCGACGCGGTCGTCGATGTCAACGGATTGCGGATCATCGTGCTGGACAGCACGGTTCCAGGTTTCCACCACGGTCTGATCAGCGACGAACAGTTCGCCTGGCTGACGGACGTCCTGGCCGAGCCGGCACCGCACGGCACCCTGCTCGCCCTGCACCATCCGCCGGTGCCGGGCCTGCTCGACGCCATCGAGTCGGTGGAGTTGAAGGAACAGCACCGGCTCGAGACGGTGCTCGCGGGCACCGACGTTCGCGGCATCCTCGCCGGACACCTGCACTACTCCACGACGTGCACGTTCGCGGGCATCCCGGTATCGGTGGCATCGGCGACCTGCTACACCCAGGATCTGTTCGTCGGCGAGGGCAGCATCCGGGGTCAGGACGGTGCGCAAGGTTTCAACATGGTGCACGTCTACCGCGACCGCGTGCTGCACACGGTGGTCCCCCTCGACGTGTCCCCCGCCGTGTACGAGATGACTGCGGACGAGATTCGGCAGTCGATCGAGCAGCTCACGGCGCCCGTCGTCTGATGTTCGTCGAAGTTCCCGCCGAAGTCTCCGCCGGCAACGCCGACACACCGACAGTTCCGTCGCGGACCGGCCGGGTACGGCGCGGTCTCGCGCCTTACCTGTACCTCCTGCCGGCAGTCGTTCTGCTGATCGTGTGGATCTACAAGCCGCTCGGGGAGACCATCGGCCTGTCGTTCTACAAGTGGAACATGGTGCCCACCAGCGCGAAGGTTCCGGTAGGAATGGACAACTACGTTCGCGTACTGTCGCTGCCCGAACTTCACCAGGCACTGCGGAACACGATTGTGTACATCCTCGCGTTCATGGTGTTCTCGTTGCTGCTGCCGATGGTCGTCGCGCTGCTGTCGAACCGGGTCGCCGGACGATGGAAGACGCTCTACCAGGCCCTGATCTTCGTCCCGTTCCTCATCACCCCGGTGGCCGGCAGCGCGATCTGGCGGTGGCTGTTCAATCCCGAGGGCGGCACGATTCCCCGGATGGCCGCGACCCTGGGATTCGAGTTGGGCAACGTCTTTCGGGAACCCGGCCTCGCGATGCTCGGTGTCGTGCTGATCGTCGGGTGGCAGATGCTCGGCTTCGGTGTGCTCGTCCTTTCCGCCGGACTGGCCGGGATCAATCCCGACTACGCGTCGGCGGCGGCCCTCGACGGCGCGTCACCAGCGACCATCACCCGCAGGATCACCCTGCCGCTGCTGTCCCCGACGCTCGTGTTCCTCGGCCTCATGACGATCCTGCTGGGCGCGCAGTGGGCGTACCCGATCATCGACATCGTCACGCAGGGCGGCCCGAGCGGTGCCTCCACCAACATCTACTATCTGCTCTACCAGTTCGGATTCCAGAACTTCGACGCCGGATTGTCGGCTGCGGCGGGAACCCTGTTCTTCCTGGGATTCGGACTGATCGCCGTCGTGTTCGTTCGTGTGTCGGACCGACTGAGCTTCTACGACAACTAGGACACCTCATGGCATTTGCACTCGTCGATGCGCCGGCCCGATCGACCACCGTCGCCGCACCGACTCGTAATCCCGGCGACGCCCCGGTCGCCACCCGTTCCCGCACCCGGGTGACGACCGGGCACGTGGTGCTCGCCGCCGTCACCGTGTTCAGCATCTTCCCGGTGTACTGGATGTTCGCCACCGCATTCCGTCGTCCCGAGGACTCCCTGTCCGTCAGCCCCGTGCCGTCTCCGTTCAGTCTGGACAACTTCCGCTACGTGTGGGAGACCATTCCGATGGCATCGATGCTCGTCAACACGTTCGTCATGGCACTGGCGATGTCCGTCAGCCAGCTTCTGGTCGCGATCCTGGCCGCCTACGCGTTCGCGCGGTGGACCTTCTTCGGGAAGCAAATGTTGTTTCTGCTGTTCGTCGGATCCTGGCTGGTGCCGTTCCAGGTCACCATGATTCCGAACTACCTCCTCATCTCACAGATGGGCCTACTCAATACCGTTGCCGGCATCGTGATTCCGAACCTGTGCTCGGCGTTCGGTGTTCTGCTGATGCGCCAGCACATGGAAGCGTTTCCGCGGGAACTGCTCGACGCCAGCCTGATCGATGGCCAGAACTCGTGGGCCACCCTGTGGAAGGTGGTGCTGCCCAACATGCGTCCCGCCCTCGCCGCCCTGGGCATCATGCTGTTCATCTCGGCATGGAACGAGTACCTGTGGCCGTCGCTGATCATGCGCCAGTCGAATGCCGTCGTCCAGATTGGAATTCGCGGCTTCCTCGGCGCGGAAGGCAACAACTGGGGTGCGGTGATGGCCGCGTCCGGCCTCGCGTGCCTGCCCATCTTCCTGATCTACCTGTTCCTCCAGCGCTACGTCCGCGACGCATTCGTCCGGTCGGGCCTCAAATGATGTTCGACCTGCCACAACCCGAAGGAGCTCCGATGAAGATCGTCCAGATCAGTGACACACACCTGTCCGCCCACGGAGGGCGCACCCAGCAGAACTTTGAACTCATCGTCGACTACGTGAACAATCAGGTCCGTCCCGATCTCATCGTGCACTCCGGTGACATCGTGATCATCCACCCCGACGATGCCGACGACCGTGCGCACGCCCACACACTGATGCAGCGGTTTACCGCTCCGCTGCTTGTCGTGCCCGGCAACCACGACATCGGGGAGCCTGGCCCTGCGCCGTGGAAGGGGATCGGCGTGACCGACGCGCGGGTCGCCGCCTTCGAGGCGATGTGGGGTCCCGATCACTGGCGCCACGACGTCGACGACTGGACGGTACTCGGACTGAACAGCGAGCTCTTCGGTTCCGGTCTCGACCGGGAAACCGCGCAGTGGGCCTGGATCGAAGACGTGGCCGCGAACGTCCCCGACTCGCAGCGGGTGATCGTATTCCTGCACAAGCCGATCTGGAGTGCGCTGGACGAGCCGGTCGGGCATGCGGTCGACATCGGGGAATCCCGTACCCGGTTGCTCACGTCCCTGGGGAAGATGTCACTCGCTGCCGTCGGCAGTGGGCACGTGCACTGCTACCGGCAAACCGTCCGCAACGGGGTGCTCGAGATCTGGGCGCCATCCACCGGATTCATCGCCGGCGAGGGTGAATCCCTCCCCGGGCCGCTCCATCAACTCGGCATCGTCGAATACGACTGCACCGGCGGCGTCGTGCGCGCCGGCTACCGATCCGTGCCAGGTCTCGACGACGTCACGATTACCGCCGTGCCCGAGGTGACCGCGGCCATCGACGCACTGCAGGACAGCCCCATCGGGTGAATCCAGGCGAGTCGTCACCCCCCCGACACGTCATCCCAGGCGATGACCCCCTGGTGGCGCGACGATCGCGTAGGTGGCGTCCGCCGAATCGATTGTTCCACCGAACCGGCGTGGAGCCGCAACCATCTGATCTCTGTCCGCGCAGTGGTGGATCACGGTCCCGAGTGCCGCGTTGTGCGGGGTCAGAATTGCACCCAACAGGTAGTGCCCGTCGGCGGAGTCGAGCGCGATCACGCCTCCGACCGCGGTGACGGCGGGATGGAATGTGTCGAGGGATCACCGGCCAGCATCCAGGCCAGAGTGTTCTCGTAGTGCCGGGGACAGGAGTGCCCGCCATCGACATCGGGGTTCGCGGCCAGGATCGCGGCGAACCACTGCGAGAGCATTCGTTAACACGCCCCGGCGGTCCGTGAAGGGGCGTTGTCGACCGCGATCTCGGTCAGCTCACCGGCCTCGAGATGCTGAGCGGGCTGCGACCATCGAGGATCTCCGTACCCGTCACCACAACGCCGCACCGTGCAGGTGCCACGTCCGGTCTAACTGGAACACCGGATACCGGTAGTCCGGGCGGGTCCCGATCGGCAACCCGATCAACTCCCCCGCCTTCCGGCCCTTCTGTGCGACGCTGCGGATCGGCTCACTGGTCCGTGGTGTCCGCACTCGTCGGGCTCGTCGTCGGCGCGATCGTCGTCCTGCTCGCGCACCTGATCCCGAAACGGAAGAAGCGCGCCGCCTGACCGCGGTCCCCGACACCGTCCACCGCGTCGGGTAAACCCCGCGTCGTTCACGCGTGAGGCAGCGGTCCCGGTGCAAATCATCACGTTGCACTGCACGGCTTTTGCAGAGTCGAGGATCGCCGGATGCTCCAGGTCCAGGGGTTCGACCCGCACGAGTTCGGGCCGCAGCCAGGAGGTCAGCATCGACCACTGCCGGCGGTGATACGACCACCACGACACCGCCTGCCACGCCCGACCCCCCGTCTGGGGTTCGGTCTCCGACCAGATCCGATGCCCCCACCCCTGGGCCACCGTCAAATTCCGGGTCACCACCTGGGTCGGTCGCAACCCCAACGGCACCAACTGGGCCGGGTCGTCCAGATCGAGGATCCGCAGATCATCGGGCAACTCGAGCGCCCCGAGCGCGCGCCGCGAACCGGGCAACATCGGGAATTCCAATATCGACGCCTCCCAGCGGGCGAGGTTCCCGAAGCTTTATCGACACCCTCGACGAGATCACGAAGTCGACCAAGCATTCCATAGCCCACCGCGATCTGACAGATCGGCCGGATCGTTCCCCTGCCCGGGATCGGCGGTCGGATACGCGCCAAACCCGAATTCCTCCCCACCCCGGTCATCGGATGGTTCTGTGGCACATCACCGACTACCAACACGGCGCCTCGGAAGACAAGAGCGGGCGGCCCACACCAGCCGCCGCCGTACGTCCGCGGGCCGGCGGCGAAGTACCAGCTCGAATGGTTCCGCATCGACACCCCTGGTGGCCGTGGGCGACGTCCAGCGGGGTGACGTCCTGCTACAGGTCACCGCCGACAACGAATGGGTCTATCCACCCGGGTTCGTGGACTCGGACCCGATGGCGATTCCGCACACCCGCAAAGCAATGGCGTACCGACGGCGCACCCGAGTCGATCTGGAGCCGATCGCGGTGACCGACGCAGAAGTATGGTTCGCCGACGGCGGGCACCCCAATCCCCGACTGCGCACCGAACACCGCATCGTCTCCGCCGGCCTGCTGGTCGCGCTACTCCGACTCTGGAACCTCTGAACCGATCCGGAGGCTTCCTGGCTTGACTTGTGAATATGACATGTCCCGGAGGGCGGCGACGCACCGACATCGCCGCCGGCACGGGCTGGAGTGATCGCGCAACGCCAGGACACTAGTGGTGTGTCTCTGATTTAGCTGATCTTTTCGAGTGCGACGCGGCCGCGGGCGACCCTGGCGAGGATGGATTCGGCGGTCGCGGTCCATTCGTAGGGTCGGGGGTTTTCGTTGTGGGCGTCGAGGTATTCCTCGATCGAGGCGATGAGGTGCGGTACGGAATGAAAGACCCCGCGTCGCAGAGCTTTATCGGTCAGCTCTCGGAACCAACGTTCGACGAGGTTGAGCCATGAGGAGGAGGTGGGAGTGAAGTGCAGGTGGAACCGTGGATGCTTGTCGAGCCAGGCCCGGACCTTCTCGTGTTTGTGGGTGGCGTAGTTGTCCAGGATCAGGTGGATTTCCAAGTCCTTGGGCACCTCATGGTCGATGGTGCGCAGAAATCGCAGGAACTCCTGATGGCGGTGGCGCGGCAGGCACTGGCCGATCACGGTGCCGGTAAGGACGTCGAGCGCGGCGAACAAGGTGGTGGTGCCGTGACGCTTGTAGTCGTGGGTCATCGTCTCGCCGCGGCCCTTGATCATCGGGAGCGGGGCCTGCGTCCGGTTGAGGGCCTGCACCGACGACTTCTCGTCCGCACACAACACGATCGCCCGCTCGGGCGGGTTCAGATACAGACCGACGACGTCGACGAGCTTGTCCTCGAATCGCGGATCATTCGACAGCTTGAACGTCTCGACCCGGTGCGGCTTGAGTCCACGAGCGGACCACACGCGCTGGACCGTGTCCTTCGAGACTCCGACATACTCGGCCATCGTCCGGCAACTCCAATGAGTCTCGCCCTTCGGGCGGTAGTTCTGCGTCAGGTCCACGATCTCGTCGATCTTCTGGTGCGGGATCGAGGGCTTGCGACCTCGACCCTTGCGCACCTCGCCCAACCGCGCCATGCCATCCTCGGCAAACCGTGTCCGCCAGTTCGCCACCGATCCCGGCGATACCGACAACGCCTGCGCGATAGCCGTGTTGGCCACACCGTCGGACGCCATCAACAGCGCCTTGGCCCGCACCACCTCCCGGTGCGCACCCGTCTGCGACCGCGCCAACGACTCGAGCACAACACGCTGCCCATCGGAAATCTGCAAAGCGGGTACCGGATTCCTCATGCACGGATTCTATCGAATCAATCCATATTTATTTGCGAGACACACCACTAGGAGCGCTTCCATGCGCAGAACAGTTGGGTTCGCAGGCCGCCAACCCGTGGGCCCTCACCGCAATCGAACTCCCGGCCACATTCCCGGCTCCGGGATCTCCCCCACTGTGTGGGAGGTCCCCCCAGGCCGTACTCTCGGCGCGGTGCCCGGCCCGGTAGGTCGCCTCGAGCTCGGCGGCCCGCGGCGGGTGGTGCGGGCGGTGCCGTCGTAGCCCATCGCCGTCAGCTTGTCGTGCAGCACGTCCGCCCTGATCCGGCCCTGGCAGGCCTCCACCAGCTCCTCGATCTTCCCGAGGTAGGGGTCGATCGAGCGTGCGCCCAACCAGCTGCGCCGCCGAATGCGCACACTGGGTCAGGTCTTAAGCTTCCAAGATCTCCATCACTTCCCTCGCACACTTGGGTCTCGGGACCTTCGCCCGGTATTTACGCCAGCGTGTCACTCAGCGGTTTCGTGGCCGCCGACCCGGAATTCTCGTGTCCACTGATCCGGAGAAACCGTTGTCCGCCCAAACCGGAGCGAACTGACCGCCTACACGGATTCTGACGTGTCCATTGGCACCTCGACGAGGGCGTCGGTGGTTGGTCGAGACAGGGACAACGCGGTCATCTCGAGTAGGGCGATCATCGCACGACCGGCCCGGCCGTACTGGAGCAGCGCTGCTGCCTCGCGCACGTCACGTCACCCGCGCATCGTGGCGGTACCTGGACTGCTCCGCGTCCGCCGCCGGTCCCTCCGACGCCAGGCTATCCGAACGCCCACATTCCACGCCAAAGCCATTTAGGGTGACGTCCCGAGATCACCCTCGACGCCACCTCGCACACACTCGTGGCCGGGTAGCCCGACCGTTGCCTACCCCTGTGCACCCGGCAGCGGGGAACCCACCGTGAACGTGGCACCAAACGGATCGGTGATATCCGCGGTCCGCCCGTACGGCATGTCCGTCGGATCCTCCGCGATACCCCCGCCGGCCCGGGCCGCGGCGACGACCGCGTCGGCGTCGGCGACCTGGAAGAGCGTGCCCCAGGAGGACTCCGAGGCGGCCGGGTCGCCCACGACGCCACCGATCTCGTGCCCGTCCGGTCTGCGCAGAAAGGTGAAGTCCACGCCGGGCAGGTCGTCGTTCCCGTCCAGGGTGAAGTCGAACACCGCTGCGTAGAACTCCCGCGCCGGGCCTGGATTCGGGGTCACCAAGTCGTTGCGCAACAACGTGTTCGGCTCGTTCACGAGTTCGCAGCCCACGTGTGCCCGCCCCTGCCACAGTCCGAACTGCGCCCCGGACGGATCCCGCACCATCGCCATCCGACCCTGGTCGGCGATGTCCATCGGCTCCACCAGCAACGTGCCACCCGCGGCAACGGAGCGAGCGACCGTCGCATCGAGATCATCAGTCGCCAGGTAGACGTTCCACCAGAACTCGGTCGCGTTCTCGTCGGGATTCGGCATCAGCGCGGCGACCCTCTTGCCGCCGAGCAAACACATCGTGTACCTGCCGTACTCCTCGGGACCCACGTCGAACTCCCAACCGAATACCGACCCGTAGAACGCCATCGCCCGGTCGAGATCCGGGATGCCCAGGTCGATCCAGGTGGGGGTACCGAGTGGTTGATTTGTCGTGACCGTGCTCATCGCTGCTCCTCCGTCTGCCGGGTACCCACTCGACGCTAGCCCGCGGCACCGACGTTCGACGGCAGAGTCACGGGACTCGCTGTCGCGCTTAGCGAACCCCTCTGCAATCGACAGGACCGAATCCACCGATGCCCAGTATTCACCTCGCCGAAGCCTCCTTCCGGTCACCGAGAGCGGGTACCGGCAAGAACATCAAATCCCAGGTCCGAAGGCCCGTGTCCATGCGGCTCGCACTGCATTGTCGGGACCGTACCCCGCTTCGGAGATCCTGGTCCAGAGCACTTCAGCGAAGCGGGCCCTCGTCATCCCGGACGGCACAAAGATTTCGTCGTCCGGTGCACCGCCGTACCCATTGGCCCGCTGATTGCCCACCCGCACCGGTTCGGTGAACAGCGTTCCTCCGCCACCACCGACCGGATCGTCGATGTCCGCACCGCGCCGCACCTGGTCGCGGATGCCGGGTCATGACGGCTTTCGATGCCGAGTTCCCATGAGCTGCCCCCACCAGACCGGCCGGGCTTCCCCGCGGATCGGTCCGATCCGGGTTCCCGCCAGGCTCAACTTCCGCCATCATCTGAGGATAGAACTGCCGCCCACCGCCAAACAGCCGACGACTCCGGCCGCCCCGGTCAACTTCGGTTCGGCATCGGCCCTCGAAAGGCGGTGACACTTGTTTCGGGGCAACATGTTTGTTTTTTCCCTTCCCAACCTGGCGTTGACGACCTCGGTGTCCGGCTTCCGGAACCCCACTCGACGCCCCCGACTTGTCCGGCGCGGTCGGGCGTGACGATCGGTGCTCACCGGGCGCAGCAGCCCGATGAGCACCGATCGTCGAGGGTGATGAACGGGTGGGAAGGCCCGTACCGTCCACTCCCACGAGCACTATCCGACATCGCCTCCGTCACCGCCCACGGCGCTGCCGCCGCGGTTGCCGACACCGTCATCGGCCGAGCCGCCGGCGCAGTCGCCGCCGTCCCCACCCCGGGTGCCGCTCCCGGACGCACCCGGCTGGCAGTCGGCGGCGCCCGGACCGACCGGGACGGCAACCCCGGGGACGGCGGCCGGGGCGATGTTCGGCCCGTCCGTCGAGGCGGCGACCCCGCACCCGAGTGCAACGACCGCCGCCGCCGCGGCAGACGCAACGATCACCCTGAGCGTGACCCTGTAAGACATGACGCGTTACTTCCCGACACTGCCGCCGGCCCCACCGGTACCGTTGCCGCCGGTATTGCCGTTCCCGGTGCCGGCGTCGCCACCGGTGCCGGCACCGCCGTTGCCACCCTTCTGATTATTCTCGAAACCGATGTTGATTCCGCCGCCGACGACGTCGCCGCCCGCACCGCCGGTACCGGTTCCCCCGGTGTTGTTGTTGCCGTTGCCGGCATCCCCGCCGTTGCCGGCACCGCCGGTGCCGCCCTGCTGGTTGTTCTCGAAGCCGATATTGATCGGCACATCGAAGGGGAACGGGGCGGCGGACGCGGCACCCGCACCGAGGACGAGCATCGGCACCGCGGCGGCGCTGACGAGAAGGGCACGGACAGTGGTCTTGACGGACTTGGTGGTGTTCAACATGGTATTTCCTCCGGTGTGAGTTGAGTGGGTGACGCTTTCGATGCCGTCAACATTGCCGGTCGAGGCAGGGGTCTCTCATCCCCATCAGGGTGAACATCACTGCACCCCTCCAAGCCGGAACCCTCTTTGTTCCAATGCATTGCGGTACCTGCACGGGGTGATCGAAGGACCACCCTGAAGGGGATGCGGGTCGGGTTCGGCGTCGACCAGTGTGGACAGGGCAATCGCACCCCACCCACACTCCCTAGGAGAACTCCATGACCCAGCCCGAACCGACCACAGCGCACACCCCGCCGCCCCCGCCGCCCCCACCCTCGAACGTGGATGGGCCGTCGCGGCGATGATGTTCTTTTGGCCCCTCGCGTTCTTCGCGTTCAGCGACGCACTCAAAGTGTTCCCCCGCTGGTACAGCGGTGACCTCGACGGCGCCCGCGCCGCGTCGTCGCGAGCGAGGATGCTCGGCATCATCGCCCTGTGCCTCGGCGGCCTCCTCGCCGCCTGGTGCTTGATCACGGCCTTCCGAACCTGACCGACACCCGGAAACGCAGAGATGCAGCAGCGTTCCTGGGGGTGGCCACACACCACCCGAGGGTGGCTAACCCGAGTAGCCCCGGTCCACGACGATGGAAGGACAGCACCGGCAAGACCGAAACGTAGCGACCCGTCCCCGACTCCGAGAAAGCACACCGATGACCTCGAGCACCTCCAATGACCCGCCGACCGCAGACCCCCGACATCAACACCGCACCGCGCTGATCGAATACCGCGAGCAACTGTCCCGAGCCCGGTGGATCGCCGTGGTCTTCCCACTGCTGGTCCTGACCGTGTTGTCGGGGTTCTTCGCCGACATCCTCACCGCGTGGCTGCCCCTCGCCTGCCCCCTCGCCCTCGCCGTCGGCATCGCCGCAGCACTCCTGATCGGGCAGTGGCTCCACACCGTCGAGCAGATGCTGGCACCGGCGCCCACCACCTCGCCCGCGTCGCTGGGCGCCTTCCGGAAAGATCACCACCAGTGACGAACCCGGCCCTGATCTACACCGACCGCGGGCACACCCACGAAATGCCCCTGACCCCGGACCGCTCCCCCATCACCATCGGCCGCGCCACCCACGCCGACCTGTCACTGCAATCGGACCCGGACATCTCCCGCCTGCACGCCACCGTCGAACACCTCGGCACCTACTGGACCGTCACCGACAAAGGCCTCTCCCGCAACGGCACCATCGTCAACGGCACCCGGCTTCGGGGACGCCACACCCTGCACCCCGGAGATGTCATCCGGATCGGCGCCAGCACTCTCACCTACCACAGCCAGCCCGCAACCGACTGCGGTATCACCAATATCGGCGACGCCCTCGGCACACCGCCGCACCTCACCCCCGCCCAACACACCGTCCTGACCGAACTGTGCCGGCCCTTCTACGACGGCAGCGACTACCCCATCGCATCGAACCAACAGATCGCCGACGCCCTGCACCTGAGCATCGAAACCGTCAAAACACACCTGCAGGCCCTCTTCATCACATTCCAAATCGACGACCTTCCCCCACACCACAAACGCGCCCAACTCGCCGCCCGCGCCCTCACCCACAACATCCCCACCCCCTGAGACCCACACCCTCACCGGTTGCCTTCGCAAGCGGTAGTCACCCTGTACTGCACGCCCGGTCAGCACCCCGCGTTGCCGGGGACATCTCCTGCACCGACTCCTCGAGCCCGTACATGGACAGGTCCTTGCAGTCTTTTCTCGATCACCCCCTACCGCCACCCAAGGGCCTCACAGCCGGCGCTATCGACTCATCCATCAGCCCTATCCACGACGGCTGCGCAACCGCCTCCCTCGAAGAAAACAGGAACCGTGGCGGCGGATGGCGGTTCCCTTCTCTCACACACAAGAGGCACCGTCAGTGCGGCGTAGCATCCTGGTCACGGTGAGGGACTTGGGGTTCGAGTAACTCCGCAAACTCCTCGATGGTGACCTCCACGGTGCCGAACATGGGATCACCCCAGAAGGCATACCGCGGCAACAGGAGTCGGCCGGTCACGCTCAATAGCGGCCCTCCACCCGTTTCAACCGAGCGGGAGCGGTAACCTTGCCGCAGCGTCATGGAATGCTCGCACAATCGCGGCCGAAATCCGACCACGGAAGGACACTTTACGGCCCTCCCCGGTCGCCCACTCGCGAATCTCCTTGGTCGTCGCCTTCGCCGGAGCGGTGCCCGCCGCCGGAGCCTCCTTCACGGCCGCCGACTCCGCAGCCGCCGTCTTCGCGCCAGACGTCGTCGCGGGAGCCTTCCTCGCGACCTTCTTCTTCACGGCCGCCGTCTCCGCAACCGCCGCATCCGCAGCCGACTCCACAGCCGCCGACCTCGTGGCCGCCCCCTTCGCGACCGACTTCTTCACGACCGACGCCTCCGCCGGAGCCTTCCCCGCGACGACCTTCTTCACAGGCGTCTTCTTCGCCGGAGCCTTCTTCGCAGCCACCTTCTTCGCCGCCGGTGCCTTCCTGGCGACCGTCTTCTTCGCGGCCGTCTTCTTCGCGGCCGACGATTTCGCGGCTACCTTCCTTGCTGGCGCCGCTTTTGCCTGAGCGTCATGGAAGGCTCGCTCGATCTCGGCCGAAATCCGACCACGGGGCGACACTTCACGGCCCTCTCCGATCGCCCACTCGCGAATCTCTTTGGTCGTCGCCTTCGCT